>JBCQTT010000005.1:0-106539 GCA_047174765.1 Rikenellaceae bacterium | reverse complement strand
TTGAAAAATAGCTTTTTTAGCGGTGGTGGCGAGGGGGTATAGTCGGGGTCTGCCTCCGGCGGGTGGGGATTGCACCCCCACGGGTGCTGGAGATACTTTCGTATCTCTTTATTTGATGTGATCGTTAAAAATACTCCTACTCTCGCGGCGTGAGTAAAGTTATAGCCTCCTTTTGTGCGTTTACCCTCTGATATTTTATTGAGTAATTGATGATAATATCGAATAATTTTTATACTTTTGCTTTTACACATTTTATTAAACAACAACAAACCAAATAAAATTTATGAAAGAGTCAGTACTAGTAGCTGGAGGAGCCGGTTATATCGGTTCGCACACTGCCGTAGAGCTTATCGAGGCAGGTTATGACGTGGTTATCGTCGACAACTTGTCGAACTCTATCGAAGCGGCTGTAGAGGGGGTTCGTAAGATCACGGGAGTTGACGTACCATTCTACAACGTTGATTGTTGCGACTACGCAGCATTCGAGGAGGTATTCAAAAAACACGACTTCAAGTCGGCAATTCACTTCGCTGCATCTAAGGCTGTTGGTGAGTCTGTAACAAAACCTTTGGAGTACTACTCTAACAACCTTACATCGTTGATGAACCTCATCGCATTGATGCGTAAGTATGAGCGTCCAAACATCCTCTTCTCGTCATCTTGCACCGTCTACGGAGAGCCCGACGCACAGCCCGTTACAGAGGAGACTCCTCGTAAACCCGCTCTCTCTCCATATGGCAACACGAAGGCTATGAGTGAGGATATTCTTCGCGACTCGATGACTCAGTATGAGGGAATGCGCGGTATTGCTCTTCGATACTTCAACCCAATCGGTGCACACCCAACAGCTCTTATCGGTGAGCTCCCTCAGGGTGTTCCTCAAAACCTCGTTCCATATATCACTCAAACGGCTGCTGGACTACGCGAGTGTCTATCGGTGTTTGGCGATGACTACGCAACTCCCGACGGTACTTGTATCCGCGACTATATCGACGTAGTAGATCTTGCGAAGGCTCACGTTGTTGCTGTGGAGAGAATGTTGTCTGGAAAGTCTAAGGCTGACTATGAGATCTTCAACATCGGAACAGGTAACGGAGTCTCTGTAATGGAGCTTTTGACACGTTTCCAAGCGGTTAATGGCGTTAAGGTAAACTACAAGATTGCACCTCGTCGCGACGGAGATATCACCGCAATTTGGGCCGACCCAACGAAGGCTAACGAAGAGCTCGGATGGCACGCAACTCGCAACCTCGACGATACCCTAGCCGCAACTTGGACTTGGGAGAAGAACGTTCGCGGATTGTAAGGATTAAGGATCGCCTCCGGTGGGTGGAGATTGCACCTTCAGAAGGTGCTAAAGATACTCGTATCTCTTCCTAACACAAGAAAAAAAGAGTACACCGATATATTTTCCATTCAATTTTGGAGAATATATCGGTGTATTTTTGTTGTTCAGTAGCCAACTTGATAGTGACGGACTAAACCACCTATTTCAGTAGGTAAAAAGCGGTTCTATATCTGAATATGGTCAAATAGAACAAACTATTAGCCCCGAAGTATTGAGGAAATTATCAAACTGGATTAACCAGCAATACTACTTTTATTTCAACAACTTTCTATTCTCTACATCTACAAGCACTCTCATCTGCTGAATAGCAATAGCGTTAAGTCTTAGCAGTCTATCACGCTGAGAAACATCTTCGCCAATCAAGACAGCGTTGATATTATCCATATTGGACAAGCAGATTAGTTCATTGATGGGTCGAGTAGTCACGAATATTCCCTTTTAAATCGGGGTTAGACTCACGCCATTGCTTTGCGGTGACGCCATATAGAGCGACATTTAGAACATCGGCTTCGTTTGCATAGACAATGCCTACTTGTTTTGGTGTAAGTTCCGCAGGTATGAGATTAGCCTTGATTGCGTCGGTGTGGATATGATAATTGATTTTAGCAAGTTCACGCTTTGCAGACCAACCGATTTGTTTTTGCTCCTCCTCTTTTATGCGTTGATACTCTTTGATTAGCAAAAGTTGGAATCGAGGGCTAATCCACATACCAAAATGATATGCAATATCACGATGAGCATATGTACCACCATATCTACCAGCCTTAGCCACAAGTCCAATTGCACCAGTTCGCTCCATCCACTGCTTTGTTGATAGGACAAAGTTATTGCTTCCCGCTGAATTTTTAATTATACCGAATTCGGTACAATTAAAATTGGGATTGTAAAGCGTTTCCCACTCGCCAAGATATTCAATAGTACTCTTTAAGCTCATCCATTTGAATATAATATGCTCCTGCATCTGGCTATGTGCCATATCTGTAAGAGAGATATAGTCCTCGCCTTGTTGTTGCATAATTGAGATATTACTATTCTCGATTTGTATTGTTTGCTTTTTCGCCTTTGCCATATATTTTATTTCAAAGGTATCAATTTTTTAGTTGTTAGCCAAATTATATTGAGCTACATTTTTGACAACATAAAAATATACAAAGAAATAAGAATTTCGATAATAGTTCTTTTGTTGCAAGAAAGCCCGTAAACAAAACCACTCTATAACTTACGATAATACAGCAAGTTATAGAGTGGTTCTCTGTAAACATCTAAAAAAATAGAGGGCTGCCATTATCCGGCAGCCCTCTATTTTTGTCTCTAGAAGTTATTACAACTTGCGAGCTCCATCGCTGATAACGACAGGATAGATCTTACAGTCGATACCATACTTCTCCTTGTACTTGTTGGTTGCTACAGCAACGAAGTTGTTGTACAACTCAGCCTTTACGATGTTGATTGTACAGCCACCGAATCCACCGCCCATTACGCGTGATCCTGTTACGCCACACTCCTTAGCTACCTCGTTCAAGAAGTCGAGCTCCTTGCAGCTTACCTCATAAAGAACGCTCATTCCGATGTGAGTACCATACATCTTCTGACCTACAGTCTCGTAGTCACCCTTCTCCAATGCGTAGCAAGCATCCAATAGGCGCTTAACCTCTTCGATAGCGTACTGTGAGCGGATATAATCCTCTGTTGTGATCTGACCGATAACCTCCTCGAGCCACTCCATCTTAGCGTCGCGAAGGAACTCTACCTCTGGGTGGAGCTTCTGGATAGCTGCAACAGCTCTCTCGCAAGACTCACGACGACGGTTGTAAGGTGATCCTACCAACTCGTGCTTTACACAAGAGTCTACCAAAACTACCTTGTAGCCGTGGCTCTCTGGATCGAATGGTACATATGCAAACTCACCAGTCTTACAGTCGAGGCGCATCAAGTGACCTGCCTTTCCGTGGCACGATGCGAACTGATCCATAATACCACACTTAACACCTACGTAGTTGTGCTCTGTAGCCTGACCCACCTTAGCGAGCTCCATACGAGAGTAACCCAAATCGAGCATTGTGTTGAGTGCAAAAGCGTAAGCGCTCTCAAGAGCTGCTGAAGATGACATACCTGCTCCGAGAGGCACATCACCTGCGAATGTAGTGTCGAAGCCTTGAATCTTAGCACCCTTCTTGATAAGCTCGCGACAAACTCCGAAGATATACTTTGCCCATCCCTGCTCTGGTGCGTCGATCTCCTCAAGTCCGAATGTAGTTGACTCTGTTAGGTCGATAGAGTAAGCGTTAACCTTGTCTGTTCCGTTAAACTTAATCATTACGACCATTCCCTTGTCTACAGCTCCGGGGAGTACGAATCCACCATTGTAGTCGGTGTGCTCACCAATGATGTTGATACGACCGGGAGAGGCATATAACTCACCCTGTACACCATAAAGCTCTACGAATTTGTCCGATACTTTTTTAATCATTTCTGCCATAACGTTGTATGTTTTTTAGTTGGTTGTTGTATTTATTATATTATTTTCTGCAAAATCTCCCTCGAAAATTACTTTACGGGGATATCTGTGTTGACGTTCTTGCTACCGATAAGTGCGTAGTAGAGTGTGTATGCGTAGAGAACAGCGAGGAGTGTGAAGCTTGTCATATAACCAAAGCTGTCGGCAATAGCACCCTGAACAAGTGGAAGGAGTCCTCCTCCACAAACCATAATCATAAAGATACCTGATGCCATAGAGGTGTATTTACCCAACCCCTCAACAGCGAGGTTGAAGATACCGCCCCACATTACAGAGGTACAGAATCCTGTCAAAATAAGCAACATAATGCCAAGTGGTACCTCAGCAAGACCGAACGAGATATCAGACTTAAAGACTGGCATATTTACAGTGATATCGCTAGGGCACATAATAGCTCCAAGAGTCAACACAACACCAAGAACCGATACGAAAGTAAGCATCGCCTTACTAGAGAACTTTGCTGCAACAGCACCTCCGAAGAGACGTCCTAACAACATACAGAACCAGAATGTACCACAGATAACACCAGCAGTACCGGTATCCATACCCATACCTCCTACGTCGCTACCGCCTGAAAGGTAGAGGTTTACGAAGTTTGGCACACCGATCTCAAGTCCCATATACGCAAAGATTGCGATAGCACCGAGTGTAAAGTGGCGGAACGAAAGTGCGCTATGCTCGTTCTTTGCGCTCGACTCCGAAGATGAATCCTCAGCATATGGCTCAGGGATCTCGGCGAAGTAAAGCACAACGAATGCAAGAGCAAAGATACCCATTGCGATCCAAAGTGCTGGGTTTACATCGGCAATAGTTGGTTTGAGCGAGTTACCGATCAAGATACCTGCCAACACGGGAGTGATTGTTGCTCCGATAGAGTTGATAGATCCTCCGAAAAGAAGGAGCTGATTACCCTTGTTACCACCACCGCCGAGTGAGTTAAGGAGTGGGTTAACCACAGAGTTCAACAAACACATTGAGAATCCTGAGATGAACGCTCCGATCAAGTAAACCACGAAGCTCTCTGCGATACCCGAGAAGTAAGAGATTCCCACTCCGCAGAATCCTACGCCGATAGCGAGAAGAGCGGTCTTTTTGTAACCGATGTTCTTTAGGAGCATTCCCGCAGGGATACCCATAAAGGCGTAGGCGATGAAGTTTGCCGCATTACCGAGCTGCGACATAAGATTCGATGCTTGGAACTGATCCTTCACGATTACGCCAAATGGATTCTGCAATCCTGTGACGAATGAGATCATAAAGAACAGTGCGAACATCATTGCGATAGGCAACATTTGATTTTGTTTCGAGCTGCTTGTCATAATTTTTGTTAAGTTTTAAATTAGTTATTTTTGTTAATTTTTATTTATTAGGTTGGTTGCTAATCTTTAGTTATGTTAGAAATACTTCTTATTTGATTTTGTTACGACCGCCTCTTTGAGGTAGAGTGGTTCGAAGTACGCTACATCTTCGAACTGTTGAGCGTCGAGTGCTCGTTGGGCGATCGACGCGACACCACTCGCGGATGGGGCGACCTCCAACAGCGTAGCCCATTCGAGGCTCTCAGCACACTTCGCAGCGCCATCACCAAAAATAATCAGCCCTCCATCGCTGCGTAGCTCAGTGAATGACTCCTCATCTATCACCTTAGCCTCTATTGGGCTGATTGCTATACCGCTAGCGTCGAAGAGCTGTGTGTAGACCTCCATACGTCTTGCATCTATCATTGGGCAGAGTTTCGTGTTTTCATCCACTCCACACTGCTCTAACCTCTTACGTGCCATCTCGACGAGTGCTTCGAGTGTGCTCACCCCAATGAGCGGAATGTTGAGCCCATAGCAGAGCCCCTTTGCAAACGACACTCCGATACGTAAACCCGTATATGATCCCGGACCTTTGCTCACCGCCACCGCTGCGAGTTGAGATGGTGCTATGCCACACTCCTTGAATAGCTCGTCAGTAAAACTCGCCACAAGACGCGCGTGGTCTCGTCCCTGTGCGCTCTCGCACAGGGCTATAACCTCGCCATCTTTGGCTATTGCTACCGAACAGATTGATGTGCTGCTCTCGATTGATAGGATCAATGACATATATTTATTGTAATAATCTCTTTTGTTCGTTACTTATAAACCTTTAGCGCCTTAGCCATTTCGCGTTTGGCGTCATTCTCTTTGAGGTATTCACGTTTGTCGTACGCTTTGCGACCTCGTGCCAGCCCCACTACAACCTTCGCCAAACCTCGATCGTTGAGGAACAACTTCAACCCCACCATCGTGAGACCTCGATCCTGCAACGACCTCTCGATCTTTACCAACTCCTTTTTGTTTAGGAGGAGTTTACGATCTCTCTTTGGGGCGTGGTTGTTGCAGCTTCCCCAATGGTACTCCGCAATGTTCATCCCCTTTATCCAGAGCTCTCCGCGATCTATGTAGCAGTAGCTATCTGTCAACGAAGCCTTGCCCATACGGATCGACTTGATCTCCGTACCGACCAACACCACTCCGCCAACGTACTCCTCCAATATCTCGTAATCGAAGGTGGCTCGACGGTTGCGTATATTTATGTTCTTAAAATCTGCCATCTTCCCCCCAAATAGTAAATCTATCACCACCAAACACCCCCTCAAACAATAGCGATGAGTATGGTAGCTAGTTTACAAAGATAGAGATTTTTTTTATAAAACATAATATTTGCCCCAATTTTCATCCCGAAAATCCTATTTTTTGTATAAAACAACTTGTGGAATTAAGAATCGGAGTAGAGACAACTAACGCTCGTCAAAAAAAAAAGTGAAAAACTAAGATGTATTTACACTAAAATTGGTATATTTGCAGTTATTCTACAGTAAGCGAAACTATTTTGACAATGAAAAAATTTCTATACGCAGCCATTCTACTCCTCTCGGCTACAATCGTGGGGTGTAGCGAAGATACAACATATGGTTCGATAACACTCGACCATAGCGCTGTATATGTTGGGCTCGAAGAGTACGGTGCTGAGCTATATTCAAGCTTTACATATAGCAATATTGATGAGTTCGAAATATACGACACACCCCTTGGTTGGGAGGCTGAAGTGTCGTACGACTCCGATACAAATACCGGTATGGTGACAGTCTACGCCCCAAGTCGATACTATGTCGGTATGGACTACACGGGCGATGTCATAATCCAAGGTACGACAAACGACGAAACATACACATATGCATACCTTGAAGTGGGTATGGTTGACTTCATCGACCTAGAGGCAACCGGGCAACAGGCAAACTCAATGATCGTGAGCGAAGTCGGTAAGGTATACCTATTCAACCCAAACCTGCGTGGCGAAAGCAGCGTCGAGGCGTCGACAAAAGCGACAGATTGTGTGTTGTTGTGGAGATCTGTGGGCTCTCCGATAACAGGTGTGAAGATGTATGACAACAAGATCGGATTCTTCACCTCATACGACGAAAATGACCTCGACGAGGATGGCGACGAGGAGGATCTAATACCCGGAAATGCCGTAATCGCAGCGCTGTCGGATCAGGGTGCTGTAATTTGGAGTTGGCACATATGGGTCACTGAGTTCGGCATCGAGTCGACAACAATAAATGATGTTGAGTTTATGAATTGTAACATAGGTGCCTTGGGAAATAGCAACGCCGACTATGAGGAGACACTTGACTCATATGGACTCTACTACCAGTGGGGGCGCAAAGATCCATTCATCCAACCCTACTACTACAACGCCGCAGGAGCTATCGACGCATACCTTTATAACGATAGTGGATCGGTAAAATATGCCTACTATCAAGCAAACTCCTCAACAGGATTCCTCGGATACTCAATCACAAACCCCGGTAGCTACATCGGAGGTACGGAGGAGTCTCTCAACGACTGGTTACTTCCCGCACATCAGCGCGACGACTTGTGGGGTGGCGACAGTGCCGAGAAGAGCATCTACGACCCATCTCCTCGCGGATGGAGAGTCCCCTCGATGGCGGAGCTTGCAGTGTTGGGTGAGGCTACAGAGATCTTGGTTGCCGACGACACGCGCGACCTTACGGATAACGACAAAGATAGTTACGAATATGTATACGGCGCAACATTCGACAGCAACTACTTCGTGGCGGCAGGACGTCGCGCCTATATGAACGGTTCAATTCAAAACTACGCTCCGGGAGAGCTATTTAAGCCGTGGGCAGGTTACTACTGGAGTAGGGATGCCGCAGCAAACGACTCGGATGGCTACAAAACAGCAAGTGCACTGCGCTTCTACCTAGAGGGTGGCGACGATGGCGATGGCACAATCATCACCGAGACTGACTCAAACTATCGCGCAATGGGAATGCAAATCCGCTGCGTTAAGTATTAACGGCAAGGCTTTCGTCGACATCCACTAAATAGTATTGGTGTGTTAATCTCTACCACTGCCCGCGCAGGGCAGTGGTAGAGATTAGTGGTAGAGACTATTAACGCATCAGCACTAATCGTTGCTCACCACTACTTACGGATATACTCATCTATTGCTGTTGCAGCCTTACGACCAGCACCCATTGCGAGGATAACTGTCGCGGCACCCGTCACAACGTCGCCACCGGCAAATATGCCCTCACGAGAGGTCGCGCCGCTGTCATCTGCCACAACGCAGCCCCAACGATTTGTCTCTAGTCCCTTTGTTGTTGTTGGGATAAGGGGGTTTGGCGATGTGCCGAGTGCCATAATAACTACGTCAGCTTTGATCTCAAACTCAGAGCCAGCCTTAGCTTTAGGTGATCGACGACCACTCTCGTCGGGCTCACCGAGCTCCATCTCCACACAGCGGATGGCGTCAACCCACCCATCGGGTGTACCGACAACTTCAACCGGATTTGTCAACATCTTAAAGTCGATACCCTCCTGTTTTGCGTGGTGTACCTCCTCTAGACGTGCTGGTAGCTCTGCCTCGCCACGACGATAGACAATCGTAGCCTCTGCGCCCAATCGCTTTGCAGTACGTACTGCATCCATAGCGACATTACCACCACCGATAACCACGACGCTCTGACCAACATATATTGGTGTGTCGAACTCGTCGTCATATGCACGCATCAAGTTTGCGCGCGTCAAGAACTCATTGGCAGAGACAACACCGTTGAGGTTCTCCCCCGGGATGCCCATAAAGCGAGGTAGTCCTGCACCCGATCCGATAAATACCGCCTCATAGCCCTCGTCATCCATCAACGAGTCGATAGTCACGGTACGTCCGACGATAACATCTGTCTCGATCTCTACACCGAGCGCCTTCACCGCCTCGATCTCCTTAGCTACGATATCCTCTTTGGGGAGTCGAAACTCAGGGATTCCATATACCAACACTCCACCAACTTTGTGTAGAGCCTCGAAGATCTTCACCTCATAACCCAAACGAGCCAAGTCGCTTGCGCACGCCAATCCAGCAGGACCGCTACCGACGACAGCAACTTTGTGTCCATTGCGTTCGATCTCCACCTTTTCGTTTGTTGCATTTTCGATCTTCCAGTCACCAACAGTTCTCTCCAGCAATCCGATAGCGACACTCTCGCCCTTGATGCCAAGGATGCACGAACCCTCACACTGACTCTCTTGTGGGCAGACGCGACCACAAATACTTGGTAGGGAGCTGTCGCGACCGATGATCGCTGCCGCCTCAGCCATATTGCCCAACTCAACTTGCTTAATAAATTCGGGGATGCTGATGCTCACCGGGCAGGCGTCAACGCATCTTGGTTTCTTGCATCCCAAGCAGCGAGAAGCCTCCTGCTGAGCCATCTCTTGGGTGTAACCTAGCGACACCTCCTTGAAGTTTGTCGCTCTAATTTGTGGATCTTGTTCGCGTGCTGCGACGCGAGGTATTTTATTTGCCATAATCTCTTCTTCTGAAATATTTGTTAGGTGTTAGGATCTGTCGTTACTTGTCGAGACCAATGCGGCACTTATGTCCCGCAGCTCTCTCCGCCTCAATTGCCGCAGCGCGCTGCTCAAGGCTTTTGTACATACCCATTCGACGCATTGCCTCGTCAAAATCGACTTGATGACCATCGAACTCCGGTCCATCAACACACGTAAATCGCGTCTTGCCACCGACAGTTACGCGGCACGCTCCACACATACCCGTTCCATCGACCATCAACGTGTTGAGAGAGACGATTGTCTTGAGGTCGAACGCCTTTGTTGTGAGACATACGAACTTCATCATAATCATCGGTCCAATAGCGACACACGCGTCATATTTAACACCCTCAACCTCGATGAGTCTCTTTATCTGTTCCGTAACGAGTCCCTTCTCGCCACGAGAGCCATCGTCGGTTGTGATGTAGAGGTTCGAAGCAACCTTCTCCATCTGCTCCGTAAAGATCAGCATATCGGTATTCTTAGCACCAACGATAACATCTACCGCCACACCCTGCTCGTGCAACCACTTAACCTGTGGGTATACCGGAGCTGCACCAACACCTCCTGCAACAAACAAAATACGACTCTTTCGCAACTCCTCGATAGGCTCCTCGACGAACTCCGAAGGTTGTCCCAGCGGTCCTGCAAAGTCAGCTAATGAGTCACCTACCTCCAACGCACAAATCTTACGTGTAGATACTCCGATGGTTTGTGTCACAATCGTAACGCTCCCCTTAGAAGTGTCGTAGTCGGCAATTGTAAGTGGAATACGCTCGCCCGACTCGTTAGCTCGAACGATGACAAATTGCCCCGGCTGTGCCGATGCGGCAACTCGTGGAGCCTCGATGTGCATCTCAAAGATACCTGTTGCGATCTCCCTCTTCTCTAAAATTTTGTACATAAGTTGTTTTTTATCTATTGGTTTTCTTTTTTTTTGCGTAAACGTGGCAAAGGTAGTACTTTTTTGTGAATTTTTCTCTATTTGTAGCTCTATTTTTTAATATAATTGGCTCTCTACTCCTTTGATATATAGAGTTTTGTCCGACCGTTTGCCATTGACATAGATGTCAACCGTATCTCGAAGAGTACGACTCTTTGTTAGTGAGCGCTCGGCGAAGTATCCCACCTCCAGAGTGGCAACACCCCCTGCGGCAACCCCCGGGTCGAAGAATAGTTTGAACTCTTCGGACTCCCTCCGAGGTCGAAACTCAACCTCGATAGGGTATTCGGAGCTGTTGAAATACTCCACAGTCGAAATGGTCAACTCATTTTTGACAACTCCCGGGATAGTTTTATATAGAACCTCAATGCGACCTCCCTCCCCAATGGTATATGGGTATAGCTCTTGAATAGATTTTTTGCGTGGTGTAACAAGCCCCTCGATCGTAACGACAATAGGTTTTTGTGTGGCGGTACTATATATATATACATTTTTGCTGATCGTTCCTCCTTGAAATCGGGGATTGAACGTGACTGTTATAGTCGAACTATCTCCGCCGGAGATTGGTTTTTGGGAGTATTCCGCCAAGGTACAACCACACGATGTGCGAATATTGTGTATTACGACAGGTTTCGACGATAGGTTTTTGAAGTTGAATGTGTGGCTCACCGCTTCGTTATCCTCCGATATAGTTCCAAAGTTCCAACTTTTATCGTCAAATTTTAGTGTCTCCGCAAAAGCTCCCGTCAACGAAAGTAAAAAACAGATTGTCAATAATATATGTCGCATATAAATAGAATTGTTAGATTTAGTCACATCACAAAAATACAAAAAAATAAGAAAAAATCCACATTTTTTTTGGATATATAATTTTTTCGCCATATATTTGCACAACCAAACGGGAAGAACTTGATCCGATGATGGATAGGGGGATTCTTCGAGAGGTTGAAAAATGCCTGAATAGCTCAGTTGGTTAGAGCACATGACTGTTAATCATGGGGTCCTAGGTTCAAGTCCTTGTTCAGGCGCATTTTTCGGGAGTTTAGCTCAGCTGGTTCAGAGCATCTGCCTTACAAGCAGAGGGTCGGGGGTTCGAATCCCTCAACTCCCACAAGGGACGAGAGTCCATCAAATTAAACCACTCCTAGATTGTTAGGGTGGGTTTTTTTTGAGCAGAGGTTGCTGTTTTGAGGGTGTGGAATCTTCGTGATTGCATACAGAGAGAGGGCGAGAGGAGGAGCAGAGAGACGAAGGGTGATAGCGGAATAGATAGGTGGGAGGCGAGAGAAGAATGTGCAGAATGAAGAAGTTAGCAGTTTTATTTAGCCTCATAAAGATATTGGGAGTTTAGCTCAGCTGGTTCAGAGCATCTGCCTTACAAGCAGAGGGTCGGGGGTTCGAATCCCTCAACTCCCACACCAATCAACCACGGGAAATTAACCAAAAACAACAACTTTAACCAAAGTTTCAAAAATCCACTTTAACCAAGTGGATTTTTTGATCTATATGGGTCTGGGTGATCCCATATTTTGAGACATTTATCCTTTGCCGCAAATACAATCCAACCCCTTTCATCCTCAATCACAGAAAAACAAGCACAATATTTGTAGGTAATAGATTTATTACCTATATTTGTGGAGAGTAATAATTTCAACAATAATTATAATATGCCGACACTATTAATTTTATTTGGAATACGTTTCTTCTTCTATTCGCGAGAGCACCTACCGATCCACGTTCATATTGAGACATCGGACGGAATGGCGAAGTTCGAGATCGAAGAAAAATAATATTGAAAGAGAACAAGGGCGTCAAACCCAAAGATATTAAACTAGCAGAGAGCATTTTGGAGGAGAATCGCGAGAACTTCATCCGTGAGTGGAAGAAGTTCTTGGGCAACAACTAAAACATTACAGCTATGGAGGTAAAAAAAGTACGGATCGAGGATGATAAGATCTTCATTCTCACCGAAGATGGCAAGGAGCTTTGGCAGTCGATTTCGTGGTATCCAAGGCTTATGAGCGCAACCGAAGAGGAGCGAACAGAGTTTCGCATAACCGCATTTGGTATTCGTTGGGACAACATCGACGAGGATGTTAGTTTCGAGAGTTTCACCTACGAGGAGCGTGAGCCAACAAATGAGGTAGCGCAGGTTTTCAGCCGCCTTAAGGAGATAAAAGTATCGAAGCTCGCCGAGAGAGTTGGCATAAGCCAATCCCTTTTAGCGAGCTACATCTGTGGTGCAAAGCGAGCCTCCACGGAGCGAAAAAAAGAGATCGAGGAGGCTCTGCACGAGTTGGGCAAGGAGCTTTTGAATATTCGTATTTCGTAAGCCCCCCCCTACAAAACAACGCTAGTAGTGTTTTCGCTTGGTCTATGTTGTGAGTGGTCTAAATTTTGTAGACATTGATAGTTTTTAAGAAACGCCCCTTTAACTATCAACAACTATGAAAAACATTGCAGCTCATCTATCTCTTTTGGGTAGCAGCCTAATTTGGGCCTGCTCATTTCCCCTCTACAACTTCGTGATGCCAAAGTATATCGAACCTCTTCCGTTATTCTCGGCAACGATTATAGTCACAGCGCTACTATCCCTCACATCGCTATTTGAACCTCGCGAAAAACTCCCTCGACGCGACATCCTATCTTTGGTGGGGGCGGCACTACTCATCGCAATATTGAGAAAGGGTATGTTGCTGTTTGGTCTCTCGATGACATCCCCTATTGATGGCTCTATTATCGGTACGATTGCCCCGGTTGTGGTGTTGGTTATATCGGTGCTGGTTGGCACGGAGAGCTTCTCTCCTCGTAAGTTGTTGGGTGTATTGCTCGGGTTCGGTGGGGCGATTGGGGTCATATTGACAGGTGGATCGGATGGTAATGTACAGAGCCAGATGTTGGGAAATGTATTGGTGCTGTTGTGTGCTTTTATAGCTGCTATATATATGGTGTGGTTTAAGGATCTGCTTAGCAGATATCGACCGACTACAGTTCTTCGATGGATGTTCTGTATTGCGGCGATAATATTTACCCCATTTGGATTTCACTCCTTTCGAGAGGTCGACGTTACAAACTGGACTCCACACGTATGGATGGCGGTTGCATACCTCGTTATTATGCCTACATATATCCCAAATCTGTTGCTTACGACGGGGCTGTCTCGAGTCTCCCCAACTGTCACAAGTATATATACATATCTTCAACCAACAGGTGCTGTGGCGATATCGGTTGCATTTGGGCTCGACAAACTTCACTACCTAACGGTTCTATTTGCGATGTTAATCTTTGCGGGGGTTGGTTTGGTGATATCCGCACCAAAGAGAGTCTAGGGGTGAGGTGCAATATCAATTCGGATAGTATATTATTATATTACTAGTGGTGCGTTAACCCTTTGCAACAAAAAATATTAAGAAACACTAACATTCTATTGATTATTTTTCCTACCTTTGCTTCCATATAGAAGATTACGTATTAATTAACAATAAAATTACTTTAAAGGTTATGTTTGCAATTGACAGTTATGATTTTTCAGGTAAACGCGCAATTATCCGCGTAGATTTTAATGTGCCATTGAAGAGCGCAGGAGTAGTTTCGGACGACACACGTATCCGTGCCGCAATCCCAACAATCAAGAAGGTGTTGGAGAAGGGTGGTTCGGTTATTCTTATGTCGCATATGGGACGCCCAAAGAAGAACAACGACGAGAAGTTCACTCTTGCTCAGATCATCCCAGCTATCGAGGCTCGCCTAGGTGTTGAGGTTAAGTTTGCTGGTGACTGCATCGGAGAGAAGGCTGCTGAGATGTCTGCGGCACTCAAGCCCGGAGAGGTAATCTTGTTGGAGAACCTTCGCTACTATGGCGAAGAGGAGGGTAAGGCTCGCGGTCTTGCTGAGGATGCTACAGACGAGGAGAAGGCTGCTGCTAAAAAGGCTGTCAAAGAGTCTCAGAAAGGTTTCGTGAAGACTCTCGCTTCATACGCTGATTGCTACATCAACGATGCGTTCGGTACAGCACACCGTGCTCACGCCTCAACAGCTCTTATCGCTGAGTACTTCTCAACAGACAAAATGTTCGGATATGTAATGGAGAACGAGCTTAAGGCTATCGACTCTGTAATGTCAGAGCCACAGCGTCCTTTCACTGCTCTTGTTGGTGGTGCTAAGGTGTCGTCGAAGATCACTATCATCGAGCGATTGATGGATCGTGTTGACAAGATCATCATCGGTGGTGGTATGTCATTCACATTCGAGGCTGCTAAGGGCGGTAAGATCGGTAGCTCACTTTGCGAGCCCGATATGTTCCAAGTTGCTCTCGACATCATCAAGAAGGCTGAGGAGAAGGGTATCGAGCTAGTACTCTCATCAGATGTATTGGCAGCTGACAAGTTCGCAGCAGATGCAGAGACTCAAGTTACAGCAAGCAACGACATCCCAGAGGGATGGATGGGTCTTGACCTAGGACCTCAGGGTGTTGAGGAGTTGAAGAAGACTATCCTCGAGAGCAAGACTATCCTTTGGAATGGTCCTGTTGGAGTGTTCGAGTTCGAGAAGTTCGAGGCTGGTTCTAAGGCTATCGCATTGGCTATTGCTGAGGCTACATCGAATGGAGCTTATTCACTCATCGGTGGTGGTGACTCTGTAGCTTGTATCAACAAGTTTGGTTTGGCTGACAAGGTGTCATATGTTTCAACAGGTGGAGGTGCTTTGTTGGAGTATATGGAGGGTAAGATCCTTCCGGGTGTTGCTGCTATCCGCGGATAGAGTAATCAACAGTCATAAAAATAGTTGGGGGAGGTAACGTTTGGTTATCTTCCCCTAACTATTTTTGTATGTCTAAAATATTAACTCTAAGTATCTGTTAAATTCTCTCTTACTAGTGATGCGTTAACTTTTTGTGACATCTATATAACAGTCTGAACTATAGCTATATATGGATGTGTATTCTATTTTAGATTTGTCTGACACTTGTATTCGATTGTTAATAGTAGGCGCAGCCTACGTAGCTATATATTGGGAAATGAGAGATAAAGCAGAGCTTTAATCGAACATTTATCAATATATAGTAGACTGAGAATCAATCTATTAACAATCGCAGCGAAAACAAAGCTCCGCGGAGAGCACTCCGCCGCCGCCCGCGCAGAGCAGTGGTAGAGATTATTAACTCATCAGCACTAATTCTCTCTTAACAATTTTAGCGAGAAAAGCTTAAACAGTTCCTAAATGAAAATAAATTTTATTATCTTGCAAACAAAAACTTATGATAAAAGAGCTTAAACTAAATAACTGGAAAAGTTATTCTGAAGCTAAACTTTACATAGATTCGCTCACTTTTCTAATAGGCACTAACGCGAGTGGTAAATCAAATATTCTTGATGCTTTTATCTTTCTCCAAAGATTGGCATCTGGGGCATCTGTGTTATCTGCTGTCAATGGAGATACATCATACAAAGAGTTGAGAGGTGGTGTAGAGTGGGTTACTCGTAAGGGGCAAAAAAGCTTTTCTATAGAGATTTGTGTGGAGTTAAACAAAAAGGATTATCAATACGAAATAGGTTTTAGAAAAACCGAAAAGGGTATTGAGATCGAAAAAGAGGTTTTAACTGGCACGAGACGTCTATTTTGGACAACCAACAACGATACTGTTGACAACCCAATAATAGATGTATATTTCTATACAGCCAAAAGAGGTCGTGAGAAAAAATTAACTGTAAATAGGAGCTATACAACGTTAAGTCAAATTGATAGCTTGCTTGTTATTAAGGAGGTTAAAGAGGTGGCATTACAGATAAATGAGCTGCTAAAAAATATCTTTATTCTCGACCCTATACCCAACCATATGAGAATATACTCCAAATTGTCAGATCAACTAATGCCTGATGCGAGTAATATTGCCGGGGTTTTAGCTGCAATAGAGGATGAGCAAAGAAAAACAATAGAGGAGAAGTTAACCAAATATCTCAAACCGCTTCCCGAAAAAGATATAGATAGTGTGTTTGTCGAAAAAGTTGGTCGATTTGAGAGTGATGCAATGTTGTATTGTATCGAGAATTGGGTTCAAGGAGAACCTATAGAGGTTGATGCGAGAGGTATGTCGGATGGAACATTAAGGTTCCTTGCAATAATCACAGCTCTGCTTCTAGGCAAACCCAATAGTCTGTTAATTGTAGAAGAGATTGACAATGGGCTTCATCCATCAAGGTCGGAGAATCTTGTACGCGTATTAAAAGAGCTTAGCTCAGAACGCCAAATAGATATTCTCTGTACAACCCACAACCCTGTTTTAATCAACTCTATTGGGAATGAGATGATCCCATATATATCTTGTGTGAAGAGAGACGATTCAAGCGGTGCGAGTGAAATTATACTTCTCGAAGAGGTTGAAAACCTACCTAAGCTAATGGCTGTAAATTCAATCGGAGGATTAATGACTATGGGTGAAATATAGAATAGTTTATGGAGAAGAATAAAATTATAATACTCGATACATCTATATTGTGTGTTTGGTTGCAAGTCCCCGGAATGGAGAGTTGTGGCTCAGACGAGGAGTGCTTTAACTATGATGATGTGAAAAAGATCATTGATGAGCAGATAGCGGCATCAGCAACATTGGTTCTACCTCTAGCGACTATAATTGAGACGGGTAATCATATTGCGCAGTGTAATGGAGATAAACACAATGTTGCTAAGGAGTTTGCTGATTTTATAGTAAAGTCTATTAATGGTGATAATCCGTGGGCTCTATTTACAAAACAGTCTTCGATATGGGAGGGTGACAAACTAAAAGATTTAGTTAAAACGTGGCTAGGTAACGTTGCGGCAAAACACTCCTTTGGAGATGCCTCAATTGTAAGCGTAGCGAACGATTATGCCAAATTATCAACCTGCGAAGTATTTATATTTACTGGCGATAAAGGATTAAGTGCATATAGCCCCGTTGATATAGCTAAAATTGCAACCCCTAGACGACGTAGAAAATAGATTGTTATACTATTTTTACCTTCTTGTATAGCGATAAATGTGTGGCATTTCGGTTGATCGCATAGATTTCTCGCTGATCGTGTAGAAGCTATTCGAGTCGTGTGACCACGCAATAGCCTCGCCCTGTGGTTCTCGTTGGTAGGGTAGAGTTATGGGTCTCTTCGAGAGTGCTTGCGAGAGTGTTTCGTTCTCGATGTCTCGCGTGTAGTAGTAGATTTTGTCGTAGTTCTTTATTAGTATATGTACTCCATCTCGCGATATGTCGCCTCCCGTTGCCTCGTGGATTTGTAGCTGTCCAGTGCGCTTAACGAGGATCTCCTCACTCGCAGATGTCGCAATGAATGGGGTTTGGTAGAGGAATACCCAATCCTCGCGCTTGGTCACAAAGAGCAAATCTCCACTCAACGGATCAACCATCAACGTCTCGCAATCTCGTTTTGTATCTGCGAAGTTGAGTTGCATTGTCTCAACACGCGAGCTCTTGATCGTCGCATCTAGATGTGTTGTGTCGACCTGTGGTTCATCAATGCGATAGATCTTTTTGCAGGGGTGGATGGTGTTGTTGTCACCGATCTCGCCGACATAAATCTTGCTATTATGTATTGCGATATCCTCCCAGTCGATATTAATAGCGTCGAGTTCAACTGTCGCCACGAGCTCTCCGCGTAGGTTGATGAGGTAGATGTTTGGATCATCGCCACTATCGTTGTGTACCCAGAAGTGTTGAGGGTAGGTGTCGCTCTCGACCATACCCGAAATCTCGTTTAGTGCTAAGGGTTGAATCTGAGCGACAGCTTCGCCATAGCTAAATAGGTCAGTAGCCTCACTCTTGCTTGTTACGGGCGACGAAACACACGCCACAAGTGATAGGAGTGCAAATGGAAGAAAAAGTCTCATAATTATCTTTGTGTATGTTAAATTCGATGCAAAGATAGATGCTCTTTTTGAATTGGTCATAGATCGGATGTTATTAATGCGTTAAATACTATTTACCAAATGGTGAACGTTTCTAAGTGTATTTTGTAAAGAAATAATTACTTTGAGTGTGTTGTTTCTAAAAACTATTTTTTACCTTTGTCTTTGAGTGATGATTTTATAGTGTTTTCAATATAAAAAATACCTTTGAGAGTATGGCTTTTACTAATAATGTTATGATTGTGCGCCACCGACTTATGACGGAGTTGGTGAAGTTGTGGAGTAAACGTGAAATGGTCGAGAATATCGACCGACTACCTATAGAGTTGAGCCCTAAGGGGTCAAAACATAGGGGAAGATGTTGTATTCATAAGGAGCGTGCGGTGTGGAAATATAAATCATTGCCGTTGATGGGTCTCGATATGACCGATGAGTTTGATGAGACTATTCCGCTTTCGTTTTATGCTCACAAGGTGATGGAGCGCGCAGCGAGTGGAAAGCCTAAGGATGAGATACTCTGTGTTATTGATGAGGCGTGTTCATCTTGTATCCAGATAAACTATGAGGTTACGAGCCTCTGTCGAGGTTGTATTGCCAGAAGTTGTCAAGCAAACTGCCCTAAGGGGGCGGTGCATACGCGTGGTGCAGATAGTACGGCGTGGATCGACCACGACGCTTGTACGAGTTGTGGTATCTGTTATCGCAGTTGTCCCTATCACGCAATTGTATATATACCTGTTCCTTGTGAGGATGTGTGTCCGGTTAAGGCGATCCGCAAGGATGAGAACGGAATCGAGAGAATCGACGAGACGAAGTGTATCTATTGTGGAAAGTGTCTGAATGCGTGCCCTTTTGGAGCGATATTCGAGATCTCGCACGCCTTTGATGTGTTGCAGAATATTCGCAACGAGAAGCAGGTGGTTGCTATTGTAGCCCCTTCGATATTGGGTCAGTTTGCTGCGCCTATCGAGAGGGTGTATGGGGCGTTGTTGGAGATGGGTTTTCACGATGTGATCGAGGTTGCTCAGGGGGCTATGCTGACTGTGAGCAACGAGGCACACGAGTTGCTTGAGAAGATCGAGGAGGGTCAACCCTTTATGACTACATCGTGCTGCCCTTCGTACATTGAGTTGGTCGAGAAACATATCCCCGATATGAAGAAGTATGTCTCGTCGACGGGCTCACCGATGTACTACACGGCGCGTATTGCCAAGGAGAAGTATCCCGATGCGAAGATTGTGTTTATAGGTCCGTGTGTGGCTAAACGCAAGGAGGCGCAGCGAGATGAGGCTGTAGATTATGTGTTGACGTTTGAGGAGGTGTCATCTATCTTCGAGGGGTTGTCGATCAATCCCGAAAATAGTATGCCCTATCCGATGAAGTATACATCTGTGCGTGAGGCTCACGGGTTTGCTCAGTCGGGAGGTGTTAGTGGCGCTGTGAATGCGTTTTTGAAGAGTGCCGCAGTTGGGGCGCTTCAGGTTGCCGACATAAACAAAAAGAGTATAGCTCTTATGCGATCATACGCAAAGAGCGGAAAGGCTCCTCAGCCATTTATTGAGGTTATGGCGTGCGAGGGTGGTTGTATCACCGGTCCGAGTGCAAACGATAATGCTATGATTACAAAGAAACGACTCAATCAAGAGCTGTCTCGACAGACAAAGAGTTATGAGGACGAGAGAGTGGATTGATCTGCTACGCGATCAGAGCTCTCTTCCTTCTGAGGGGTATCGAGCGCTGCTGGAGAGTCGTGATGATGAGGCTGAGTATCTGTTCCGATCTGCTAGGGAGGTCGCGGATCGAATTTTCGGGCGAGAGGTCTTTGTGCGAGGGTTGATCGAGATTACAAATCGCTGTCGAAATAACTGTTACTACTGTGGTATTCGAGCCTCCAACAGAGAGGTTGAGAGATACTCGCTGAGTAGAGATCAGATTTTGGAGTGCTGCCGACGAGGTGATGAGTTGGGTTTTCGAACCTTTGTGTTTCAGGGGGGCGAAGATCCAACGATGAGTGACGAGTGGTTGATAGAGCTTGTCGAGAGGGTGCGCAAGGAGTATCCAACGACAGCCATAACACTCTCGTTGGGGGAGAGGTCTCGCGATGTCTATGAGTGGCTATTTGAGGCGGGGGCAAATCGCTACCTGCTACGTCACGAGAGTTGCAATGCGGAGCACTATGGGGTGTTACACCCCTCGGGAATGTCTATTGAGAGTAGGGTTCACGCTCTTGAGGAGTTGAGGGATATTGGCTATCAAGTGGGGACCGGAATAATGGTCGGTTCGCCCCATCAAACCATCGACCACATTATCGAAGATGTTGAGTATATTGAGAGGTTCAAACCACAGATGGTTGGCATAGGACCATTTATTCCACACCACGCAACCCCCTTTGCACACTACGAGGCGGGAGGCGTAGGGTTGACGCTAAAGTTAATATCTATCTTTCGACTTATAAACCCGACGGCTCTAATCCCATCAACGACGGCTCTTGCAACACTCTCCAAGGATGGTCGAGAACGGGGTATATTGGCTGGTGCGAATGTTGTTATGCCCAATATATCGCCTACTGATATACGTAGTAGTTATTCGCTCTACGACAATAAAGCTGCATTTGGGGCTGAGTCGGGAGAGGGGTTGTCGCAGTTAGGAGAGCGTTTGTCATCAATTGGTTACTCTATTAATTTTGATAGGGGTGACTATAGGGGAGTTCTAAGTAGTGTAAAATAATTTCTCCTCTATAAAAAAATAGGTTTCTAGAATGTATAATCCAAAATCAAATATAGCCTCGGAGTTTATCTCGCACAGCGAGATTGAGCAGACCCTTAACTTTGCAAAAGCTAACAAGGGTAACCGACCATTGGTAGAGTCCGTAATGGCGAAGGCTGCGCAGAGAGGGGGCTTGACACATCGTGAGGCGGCGTTGTTGCTGGAGTGTGACGATCGCGACATTGTTGAGTCGATCTTTGCCCTCGCCTCGGAGATTAAGGAGAGTATATATGGAGGTCGAATAGTAATATTTGCCCCTCTGTACCTCTCCAACTACTGTGTTAATGGTTGTCTTTACTGCCCCTATCGACTCAAAAATAGAGAGATCACTCGTCGTCGACTAACCCAAGAGCAGATCTACGCAGAGGTTGTTGCACTCCAAGATATGGGGCACAAACGATTGGTGTTGGAGACGGGCGAAGATCCCGTAAACTCCCCAATAGAGTATGTGTTGGAGTCGATAAAGACGATCTATGGCGTGAAGCATCGCAATGGAGCGATCCGACGAGTTAATATAAATATCGCAGCGACAACAGTCGAGAACTATCGGAAATTACACCTCGCTGGTATCGGAACATACACCCTCTTTCAGGAGACATACCACCGCGAAAGCTACGAAAGACTCCACCCCACAGGACCGAAGAGTAATTATGATTATCACACCGAGGCGATGGATCGAGCGATGGAGGGAGGCATAGATGATGTTGGATTGGGAGTTCTCTTTGGGTTGAATACCTACCGATATGATTTTGTGGGTATGATGATGCACAACGAGCACCTCGAAGAGCGATTTGGTGTGGGGTGTCACACGATAAGCCTACCGCGCATATGCTCTGCGAGTGGGGTCGATCGAGATGAATACACCAATGCAATATCCGATGAGTTGTTTGAGCGAATTGTTGCCGTGGCGCGCATAACCCTACCCTTTGCAGGTATTATTATCTCGACGCGAGAGTCGCAGCGAGTTCGCGAAAGGGTTCTTCCGCTGGGAGTGTCGCAGATCAGCGGAGGCTCTAAAACTAGCGTCGGTGGATATGTTGATGGGGAGAGTGATGAGTCTCAAAATTCGGAGCAGTTTGACATTAGCGACAACCGTACACTCGATGAGATTGTCTGCTGGCTTGTTGAGGCGGGTTACATACCTAGTTTCTGTACTGCGTGCTATCGCGAGGGACGGACAGGAGATAGATTTATGTCGTTAGTTAAGTCGGGGCAAATTGCAAACTGCTGCACCCCCAATGCGCTAATTACCCTCAAAGAGTACCTCGAAGATTACGCCTCGTGCAGAACTCAAGCGTGCGGAAAAAGGCTCATCGAAGAGTTCGTCGAGAAGATCCCACACCCCAAAGTTCGCCAACGAGTCGTCGAAAACTTGGGTGACATTGAGAGGGGCGAGCGAGATTTTCGATTCTGAGATATTGCAGATCTATAGTGTTTTGCAGGGTGTTGGGTAAAATTTCTTGCAAAAATTGTGGCTGTATATTTGCATACAATATAATATGTAAGATTTTTTGAAAAAAAGTTAGCGTTATTTGCATAACATTCAAAAATTATTTCTACCTTTGTAGTCGATTTGGAAAGAGACGAGAGGATTTAATTATAAAACAAACATTTGAAAACTATGGCAACAATTGATTTGAGCAAGTATGGTATCATCGGTGCTACCGAGATCGTACACAACCCATCGTATGACGTGCTTTACGCTGAGGAGACTAACCCAGCATTGGAGGGATACGAGAAGGGACAAGTTACCGAGATGGGTGCAGTTAACGTAATGACTGGTATCTACACAGGTCGTTCTCCTAAGGATAAGTTCCTCGTAATGGACGAGACTACAAAGGATACAGTCTGGTGGACTTCTGACGAGTATAAGAATGACAACAAACCTGTTACAGAGGCTGCTTGGGCTGACCTTAAGAAGATCGCTGTTGACGAGCTTTCTGGAAAGCGTCTTTTCGTTGTTGATACTTTCTGTGGTGCTAACGAGAACACTCGCCTTAAGATCCGTTTCGTAATGGAGGTTGCTTGGCAGGCTCACTTCGTAACAAATATGTTTATCCGCCCTTCAGCTGAGGAGTTGGCTGCTTATGGCGAGCCAGATTTCGTTGTTGTTAACGCTTCAAAGGCTAAGGTTGAGAACTACAAGGAGTATGGTCTTAACTCTGAGACTGCTGTTGTGTTCAACCTTACAGAGAAGATGCAGATCATCCTTAACTCTTGGTATGGTGGCGAGATGAAGAAGGGAATGTTCGCTTATATGAACTACCTACTTCCTTTGAAGGGTATCGCTGCAATGCACTGCTCGGCTAACACTAACGAGGCTGGTGAGACTGCTGTATTCTTCGGTCTTTCTGGTACAGGTAAGACAACTTTGTCGACAGATCCTAAGCGTCAGCTTATCGGTGATGACGAGCACGGTTGGGATGATGATGGTATCTTCAACTTCGAGGGTGGTTGCTACGCTAAGGTTATCAACCTATCTGAGGAGCACGAGCCAGATATCTGGAAGGCTATCCGTCGTGACGCTCTTTTGGAGAACGTTACTGTTGACGCTGAGGGCAAGATCAACTTCGCTGATGGTTCGGTTACTGAGAACACTCGTGTTTCGTACCCAATCAACCACATCGACAACATCGTTCCTCCTCCATCAAAGGCTCCTGCTGCAAAGAAGGTTATCTTCTTGACTGCTGACGCATTCGGTGTGTTGCCTCCAGTATCTATCCTTACTCCAGAGCAGACTCAGTACTACTTCCTTTCTGGATTTACTGCTAAGTTGGCTGGTACAGAGCGCGGAATCACTGAGCCTACACCTACATTCTCAGCTTGCTTCGGTGCTGCGTTCTTGACACTTCACCCAACAAAGTATGGTGAGGAGTTGGTTAAGCGTATGGAGAAGTCTGGTGCTACTGCTTACTTGGTTAACACAGGTTGGAATGGTACTGGAAAGCGTATCTCTATCAAGGATACTCGTGGTATCATCGACGCTATCTTGGACGGATCAATCGATTCTGCTGATGTTAAGTCTTTGCCTATCTTCGACCTTTCAATCCCAACAGCGTTGCCGGGTGTTGATCCAGCGATCCTCGACCCTCGCGACACTTACGCTGAGGCTGCTCAGTGGGATGTTAAGGCTAACGACTTGGCTGGACGTTTCATCAAGAACTTCGTTAAGTTCACAGGAAACGCTACAGGTCTCGCTTTGGTTGCTGCTGGTCCTCAGTTGTAATCCCAGAAAGAGAAATACAATATTCTTAAATAGAGGAGAGGTGCTACTTAACTGTGGCACCTCTCCTTTTTTGGTGGGGGGGGGTGGCGAGTGGGGGGGCGGATAGGATGGGGTGAGGGGGTATTGCGCCACCGAGCTATTTTTTTTGAAAAATAGCTTTTTATCGGTGGTGGCGAGTGGGGGGTGGGGTCTGCCTCCGGCGGGCGGAGATTGCACCTCCGCGGGTGCTGGAGATACTGCGTATCTCTTTTTTTGTGACATTTAAGCAAAAAAAAAGGATATTTTGTTGAGGTACGAGATATAAATACTACCTTTGCGACTATGCAAGTGCCCCGTGGGTAGAGCCTAGTCAGGGGGAGTTTTAATTATAACTTAAATTTAATTTAATGAAACACGCTTATGTATTCCCGGGTCAGGGAGCTCAATCTGTTGGAATGGGTAAAGACCTTTATGAAAATAATGCTGAGGCAAAGGCGCTTTTCGAAAAAGCTAATGAAGTTCTAGGTTTTAGAATCACCGACATAATGTTCGATGGAACAGTCGAACAACTTAAGGAGACAAAGGTTACGCAACCTGCCGTATTCCTTCACTCTGTTATTATGGCTAAGGCGCTGGGTGTTAACCCCGATGCTGTGGCAGGTCACTCGTTGGGTGAGTTCTCAGCACTTGTCGTTGCTGGAGTCCTTTCGTTCGAGGATGGATTGACTCTCGTCTCGAAGCGCGCTATGGCAATGCAGGCAGCCTGTGAGGCTACACCCGGCACAATGGCGGCAGTGTTGGCTCTCTCGGATGAGGCAGTTGAGGCAATATGCGAGGCTACGGAGGGTGTCGTCGTCGCGGCAAACTACAACTGCCCCGGTCAGCTGGTTATATCGGGAGCGATCGACGCTGTAGATGCTGCGTGTGTTGCCGCAAAGGAGGCTGGAGCACGCCGCGCGTTGCGCCTACCTGTCGGAGGAGCATTCCACTCTCCCCTTATGGCTCCTGCACGCGAGGAGTTGGCTAAGGCGATTGCCGAAGCTCCATTTGCAACACCGTCGTGCCCAATATACCAGAATGTAGACGCGAAGCCATACACCGATGCTGCGACTATCAAGGAGAACTTGATTGCTCAGCTAACAGCACCCGTAAGATGGACTCAGATCGTTGAGAATATGATTGCGGATGGAGTTACAGAGTTTTCGGAGCTTGGACCGGGAGCGGTTCTCCAAGGTTTGATTAAGAAGGTGTCGGCAGATGCAACTGTAGAGTCTCGCTCGACGCTCTAAGATTCTAAGTTATACTTCTATTTTTTAGGTTGTTGCATATGATTGAAAAGTCTATGTAGCAACCTAAAAATATTCTAAGCATTGAATAAATATGATAATACTTCCCTCATCATACCTCCCCTCAATTAGTTACATATCGCAGATCGTCGCTAACAAAGGCGAGTGTCAAATCGACCTCGGGGAGCACTACATAAAACGCTCCGCACGAAACCGCGCACGCATAATGACCGCCCAAGGGGTGATGGAGCTAACGATACCCGTCAAAAATGCCAACCGCCCACGCCAACCGATGCAGACAATGCAGATCGATAACTCCAAAAGATGGCAACATCAACACTGGATGGCGATCCTCTCCGCATATAAGTCGTCACCCTACTTCGACCACTTTGCACCCTACTTCGAACCCCTCTATAGGCGTGAGTTCTCTCTGCTCGTAGAGTTCAACGACGCGCTTTTACAAGTTGTATTTAAGTTAATGAGGGTTGGGGCGGAGTCTCACCCCACAGCATCTACGAGTTACATCACAGCGACCCCCGAAGATCTAGACCTACGACCCAAGGGTGCTCTGTCTCAGCTTCAGTTTGAGCCAGTAGAGTATATTCAAGTATTCTGCGATCGGCTACCATTTGCAGCCGACCTCTCGATCCTCGACCTCCTATTTTGCGAAGGTCCTAACGCTCTGGATTTCTTAGGGGCGAGTCGTAGATAAACTCTGCACTATCCTTCAATACCCCCTGTGTCACAACCACTTTGGCGCGACCTCTCACGGGCATCTTCTCGATCACATATTGAGATTGTGCCTCACGGCGCATCTTATACTCACGTCCATTGACCGTAGCAACGGGAATCGACGAGTTGTCAGATGCGTAGACTCTCAACATAATCACCGAGTCGCCCATTCCGACCATACGGGCACGCTTGCCTGCGATGTGAAGTGTGGGCTCATCTTTGTTCCACAGAGCACGATAGAGGAAATATGAATCTTTGCGAATTTTTCTGTCGAAGCTCACGAGTCCCGTCACATTCTCACCCAAGAGGCTACGTGGAGCTTTAAAGTCGTAGAGCGAGTTCATCCAGTTACCCCAGAACAGAGAGTCCGCAGAGAGCTGTGCTGCATACTCTTCGTGCATTGCGCTCTGGCGAACCTCGGGAAACCAACCATCGCGTTGCTGTGTGCGGACTGTTGGGATCTCGCTACGGTCAACTTGATGGAATACCGATCCTCCCTCGCCATAGAGTACCCCCGAACGCATAGAGCTCCACTTGTTATGTAGCTGATCGCGCCACACCCCAATGTCTGTCAAGAGTCCATTGCTCCATCCCAGATTCTGTCGCCACACGATGAGGTCGCTTATGTTGTTTATCACTCCATTTTGGTTGCTCAACGCAACGGTTGGGCGAGAGGTGTCGATCTTTTGTGCCTCCTCGTTGAGCAGACGTATATATCCATCCACAGCGTCGCCTCGCGTCGTAAGCAACGAGAATAATCCCCACATCATAACACTTGGGTGGTTGTAGTTTTGGTATATGATCTCGCGCAGTTGCTGCATACCATTGTCGCGGAAACGCTCTGTTGGGAAGTATGGAATGTCGCTCAGATAGGGCGAGCGCGCCAGAGGGGTATCAATCCACACCATCACACCGAGGCTATCACACAACTCATAGAGTGAACGGTCGTGAGGGACTATTGCCGAACGAATAGCGTTCGCCCCGAGATCCTGCAACACGTCGAGATCTTGAGTAAGCGACTCGCGCGTAAGCTCCGCACCGAGTGTTGGGTGGTCGTGATAGAGCGACACGCCACGGAAGAGAATAGGTTTGTCGTTGATCCTCACCGCACCATTTACAGATCCATCTTTAGCCAACGATATTGTGCGGAAGCCGGTTGTGACGGTTAGTTCGTCTCGCTCCGACGCAACCTCCAAAGCCCCCGTAGCTACGGAGTGTAACGAAACGGTCACATCGTAGAGTGTTGGATCATCGGGAGTCCACAGATTTACATTCGATATATTAAATGGGATAACCGTTGGGGTTTTCTCCTCTATACGGACCTTTGGGAGCTCCTTATGAAACACCTCTGTTCCACTCTTGTCGCATATGGAAAGTACGACACGACGCTCAACCGCCTTGGGCGTAACGAAGCGAACCGCAACATCTCCCGAGACACTACCTTTCTCGGCACTTCTCGTCGTAACGAAGAGACCATCCGACCCATAGAAAACCGGTGAAATAGCACTCTGAGGAGTGACTATAAGCTCCACATCGCGATATATTCCACCATACTGCTCATACTCCACCGATGTTGGAAGGATATCGTTGCCCGGTATTGAGGTCACTCGCAGCAGAACGATATTTGACTCCCCGAAATCAACGAAATCTGTTATCTCAAAAGAGAATGCCGTAGCGCCACCGCGATGCTCTCCAACGTGGCGTCCATTAACAAACAGATCCGCAGTGGTTGCCACAGCTCCAAACTTTAGGAACACTCGCTCCCCTCGCCATCCGCGTGGAATAAAGAGCGTTCGCAGAAAGTTGGTCGACGTATTACGAACCGGCGTGTTCTGTTCGAGACTCCAGCTAAAAGGTAGAGATATATTTCGTGCTCTATCGCCACTACCCTCCGACGAGGAGAATAGTCGCCAATCATCATTCAATGGATAAACTTCACGTGAGTGAACAAGGGTGGTCGACAACAACAAAAGGGTCGACAACGCAAATAGTAACCTCATTGATTTCATAAAGATCTTTGTTTGTAGTGTATATACTCGCTATTAAAATATGTATCTTTGGCAAAGATAGCTTTTTTTTATATCTTTGCCACATAAATTATAACAATATTATGAATATAATAGATATCGTAACTCTGACCATTCTCGCATTCGCCCTCTACAGCGGTGCAAGGGAGGGGCTTATCATCCAAACACTCTCGTTCATTGGGATAGCGATCGGGGTCTATTTTGGGGCAAAACAGGGAGAATACGTAGCATCTATATTTGGAATATCGGGAGACTACTCATCAGTGTGGGGCTTCGTAATTGTACTCTTCATCACAATTATCGCAATGGGAATCGCGGCACGTCTGATCCGTGGCGTTCTGAAATTTGCGGGGTTTGGATTTCTCGACATCATATTGGGGGCGATAATGTCGAGTTGCAAGTATCTGTTGGTGTTGAGTTTTGTCTTTTCGGCATTCGACTCCGTAAACCTCTCATATACAATTGTTGAGCACAAAGATATTGAACGATCGAAGCTATATAGACCCATTGCAAATTTCAGTAAAATCATAACCCCAGCTTGGGATTGGACTCAGGAGCAGTTCGAACAGAGCCAAAAAGAGTTTAACAAATGAGTGTAGAGCAATTCTCGGGTGTCGTAGTCCGCGCAACGGGTAGCTGGTTCGACGTCCTTCACGATGGTGTGACACATAGCTGCCGCATCAGAGGGCGAATGAGGCTCAAAGGGGCTCGATCTACATCTCCGGTTGTCGTAGGTGACACGGTGACCTGCGAAAGAGAGGAGCAGGGTAGTTATGTGATCTGTTCTGTCGAGCCGCGTCGTAACTATATAATCCGACGCGCGTCGAACCTATCGAAGGAGTCCCATATTATCGCTGCCAACATTGATCGAGCGATGATCGTAGCAACACTCTTCTCGCCCGAAACGGCGACAGAGTTTATCGACCGATTCCTAATCACCTGCGAGGCTTACAAGATCCCAGCGACGATTCTACTGGCGAAGATAGATCTCGCACGCCAACACCCCGAAGCTGTCGAGGAGTTCCGAGCAACATATGAGAGTGCCGGATATGAAATTGTCGAGATATCGGCGACCGAAAAGATCGGAATCGAGAGGGTAGAGGAGCTACTCCACAACCAGACGACTCTCATATCGGGTAATTCGGGTGTGGGAAAGTCAACTCTCATCAACACCATCGAGCCGACGATTGAGATCCGTACGGGAGAGATCTCTCAGAGCCACCACAAAGGTAAGCATACGACAACATTCTCGACAATATACCCACTCTCGAAGGGTGGATACATTATCGACACTCCGGGTATCAAAGGGTTCGGCTTGCTCGACATCGAAGATGAGGAGTTGTGGCACTACTACCCCGAGATGTTGAAGTTTGGCGAGGAGTGCCAATTCTATAACTGCACACATACGCACGAACCAAAATGTGCCGTTCGCAAAGCTGTAGAGCAGGGGCAGATCGCATACTCTCGCTATGAGAGCTACCTAAAGATCCTAGATGAAGATGAAAAATATAGAAAATAACTCTCGCCAAGAGTGGCTCAAAGAGAGAATCGACTACCTTGCGGAGTTTATGACCCCCGAGCGTCGTGCAACTCTCGAAAAGACCCTCGCAAGCCGAACATACCAGATGACAATCCTCTCGGAGAACACCTTTCATTCGCAGAATGCAAGCGCCTTGATGCGCCACTGTGAGGCGTTCGGTCTGCAACATATGCACGCCATTGAGGAGCTATGTGATTTCAAGACATATTGCGATATTGTTCGCGGAACAGATAAGTGGGTCGACCTTACACGTTACACAAATACGGGTGACGCGATTCGCTCCCTCAAAGAGCAGGGGTATAGAATCGTCGCAACGACCCCACACCTCAAAGATTCAACTCCCGAGAGTTTCGATGTCGAGGCGGGAAAGTTCGCGTTGGTGTTTGGTACGGAGCACGCCGGAATATCACAGCAAATTATCGACGAGGCGGATGAGTTCCTCCAGATACCAATGTGTGGGATGGTCGAGAGCCTCAACGTCTCTGCGTCGGCGGCGATCTTGATCTATATGCTCTCGCAGCGACTCCGCGACACAACGACCGGATGGGAGATCGCCCCTTTGGAGCAGCACGAGATCCTCTATCGTTGGATGAAGTCCAGCGTCCGCGACTCGGAACGTATTCTTAAACGTAAATTCAGTGATATATAATGGGCAAAATACTTCGCAAACAGTTCCTCGAACACATAGCTCAAACATCCCCATCTCCAATGTTGGTGGAGGTGGCGCACGCGGCAGGTTCATACTTCTATACCCCGGAGGGTAAAAGATATATCGACCTTGTGGCTGGTGTGTCGGTGAGTAATGTTGGTCACTGCAACCCCAAGGTTGTGGAGGCTGTGCAGACTCAGGCGGCAAAATATATGCACGTTATGGTCTATGGCGAGGTGGTGGAGACGCCACAGGTGGAGTATGCCGCTCGCCTTGCGGAACTCCTGCCCGACCCTATTTCATCTATCTACTTCGTAAGTTCGGGAGCGGAGGTTGTAGAGGGGGCAATGAAGCTCGCAAAGAGATATACAGCACGTCGCGAAATAATCTCTATGCGACGTGCATACCACGGATCGACTCAAGGTGCAATGTCGCTGATGGGATCTCCTGAAGGGGAGGAGTGGACGGAGGTGTTTCGCCCTCTGCTACCTGAATGTCGTGCAATAGAGTTCAACTCGTTCGAGGATCTGGAGCTCATAACAACCTCCACTGCTTGCGTCATAAGTGAGGTTGTGCAGGGTGAGGCGGGTGTTCGACTCCCCGAGGCAGGGTATTTAGAGGCTCTGCGTGCTCGCTGTTCGGAGGTGGGGGCACTGCTCATTTTCGACGAGATACAGAGTGGAATGGGGCGCACCGGAGAGTTGTTCGGAGCTCTAAAATATGGCGTTACACCAGATGTGATATGCCTCGCTAAGGCTCTTGGTGGGGGAATGCCACTAGGGGCTTTTGCCGCAAGTGCTGAGATTATGGGTACATTGCAACACAACCCCGTACTTGGACACATTACCACCTTCGGAGGACACCCCGTCTGCTGCGCAGCTGGACTAGCGGCACTCAGCTACCTCACAGATAATCGATTAGTCGAAGAGGTGGAGGCTAAGGGAGCTCTATTCGAAAGGGTGTTATCCACACATCCCAGTGTCTTGGAGATACGTCGATTGGGACTCCTTATGGCTATAGAGCTAGGTGAAGCCCCCAAGCTATATCGACTAATGGAGATATTCAAAGAGGAGGGGGTAATGAGCGACTGGTTCTTATTCTGCGACACCGCATTTAGGATCTCGCCTCCACTAACAATCTCTGTGGCGGAGATTGAGGATGCCTGCTCGATTATCACTCGCTCACTCGACCGAATTGTAAACGAATTTAATATAAAATAACTATGTGGGATCACGATCTATTTCTGTGGCTTAATTTTGATGGTGGGGCACTGCTCGACTCCTTGATGCTATTCGTGTCGGGGAAGATATCGTGGCTTCCTCTCTACATATTGATTCTTTGGCTCATTTGGCGTCGCTGCGGATGGCGCGGTATGCTTATTTCGCTTGCTGCGTTTGGGTTGGCGGCAGGGCTCTCCGACATCATCGCCGGGATATTCAAACACTCGGGACTACTGAAAAATCTACTCCCAGAGTTCCCCGTTAGGTTGCGCCCTATGCACACTCCAGAGTTGGAGGGGTTGGTGCATTGGGTCAAGATGGGCGGACAGAATGGTACTGTGTCGGCACACGCTGCGACATCTATCTCTGTGGGTGTGATCGCAACGCTCGCCATCCAAAAGAGATGGTTCACTGCCGTTATGTGGACTCAGGTTGCGCTGGTCTGCTACTCACGAATATACCTAGGATATCACTTCCCTCAGGATATTTTGTTGGGGGCTCTGACGGGTGTTACATCGGGTGTTGTTATGTGGTTCTTGCTTAGGAAATTTATACTTCCCACAGATGAGAGAGAGTAGATCACGCAACATTGATATGTGCGACTACGACTACCCTCTTCCCGAGGAGCGTATCGCAAAATACCCACTCGCAAATCGCACCGACTCCAAACTTCTCCACTATCGAAATGGAGAGATCTCGGAGCACCGATTCCCCCAAATAGCGGAGCTCCTACCAAAGGGGACACTCCTCGTTTTCAACAACACCAAGGTTATTCGTGCACGGATTATTATGCACAAAATGAGTGGCGCTAGAGTTGAGATTTTCTGCCTCGAACCCCACTCGCCAGCAGATTACGAACGCGCATTCTCCGCACACAACGAGTGTCAGTGGAGCTGCATTGTCGGTAATCTCAAAAAGTGGAAAGAGGGTGAGGTTGCAATAGAGTTTACATACGAAGGTGAGACGTTACGCCTCTCTGCAACGATGGCAGAGCGAGGTGAGCGCGAACATATAATCCACTTTCGATGGAGTGGGGAGAGGACATTTGGGGAGATGCTCGAAATATTGGGACGTATTCCCATACCTCCCTATTTGTGCAGAGAGAGCGAGGCTATAGATGAGAGTCGTTACCAAACTGTCTACTCGAAGTTCGAGGGGTCGGTCGCGGCACCCACAGCAGGGCTGCACTTCACACAAGAGCTAATATCTACACTTCAAGATCGTAACATATCGAATGAAGAGGTGACTCTTCACGTCGGTGCAGGTACGTTCCTCCCCGTTAAGGCGGAGAATGCTGCGGACCACCCGATGCACACCGAACATTTCGAGATATCTCGCTCATCACTCGAAAATCTACGAGCACACGCAGGGTCGATTACCGCCGTAGGGACAACATCGGTGCGGACACTCGAATCTTTGGCGGCACTCGCCTACAGAGTTGTCACAGAGGGATCTCCCGCCTGCGAGAGAGTGGTTGGGCAGTGGGAACTATACGACATACCCACAGAGTTCCGTGGAGCAGAGATCTTCGATCACCTTATTGCATATATGGACAGAGCCGGCATTGCGAAGCTAAAGGCGGCAACTCAGATTATGATTACACCGCTCGGGTATCGTTTCCGCGTGGTGAGATCTATTATCACCAACTTCCACCAACCCAAGTCGACACTCCTGCTACTAGTATCGGCATATGTGGGTGAGGCGTGGCACGACATCTACAAATATGCTCTCGACAACGACTTCCGATTCCTCAGCTATGGGGATTCGTCGCTGCTCGAAGTCATCAGCGACGACGAAACTCAGAGCATATAATAGAGGTCGCAATAGCTACATTCAACGACTCCGAGCCTACGCAATCAGCCGGATATGGGGGGATATATAACCTCTCGGTGATAAGTGCCGACACCTCCGCAGAGACCCCCTGACCCTCACTGCCCATTACCAATATGCCGTTGGGAGTGAGGTCGCGTTTGTAGATGTTGTCACCCTCCAGAAACGCACCATAGATTGGCTGTTTCGTAGATTTTAGGAGCGGCAGAAGATCTGTGTAGTGGATGCGAACACGTAGGATTGCCCCCATTGTCGCCTGCACAACTTTTGGGTTGAAGCAGTCGGCACAGTTGGGTGAGCAGATCACATCGCGCACACCAAACCAATCCGCAAGACGAATAATCGTCCCCAAATTACCCGGGTTCTGAACCCCATCCAACACGATCGTCAAACGACCATCGAGATCCTCCACATTGAGTGTCTGGCGTGGCATCTCAACCAACGCCAACGAGTTGTTGGCACTCTTGAGCTGCGAGAGACGCTCCATCTCCTTGTCACTTACCCACTCCACCTCCGTCGACCGGTCAAACTCACCACCATCGAGGGTGCTATCCTCTGTTAGATAGACCTTGCGAACAGACAACTCCGACACTGCCAACTCACCAATAAACTTATCTCCCTCGGCTATAAATAACCCCATCTCGGTGCGACTCTTCTTCTCGCCCAATGAACGTATCAACTGTATCTCTGCCTTTATCATTTTCTATACGAATTATTGCTGTTGTGTTATAATCTCTACCACTGCCCTGCGCGGGCGGCGGCGGAGTGCTCTCCGCGGAGCTTTGTTGTGTTGCGATTGTTAATAGATTGATTCTCAATCTGCTATATATTGGAAAATGTTCGATTAAAGCTCTGCTTTATCTCTCATTTTCCAATATATAGCTACGTAGGCTTCGCCTACTATTAACAATCGAACGTAAAAGTCATCCAAATCGAAAAGAGTTGAAGCCTCACCACTAATCACTAAACATTAATCATTAATTACTAGTGTTGTGTTAATGGTCTATATCTCAAATTTCGTCCCCTCTTCCGCGAGGTATGACTCCGCAAATTGCTCCCGTGCTTCAGTCAACAAACCATTCAGATCCTTATATCGAGCCGAAAAATGCCCTAAAATAACCCTCTCTGCCCCAGCGATCTGTGCCGCCTGAACAGCCTCCACAGAGGTGGAGTGACCTCGTTTGGCGGCTATTTCACCTTCGCTCGCTTGGTATGTAGCCTCGTGATAGAGAAGGTTAACACCCTCACACATCCTCGCGGCTCGCTCCGAAAAACTCGTGTCCGAGAGATAGGCATACGCCCGACCTCGACGAGGTGTGTAGGTTAACTCCCTATTCTCGATCACCTCACCTGTTGAGAGCGTTACATCTTCACCTCGTTTGGCGGCGGTTATCTGCGCCACCGAGAGTGCATACTTCTCGATCTTAAACTTATCCACATTGAGTGGAGGATCTTTCTCGCGAAACAAGTACCCCGACGTCGGAACACGATGTTTCAGCGGAACACTCCACACCTCCAGTGTACGATTCTCAAAGATCATCTTATTTCGCCTCGTGTCGACCTCCACCCACTCAACAGGATAGGATAGCTGATTGTCAAAAAACTTTAGGTGTGACTCCAAAATCGCCCCAAACGGAGAGGGCGCATAGATCGTCAACGACGTCTTGCGACCATACAACCCCAACGTCGACAGGAGCGGAAAGAGTCCATAGATGTGATCCCCGTGCAGGTGTGAGATAAACACAGCCCGAATCTTCAGCGGATTGATCCCATACCGAAACATCTGACGCTGACACCCCTCCCCAGCATCGACAAGATAATACTGCTCACAAAGGTTAACAACCTGCGAAGAGGGGTGACGTCCCACCGTCGGCTTTGCCGAAGATGAACCCAATATGGTTACAGAAAAGCTCAATTCCACCTATTTTTTAGTACATTATTCCACAAAGGTAACCAAAAAATAGAAATTTTTTGCTACTTTTGCCCAAAATAAAACACTCAACAACCTTGCTAAATAAAAATGAGTGTGGCTAACAAAATTAGTTACACTCCGAGGGTCGCAAATAATATAAAAAAATAGATCGGTTATGGCACATAATCTACTTAAAGGAAAAAAGGGTCTCATCTTCGGAGCTCTCAACGAAAATTCAATCGCGTGGAAAGTCGCTCAGCTAGCTGTCGCTGAGGGGGCTGAAATTGTCCTTACGAACACTGCAATGTCAATCAGAATGGGTAGTATCAAACAACTCGCCGAGGAGTGTAACACTATCGTTATACCTGCTGATGCGTCGTCGGTGGAGGATCTCGAAACTTTGATCGACAAGACAATGGAGCACTTCGGCGGTAAGTTCGACTTTATGCTCCACTCGATTGGAATGTCTCCAAACGTCCGCAAGGGTTTCGACTATGACGATTTGAATTACGACTTCCTCTCAAAGACTCTCGACATCTCTGCCGTATCGTTCCATAAAGCGATGCAGGTAGCGATCAAGAAGGATGCAATCAACGAGTGGGGTTCAATCGTCGCTTTGAGCTACATCGCCGCACAACGTACCCTCTGTGGATACAACGATATGGCGGATGCGAAGGCTCTCCTAGAGTCGTTTGCTCGCAGCTTCGGTTACATCTACGGAACAAAGAAAAATGTTCGTGTCAACACCGTTTCACAATCCCCAACCCCAACAACCGCAGGAAACGGAGTGTCGGGAATGGGTGCACTATTGGAGCTTGGTGACGAGCTATCGCCTCTTGGGAACGCTTCGGCAGAGGATTGTGCCGCATATGTCATAACCCTCTTCTCGGACTTCACGCGCAAAGTTACAATGCAGAACCTATACCACGACGGTGGATACTCCTCAATGGGTATGACCGCAAAGGCGATGAATACATTCACAAAGGGTATGGAGAAGGAGTAAATCTAGCACTCACCAACTCCAACGCTAAAAGAGGCTGTCCAAAACGCAAGTTTAGGGCAGCCTCTTCTCTAATATATGAACATACTCTGTTGTTGAACTTGCCGTGTGATTTCGATTCTCTGTTTTATCTGCTTTGAAGCGCTGGTGTGTCTGCTCCGCAACATCGTATCGACCATATTTCGACATTATTGATCTGACTTGATCGGGTGACATCAACCCCTCATTGTTATATGAAAGAAATATATACCTAAACTGGGCACTCCGAACCAAACGATCAAACTCGCCTAGAACGGAACGTCGACTACAATATTTACTCCTCTCATACTTTCGAAGTCCCGTCTTTCCCTTGGGGGTAAACTCCTTATACTCAGCGATCGTATTTAGAAGATGGTAGTTCGCACCATATTGACGCGCATTGTAGGGTGGATCAAGATACAAAATATCCCCCTCAACTTTGTCGATCAGAGTATTAGCATTCTCTTGATACACACTATGGGAGTTTGTGTTGAGGTCGTAGGTTGCTGGTTGGAGGATTAGCTCCTTAGCAGCCGACTGCTTTAGGTGTTTGAGGTATGCGCCATACACAGATGCAGTGTTAGCTAACCGGTCGGCACTCTCCAACAGACTACAGAGCAAAAAGTAGTATAGATCATCACCTATCGAACCTCTCCACTCCTCAATCTGTTTGCGCATTGTGTCGATCTTCATTCCGTTATGGTCGGAGAAGTATTGACGCTCAACACCCCCTCCGAGACAGTAATTTTTATAGACAAAACCATCATCAACCAAAGCTAATGAGTTTAATTTATCTATGTAATACTCCTTGTCGTTGATCTCAGTGTGATTGCCAATATAGTTTCGATTTAGGATATAACTGTAGTACTCCAGATCGTTGGAGATAACACTCTTTACAGACCTCTTGAAGTTGCGACCGACTGCACCTGTGCCTGCAAATAGATCACAAAAAACCATTTGCGAAAGATCTTCTCCCACAACACCTCTGATTACATCCGACAAAAATGGAAGTAACTTATGTTTTGAACCTATGTAATTCATCATTTAGCCTTTGTGAACCAACGCAATATTCTATAGCATAAAGAAGCCTCTTTACTTATCTTTCTTACAGCCTCTTTTCGATACTCTACGGGGTCATATTGATAACAACCTACGCACTTTAACTCTTCCGTATAATTAATATCCCCCTCATAAAATGAGTATGGATTACCTTTAATATTCTTAGCATCCCAACGCTTATTTGTCTCTTTACACCTTTTGCAAATTTGTCGTTTTATATCGTTGGCTGCTTTGCAGAGAGGTTGAAAATCATCTAAAGTTTGCGTTTTCGGATTTGAAACTCTCTCGTCGTTCTTGCGACCATCTTTGTGATCTATCTCTGACACTCCGGCAACACCTAACATTACACACTTCTGTTTTGCATAGTGCTTCTTTATGTCGGAACGAATATTTTGGTTAAAACCAGCTTCTTGACTAAATCCATTCAACCTAATAAAAACTATTGGATTACCTCGCTTCGTTGTATCTTTTTGTGTCTCTATAGTATACTTTTTCCCATTTGAACTAAGTACTTTCGATCTAACCCAGTCACCACCATTGCCAAATACTAATGATTTATAATCCCCCGTAAACTCACTTACGGAGACCCATCTGCTAACACCCTGTTCATTGGGTTTAGATAGTTCTACAAATAAATCAGCCTTACTTTTTTTCTTTGCCATAGCGCCTACTTTATCACCACCCGAAATATATCGCGTCCTGTTTGAGTTCTCATAAGTTTCTCGTAGAGCATCGGGGCGTTTTCGCGTGGATGGTAGCTCGAAAGTAGGTTGACGATCAAATCCGCCTCGAAGAGGGGGCGGAAATTGTAACTTTCAACATCTCCTGCTTGGTGGTGACGCCCGACAACCTCCGAGAGCCACTCTATCTCCGACTCCCCAAACAGATCTCCCTTCGAATGTAACAACTCCTTTGTCACCTCGCGACCTACGCTCTGTTGGTTCTGTGGCAGGGAGTTGCCGTAGAGCTCCTTCGAGCGTGGGCATCCTATGTCGTGCAACCACGCCGCGGCAATCTGCATCTCGCGATCCACCGCTTCGAAACCCTCACCCGAGGCGATCATCTCCGTATAACACACAACCTCTTGTGTATGTTGTATATCGTCGTGTATGTCGACTGAGTATGCAGCGTAATACTCAACCACACATCTCGACAATCTATCAATCCTATTCATAACCACCTCCTATAGACCCGAAACCCAACACCTAATAGTCCAAACTTGATTAACACTCCAGCACCACGCCCTATAGACAAACCCAGCTAAGCCGCCGCCACCACGACGTATCAACAACCATCGACGTAGGTTCATTCGTCCCAACATCAACGCTGTGCCATAGCGCATAATAGCATCGCGGCTAGCCATAAAGTCCCAAATCATCAACTGCGATCGAATATAATTTCGAATACTCAATCGGGTTTGGTTGTTGGAGTACGACCCTGCCGAGTCGGCGCGATAGAAGTAGAGAGCTCTATCTACGTGGTCGATCTCGCGAGCAAAGTAGAGTAACTTCACAAGCAACAACGAATCCTCTCCATAGTTGATACTACCCTCGAATCGAATACCGTTACGATAGATCATCGACGAGCGAATAAGCAGTGACCACACTCTATTGGGTAGTGCAAAGCTCTGTGCCAGAACAATGTTGAGTGACCCCTCGCGGTCGCCAATCCAGTGGGTGCGAACTTCGCGTGTATTGTCGCCATTGACACGATAGAAATCTGTCGACACAAGGTCGGCATCATTTATTCGCTGTTGACTAATGAGTTTCGAGACAAGTTTCGGGTCAACCCAATCGTCTGAATCGACAAAGAGTATAAAATCACCATCGGCACAATCCATCGCCGTGTTGCGCGCCTCGGCAACACCTCGATTGCGGGAGTGTCGAACGACGCGAATACGATATGATAGCTCCTCAAACTCCAGATCTATCACATCTCGAAGTCGATAGTAGGAGTAGTCTGTCGAGCCATCATCGACAAATATAAACTCACAATTGGCGTAGCTCTGCCGAAACAGCGATCGCGCACACTCCACAATGCAGTTCTCGACATTATGGACTGGAACTAAAATTGATACTTTTGGGTTAAAATTATTCATCTCCATTGAAATTTAATCTTATCGGTGCGTGGTTAATCTGCTCCTCGGGCTTTACGTCGCGATGCAGATTGGGGTAGTGCCACTCCAAATACTCACGTAGTTTATGGGGTGCGTTGACCCTCATACCCCCAAACTCAACCACATCTGGGGGGTTGAGTGTCGATCGTTCGATGTGGTCTCGCGGCATCTTTACTATACTCACATACTTTGTGTCGCAGGAGTTGTAGTGTGACTGCACCCTCACCAACCATCTATATAAACGCCTTTTACCCACCACTCTTGCTACCATATTAACAATCGCCTTGGCGACCTCTCCACCCTCTTTGAGGGGTATTGTCGTCGCCACGAAGCTATTATGTAACATCCTTACACACCACCGATGGATCTTTTCGGCGAACTTATTGTCGGGAACTCTGTCGAGCGGAAATATATCTATGTATATTCCGTGATTCATCTCCAGCCCAAACTCATCCTCACCCTCGAATCTTGTCCCTCGCTTGCGAACTTTCGCAAAATAGTAGGGGGTCACACAATCACACTCGGGAGATTGCAACACATAATCTCGACCAAGTGCCGCCGGTGCCTCCGCAATGAAACGATTATACTCCGAGCGCTCCATACCGAGGTCGATATCATCATCCCACGGCAAAATAGCCCCATCAAAGAGTGCCCCAACGGCACTCCCTCCAATGAGAGTGTAGTTTATGTTGAGCCTTTCGCACACCTCAACAGTGTGCGACAATATGTCGTACAGATGAATATGCAGCTGCTCCAGCTCACCCTCCTTATACTCCATAACTCAGAATCTGTTTAAATTTCTCTCATCTATTTTGCTAAGGATCTGTCACTTTACTTTTCTCTTTTTGCACTACGTTACATAGGCACCGCTATGCGCCTTATACAAAGAGAGAAAATCAAAGCAACATCTCTCTTAGCAATTATAGCGAGAAAAACTTAAACAGATTCTCAGTTTGATTTACTCAATTAGTAGGTTGCATCCTCTTATGTCGCTGCCCGAAATTCGCCCCTCAATCGTAAATTCACCCTCACTCGTTACACGTCCCAAATCTTGTGTCTCAACAAATGCACACGAATATCGTGATGCCAAATCTATAATGTTAACACCTCCACGCTCACCTCCACGCTTTATCTCAAACGGATCAGCTAGGTCGCGGATCAGAACCCTCATCCACGGTGGAGTTCGAAAAAGCCCCCCTCCCGACGAGTAGCCCTGCGACGTAAGTTCCGCCATTCCATACTCCGAAGCGATCTGCTCAACGCCAAACGCTCTACAGAGTCGTCGATGAAGCTCCCCCTTCGAGAGCTCCTCGCGTCGACCCTTCATTCCGCCGGTCTCCATCACCACTGTGTTCTGAAGAGGCTCGTCAACCACTCCGCTCTCCGCCAAATCCAACAGTGCATAGCTCACCCCCAACAATATTTTGGGGCGCTCATCACGCTGCATATCCTCCATCAACTGCCGATGGTCATAGAGGTAAAATCCCCCTCCACGCCCTTGGGAGCGCGCAACAAGTCTGTCGACCATATAGATCAACGACGACCCCTCACGCTCCAGATAACTCGGCAACAGAGCGTAGATACCCCACTGAGAGGGATCTCCATAGAAGAGTTCGAAACCGCGTGTAAATGCCTCCTCGTAGTTGGTGAGGGAGTGCATCATATGGCGTGACAAGATATCTCCGCTAGAGGTAAATATCGCCTCGGGAGCTCTCTCGCCACAATATATGTCAGAAGTTTTGAACAGTTCTATTGGAAGAAACGGTATCTGCTCAACCTCACAAACCGCATCAACCCTACACCCAATCATCGACAGATAGTCGCGATATGGAGCGAGTTGCTGCGCCTGAAAACGAAACGTCTCCAATGCAAGTGAGCGAAAATCGGACTCCGTAGCAACTCTCCAAAACTCCTTCATTTCCCCCTTAATCTTTTTTGATCGCTGCAACGGCGCTATCGTACTCCGCTTTGAGCGAAGTAAAGAGCTCCTTCACACTCTCGATCTTGTTGGCACGCCACGCATTGCTACCCGCAAAGGCATAACCACGCTCCAACTTTCCACGGAACGCATTGTAGAGTGCAATCATTATACAGTATGGGCTATGATCGACCTTGCAGGTCTTGATACAGTCGAATGGACAACTCTTGGGGATTGTTATACCCTGCTTCACACGATCCAAGAACGTACCCTTAATAGCACGTCCCGGCATCCCCACGGGGCTTTGAATGATCTCGATGTCACTCTCCTTTGCGTCGATGTATGTCTGCTTGAATGCGATATCTGCGTCGCACTCGTGGGTAGTCACAAAGCGTGTACCCATCTGCACACCCTCTGCACCAAGCTCCATAATTGACAAAATATCTGCACCCGAATAGATACCTCCGCCTGCGATAACGGGGATATGACAATCGTGTTTAGACTCAAACTCTCTTACAACCGACACAACTTCACGTACGATACTCTCCAACGAGTGTCCTGCGTCGTCAATCTGGTCGACCGAATAACCTAGGTGACCTCCTGCCTTTGGACCCTCGACAACAATCGCATCGGGGGTGTAGTCGTACCCCGACTTCCACTTCTCACAAAGAAGCTTCGCCGCACGACCACTCGACACAATAGGTACTAGCTTTGTTGTGCTATCTTTCTGCAAGAATGATGGCAACGACAGAGGAAGTCCTGCGCCCGAAAAGATGATATCTGCCCTCTCGGCGATCGAGGTCTTTACCATATCGGCAAAGTTCGACATCGCAACCATAATGTTAACTCCGATAACCCCTTTTGTTGCCTCGCGAGCCTTGCGGATCTCCTCGCGAAGTCCGAGGATTGAAGCCTCGTTATAAACGGGCGAGAGTTTTTGGTATATTACGCCCAATCCAGCAGCTGAGATGACGCCTACTCCTCCTTGATTTGCCACCGCAGATGCCAACCCCGAGAGTGAGATTCCGACGCCCATACCACCCTGAATAATTGGTATTTGGATCGTTAGATTTCCAATTTTTAATGCTTTCATATCTTCATTTTTTTAGTTACGCCGCACAGTATCACACATATGCGGACACCGCAAAGGTATAACAAATGGTGAGAGCATCAAAGTTTTCGAAAGAAATTGTTCCTTTCTGCGCTATTTTAGGGTATTTTTACCACCTTGCGACGGGGGCAACATCGAGCGAGGAGAATTCTCCTACTTCATAACGATAGAGTCCCGAGATGGCAATCATCGCGGCGTTGTCGGTCGTAAACTTGAAGGGTGGGAGGAATGTTCTCCAACCGCGTTTGCGACCCTCGCGCGTGATCGCCTCACGCAGTCCCGAGTTTGCCGATACACCCCCCGCAATTGCTATGTCACGAATACCTGTTTGTTTCGAAGCAAGGATCAACTTCTGTAACAAAATCTCACAAATCGTATATTGTAACGACGCACATAAATCCGCTTTTCGATCCTCAATAAAGTTCTGATCCAGCGCCATTTGATCGCGCAGCGTATAGAGGAACGAAGTCTTAAGCCCCGAAAACGAATAGCCCAAATCGGCAACCTGCGGACGAGCAAATCGGAACGCTTTGTGGTCTCCCTCCTTCGCCAACCTATCAATCACAGGTCCTCCCGGATATGGCAACCCCATAACCTTCGCACACTTGTCGAACGCCTCCCCCGCGGCATCATCTATCGTCTGTCCGATGATCTCCATCTTAAGAGGCGAGTCAACACGAACAATCTGCGAGTGTCCTCCACTTACGAGCAGCGCCAAAAATGGATAGCTCGGATGGGCGATCTGCTCACCCTCGATGTCGATAAAGTGCGACAAGATATGCCCTTCGAGGTGATTCACCTCCACGAGTGGAATGTTGTTGGAGATGGCGAGACCCTTCGCAAACGAAACCCCAACCAACAACGAACCAACCAAACCCGGTCCTCGTGTAAAGGCTATTGCATCGAGATCTGCCGGTGTGACACCTGCATCTTTGAGTGCCGCGTCGACAACTGGGATGATACTCTGCTGGTGGGCACGCGACGCCAACTCGGGGATAACCCCCCCATACTTTACGTGAACCGCCTGCGATGCGATAACATTCGAAAGTAGCTTCGTGCCACGAATTACCGCCGCCGAAGTGTCGTCACAAGAGCTCTCAATACCTAAAATCGTCAAATCCATAATTATGTGCGCTATTTTTTTCGTATAATAAGGAATAATTGGTATATTTGCTCACTTATATGTGAGGGGAATTAAAACCCTCAAAAAAACACAATACTCCTCTCTAGTGCGCAAAGTTACAAAAATATTGGGAATGATAGCATCGGCGACAATTTTGTTGCTGATTCTTTTGCCGATTACCCTCTCTTTGTTGCTGTCGTTGTCGCCGATTCAAAACTTCGTCGGTAAGTGGGCTACTACCTACGTGTCACAATACCTAAACACCGAGGTGAGAGTTGGACACATAAACATCACGATGCGAGGTGGTATCGAGCTATCTCAACTTTTGGTGCGTGACCTTCAAGCCGACACCCTCATATACCTCGACCGTATCGAGACACAGATCGACAGATACCTCCCAATATCAAAAAACCTACGCCTCGGAAACTCAACAATCGAGGGTGCGGTGGTAAATCTGCGTGCTCGCGAGAACGAAGATGGTTCGGTGGAGATGAATATGAAGCAGATCGTCAAGCTAATATCTCCTAGAAATAGCGGTGAGAGTCAGTTCTCGATGAATATCGCAAATGTCGTCGTGGAGGGTGCTCGCCTCACAATAGAACAACTCACTCACCAAAATCCAATCTACGGTGTCGACGTTCGCAATATGGAGCTCAATAATCTCAATGGCTCTATAACAGAACTCTCAGTCGAAGGACCAGTAGTCCACGGATTCATCGAACGCCTCGCAACCATCGAAAAGAGTGGATTCGAAATAAACAACATAGCCGGAGAGCTCTACCTAACAGATGGCACTATCACAATCCAAGACGCCAAGTTGGAGAGCCGATGGAGCGTTCTCGACTTTGATAGGATAATGTTGGTAGGCGATTCGTGGAGCGACTATAAATACTTCACCTCGTTGATACACCTCGACATCTCGATAACCGACGGTGAGTTGGCGAGTGACGATGTGGCATACTTCGTCCCTACACTACGAAATTGGGGTCTGCAACTATCCAACATCGAATTTGACCTTGAGGGTAAGATCGAGGATATGACCCTATCTGTCAACAATGTCAATTATGGAGAGGCATCACATCTCGTCGCTAGCATCAATATCGAGGGACTTCCCGATGTCGACGACGCTACCGTAGCGCTCCAAGTAAATGAGTTGATAACTAATGCAACCGACATAGATCAGTTTAAGTGGTCAATATCGCAGAGTGGCTTGTCGGAGTCGATGATGACAAAGATCGACGCCCTCGGAGATATCTCCCTACACGGATGGTTGGATGGAGATAGTCGAAACTTCAACTTCAATGCAGAGGTTATCAGTGATGTAGGTGATATCTTAAGTGAAGTGTCTCTAAATTTGGAGAGCGGTCTGTGGCTCGACGCAAAGGTCAAACTCGACTCCGTAGAGGTAGGTAAGGTGATCGGAAGAGAGGAGCTTGAGACGGTATCAATGGGGCTCGACGTTGTTGGAAACATCGCGGGGAGAGGGAGTGAACTCAAAGTTGATAGCACAATCGACAACCTCAGATGGGAGGGTGACTCATACGAAAACATAACTCTGTCGGGCGAGATCGTCAATGAGGGAGTCAAGGGGCTCAACATACGTAGTCGCGACCCTCAAATCAACTTCGACCTTACAGCGTCGGGGGAGCACATCTTTAGTCTCGATACGCTGCAAACGCCAAAGTACCATCTCAATGTAGATATAAACGAGCTAAACTTAACCCACTTTAGAGTCAACAGACGCGACACTATAGCCTTCATATCTACCTCGATAGAGGGTCGGGCTGAGGGTCGCGACATCGAGAGATGTTGGGCAAACCTACAGGTCGACAACACCCTATATCGTTACAATAGCGACTCGCTACAGATATCTCAGATCGACCTCTCGATGCACAGTGAAGAAGGTCTACGTGAGGCGAAGTTGAGTAGTGAGTTTGCGACGTTGGAGTTTGAGTCCCCAGACAAGGTGGCGCACATCATAAAATTTGCGAAGAATGCGGTAGCAGAGTATCTACCTGCCCTCTACAACAATGTAACCGAAGAGAGTCTCCCCTCAATATCGGCAGAGGAGATGGAGAGTAAGGAGGCTACGTCTCACCTAAAAATCACCACTCGCAACCTAAACCCAATTGCAAATGTGTTTAGTAGAGGTTTACAAATCGGCGATGACTCGACACTAGAATTTACATTTAACCCTCAGACATATCTGTTCGATGGGGCGCTAAGAGCCCCCTACTTCGAGCAGGGGTCAACTCTTGCCATCGGGCTCGACATAGAGAGCTCTAATCGAGGTGACTCGTTGACTCTGCATAGTAGAATCGGGGAGTTGTTCGTCGGCACATCGTTCATCGAAAATGCAAACCTCATAGCTAGTGCACGCGAAAATAGGATAGAGCTAAATAGTAGCTTCATAAACCCAGCCGATAGTGCCATCGCCAACATCGGGTTGAGGGTAGATCTTAGCAACGACGAAATTCGAGGACGTGAGATAGATCTTCGCCTCCGACCCTCAACAATCGTTCGACGTAACGAAGAGTGGAACATAAGCTCTCGCTCGATTATTGTCAACAAGCAGGGGGTCGATGTCGAACACTTCAAGGTGGAGAGTCGAGATCAGTTGATGACCCTCAATGGTCGCGCCTCGACCTCTATTGCCGACACTGTTAGGATGAATATGCGAAACTTCGACCTCTCGATCTTCTCGACATTTATCTCGCAGATAGGTTACAACATCGAGGGGCGAACAAATGGCGAAGCATCAATATCGGCTCTGTTTGGAGCTGGGCGATTCAATGCGGAGGTGGAGCTCGACAGCGTTAGCGTAAACACACTGAATGCCCCTCCTATGCGACTCCAAGCGGAGTGGAACGCAAAACTCAATAGAGCACGCCTAATCCTCTCGGATAGGGTCAATGGCGAGACGTTGATACGTGGATACTATGTGCCGACAGAGGTTCGATACTACGCAGAGTTGAAGGTCGACAGCGTGCAGATGGCAATCCTCGACCCTCCGTTGGGAGGGGTCATAACCGACACTGAGGGGTATGCTGACTTGTCACTTATTCTTCAGGGTACGCGTCGCGATGCTCACCTCAATGGAACAATCACAACCCATAACCTCGCAACAACAGTCGCATATACCAAGAGTCGTTACACGATGCCAAACGGCATAATACGTGTCTACGACAACCTCCTCTCGACCACACCAACTCAAATCGTCGACGAGAAGGGTGGGAAGGCTTCTGTACAGCTCGATGTAGATTTGAAGCACCTCTCAAATATATGGTATAAGATCCGTGTTGTACCCAACAATTTGCTCGTCCTTAATACCGAGAAAAAAGATAATGACACATTTTATGGTCAAATCTTTGCGTCGGGCGTGGCAGAGATCGAGGGTGACAAGAGTGGTGTGAAGATGGATATCACAGCCACCTCAAACGACAACTCATACTTCTTTATGCCGCTTATGAACAAGTCGAACATATCGACTGCCGACTTCATCACGTTCGTACAGCCCGTAAAGCGCGACACAACATCCCTAACCCAGAGACGTCGACTCCTTATGGAGCGCAGCAATAGAACCAGAGGTAACAATGGCGCTATGTCGATTAACTTAGCACTCGACATACGCCCTAACACCGAGGTGCAGTTGGTGATCGATCCGACGGTGGGGGATATCATCAAGGCGAGAGGCGAGGGGCGAATGAATATGAGGATCGAACCCAAATCGAATATCTTCGATATGTATGGCGACTATACGATCAACGAGGGAAACTACCTCTTTACGCTGCGTAACATCGTCAACAAACGCTTTGTGATTGACCCCGGGTCGACAATCCAGTGGAGTGGATCACCAATAAACCCGATTCTCGACATCAACGCCATCTATGAGTTGAAGACGTCGTTAGAGCCTCTCATCTCGGATGAGTCGACACGAGCCATACCAGTCAACTGTATCATCAACCTAAGTGATAGGTTGACACAGCCCGAAGTGTCGTTCGCCATTGAGCTGCCCACGGCAGACCCCGAACAACAGCAAGCTGTGGCAAACCTACTTAACGATCAGGAGGCTGTGTCGCGACAATTCTTCTACCTTATGTTGGCAAACTCATTTATTGCCGACTCCGCAACGGGAGGCACAGGAGACTTGGGTGTCTCGACAACTGCGGCAACGGGATTTGAGCTCCTCACAAATCAGCTCAGTAACTGGTTGTCGTCGAGTAACTATAATGTTGTCATTCGCTATCGTCCCGAGTCGGAGTTGGCTGGAGATGAGGTTGACTTCGGCTTCTCGAAGGGGTGGGTCGACAATCGATTGCTCGTAGAGCTAGAGGGAAACTACATCATCGACAACAAGCAGGCTATTAGTGAAGATGCGTCGAACTTCTTGGGTGAGGCATACATAACGTGGCTAATCGACCGCGCAGGAGCGCTGAAGCTACGAGGTTTTACCCAGACGATCGACACCTACGATGAGAACCAAGGTCTCCAAGAGACCGGAATAGGAATATACTACCGCGAAAACTTCGATAACTTCCACGATCTCCAACAGAAAGTCAAGGCACGATTCAGAGCGAGCGAAGAGAGGTTAGAACAGCGAGAGGAGCGCCGAGCTCAAAAGGCTCTGCGCCGCAAGGAGAGCGAAGAGGAGCAGGAGTTAGGGCTCAGTTTGAATGAATAATGAATAACAAATAAAATTAAATACAACAAAACGAAATGATTACTTTTTTGCAGACAGCAGCAGACCTCTCACAGAACGAGAGCACGATGGGACTTTGGGAGCTATTTACGAAGGGAGGATGGTTGATGTACCCCCTCTTGGCATTGGGAGGCGTGACAATCTATATCTTTGTGGAGCGCTACATCGCAATACAAAAGGCTAATACGATAGACAAAGATTTTATGAATCGTATCCGTGATTACATATACCAAGGTAAAACCGCAGCCGCCATTGAGCTCTGCCACGAGTTCGATACACCCATCGCAAGGATGATCGAAAAGGGTATCGCTCGTATCGGTCGCCCGATGAGCGATGTTCAGAGTGCAGTGGAGAATGTGGCAAACCTCGAGGTGTCGAAGTTGGAGGAGAACCTTCCTGCCCTAGCGACAATCGCCGGAGGTGCCCCAATGATTGGATTCTTGGGTACTGTGTTGGGAATGGTTAAGACCTTTATGGATATCGCAGCGGCAGGAGGATCACCCGATATGTCGATCTTGGCAGGTGGTATGTATATCGCAATGGTCACAACTGTTGCGGGACTTATTGTTGGTATCCCCGCGTTCTTTGGATACAACTATTTGGTTGCGCGCATCGAGAAGTTGGTATTTAGAATGGAGGCTAACTCAATCGCATTTCTCGACATATTGAGCCAGCCCTCAAAGCCTCAGTCAAACATCTAATCGACATCAATCAAGAATATGGCTATTAAACGTGGATCAAAGGTAGATAAATCTTTCTCGTCGGCATCTATGACCGACTTGATGTTTCTACTCCTTCTATTTTTGTTGATCGCAACGACGCTGATTAACCCCAATGCCGTGAAGCTAACCCTTCCGCGAAGCGCCAACAAAGTAAACGACAAAGCATACACCTCCGTGAGTATCGAACAAGCCGAAAATGGATATCGATACTATGTTGAGCTAGAGGAGCTGTCGGACCTCGCAGAGGTGGAGAGTCGACTTGAGAGTATGCGCTCGAAGATGGAGGAGGAGCAGAAAGCTATTATCTCGTTGCATTGCGACAAGAATGTCGCGATTGATGAGGTTGTGCAGATTATGAATATCGCCTCAAAGAATAAATATGAATTGATATTGGCTACGACGCCAAACTAATCCATTTTGAAGATGATTAACCCACACTCTTATCACCCAGAATATGATGTAACGGCACGTCGCGGAGGTATTGTCGCAACGGTGCTCTATGTCGTTGTGGTGGCGCTAGCGATGTGGTTAGTAGAGTGCAACCCCTCGGAGGATATCGAGGTCGAGGAGCTAACGCAGGGGAGTATCCTCATCTCATTTGGAGATAGCGACGAGGGGGGCGGAGAGCTCACCAGCGAGGAGACAATGCCCGAGGTGGTATCTACTCCCGAACCCGAACCCGAACCAACTCCCGAGCCGATGCCAACCGACGAGAGTAGCGACATTGAGCAGCTCGAACCCGAAGCAGAGGAGGTTGTTGAGGAGGAGGTTGTAACACCTCGCGAGGTGAATAAACGAGCCCTCTTCCCCGGTACAAGCCAGACGCAGGAGAGCCCAAGCGAGGGCAACGACGAGCAGACGGAGGGTGTCGTAGGTTCAGATCGTGGCAGCACGGAGGCTACGTCGGAACTTGGTAGTGGTCTGTCGGGAAACTTCAGCTTGGCGGGGCGTTCTCTGGTCGGCAGACTCCCCATTCCAAATTACGAGGAGCAACAGGAGGGTCGAGTCGTGATAACGATTTTGGTCGATGGCTCGGGACGTGTCACCTCGGCTAACTACAATGCAAATGGATCGACAACAAACAGCTCGATACTTATCGCTGCGGCGCGTGAGGCGGCTCTAAAGGCTCAATTCACGTCGAGCGATACATTTACCCAGAGCGGAACAATTACCTATATCTTTAAGTTGAACTAACCACACAATGAAGAGATTTTTAATATTATTAATGGTCGCACTGACGACACCTCATCTCTACGCAGAGTCGGAGATAGAGGTCGAGGTCGACACACAAGAGAGCGAGACAAGCGGAGCACTAATCTACTGCGAAAACCTAACCTATAACTTCGGAACGGTCGACCGTAAGCGCGAAGATATACAACATATATTTGTTATCGAAAACCGCGGTGACGAACCCCTCATCATCAAACGTGTTGAGAGGTCGTGCAGCTGTATGAAGGCGACACTCTCAAAGAGACCAATTGCTCCGGGTGAGAGCCGCGAGATGAAAGTTTTATATGAGGTTCGCAAAATGCCTCCGGGGCTATTCTCCAAAGTGGTGCAGATATACTCCACTTCGCGAGGCGACACAGGGTTTACTCAATTTACTATTACGGGAAGATCCGTAATGCGAAATAGATCGGAGAACCCTCGTCGATAGTTGAAATATAGATTCTAAAACGATTAATGATAAATGATTAATGGTGATGCGTTTTTAGATTTGGATGGACACTTGTATTCGATTGTTAATAGTAGGCGCAGCCTACGTAGCTATATATTGGGAAATGAGCGATAAAGCATAGCTTTAATCGAACATTTATCAATATATAGCAGATTGATTCTCAATCTATTAACAATCGCAGCGAAAACAAAGCTCCGCGGAGAGCACTCCGCCGCCGCCCGCGCAGGGCAGTGGTAGAGATTATTAACGCATCACTACTAATTCTAAATAAAAAAATTACAATGAGAATATTACTATCTGAGGGCGAGATCCTCACTATGAAAGAGCAGACAACACCCACCCCACAAACAGGATGGGTCGGTGTTGTGGATAACCGCATCGCAATGGTTAGTTACGACAGTACGGATGCCGACAACTTTAGAGACGCCGGGGAGTGTCGCGAGATTGATTGTCGCGGTATGGTCATTATGCCGGGACTCGTAAATACACATACCCATATTCCAATGACCTTGATGCGCAACTATGCCGATGATATGGAGTTGATGGAGTGGTTGACGGGCTACATATGGAAGTTTGAGGCACAACTTAGTGAGGAGGATATTGCCGCAGGTACGAGACTCGGTATTGCGGAGTTGTTACTTGGGGGATGTACGTCATTCGTCGATATGTATTGGTCGGAGTATGCTATAGCTGAGGTTACACGCCAAATGGGGGCACGCGCTCTGCTCTGTGAGTCGATCCTCGATGGTCGCGACGAGCTATTTGTCCGCGATATGGATCGCCTACGAAGTGTCACCGAAGGGTGTTCGAGAGTGCGCTGTGGTGTCGCTCCACACGCCCCATATACCTGCTCACCTGCAACATTGGAGATCGCCCGTGACTACGCCGAAAAACATAACCTACCAATCACAATACACCTAAGCGAAACCCCATCGGAGCGCCCCGGCATAGAGGAGAAGTATGGTTGTTCACCCCTCAGTTACATCGAGAAAGCAGGGGTCGTGAAGGAGAGTACGATTCTTGCTCACTGTGTATATATCGAAGAGCAGGAGATGGAGCGCATCGCCCAAAGTGGTGCTGCTGTTGCCCACAATGCTCAGAGCAACTTGAAGCTCGCAAGTGGCGTAGCCCCAATCTCTCAGATGAAAGATAAGGGTATGAACTGCACCATTGCCACAGATGGAGCAAGTTCGAACAACGACCTCGATATGTGGGAGGAGATGCGCACAACCGCCCTCGTACAGCGTGTTAAGGAGATGAATCCAACGGTTCTGCCTGCCTACGATCTCCTTAAGATGGCGACCGTCAATGGAGCAAAGGCTTTAGGGTATAGTGATCTTGGAGTTGTGGAGTGTGGAGCACTTGCCGACCTTATCGTTGTCGATATTCGAGGCATACACCACCGCCCTCGTCACAACATAATCTCATCATTGGTCTATTGTGGAAAGTCGTCCGACGTAAAATATGTAGTCGTAGATGGAGAACTTCTCGTCGACAATCGCGAGGTTGTTGGAGTTGACATAGAGGCTCTGTGTCAAGATGCTGAGGCTCGCTGTGCACGAATTGCCGAGGCTCTCAAAACAGACTCGCAATCGACTATTATTGAGTTGTAGAAGATCTCCCAACGTCGATGGGGGGGAGAATATACTTCGCTGCTCCCTCCAATATGTATAACCAAGGAGTATTCCGCAAAGGTAGTTTTGGAGACAAAAAAAGCCGTTTAGGATAATTAGTTGCTAAAAAATTTGGCAAACTAATTTATTTACTATACTTTTGTGCCGATTTATTGTTATAAAGTACTGTGAAAAGTACATTTAATAATCAATAGATCGGCATATTTTTTTGTAAGCAAACAACTAACCAATGAAAAAAATTATTCTATTCGCCCTTGCGGCAGCAGTAGCAGTAACAAATGCCTCGGCAGAGGGTTATCAGGTGAATACCCTTAGTGCAAAGCAGTTGGGAATGGCTCACACGTCGGTGTCACAGAAGCTAAACTCGGAGTCGGTATGGTTCAACCCTGCGGCGGCAGCTTACCAAGATCAGAAATTTTCGATTGCAGCGGGAGTAACAGGTATCGCAGCAACAGCAACGTGGGAGGCTTTCGACGGTAGCGACTCGCAGAAGTCGGATAACGGTCTCTCGACACCGCTATATCTCTACCTAAATTATAAGGTGACAGATGATTTGGCGGTGGGTCTTAGTGTGAACACCCCCTATGGGTCGTCGATGAACTGGGGAAATGATGGTTGGGCTGGAGCTCACCTTATTCAGGATATCTCGTTGCAGGCATACAACGTTCAACCAACAGTGTCGTATAAACTATTCAACGATAAGTTGTCTATTGGAGCAGGATTGATGGTTTCGTGGGGTAGCGTAAATTTGTCGAAGTCGCTGTTCCCAGTTGGTGACTTGTCGAACAATACTGCGGCAGCACTCACTTCAGATAGCTCTTTGGCAACAATTGGGAGCACACCACTAGCATCGATTACGATGGATGGTGATGCAAATGTAGCATTTGGTGTTAACGTCGGTTTGATGTATGACCTATGCGACAAGTGGAGTATCGGTGCATCGTATCGCTCGAAGATGATGACTGTTGTTGATGAGGGTACTACCAATATCGACTTCTATAACGAGAAAGTTGAGGGGCTCCTTACAACAGATCCCACTAGCTCTGTTTCGGTTATGCAGAATGGAACATTTGCGGCAGAGCTTCCCCTACCATCAACTCTTAGCGTTGGAGTGACATACCTCCCTACAGATAGGTGGAAGATCGCGGCTGAGATGCAGATGGTCGGTTGGAGTACATATGAGTCTTTGGACTTTAACTTTACGTCGGAGGATGGCGAGTATGTCAACAGCTCACCAAAGGGGTATGAGAATACATTTATCTATCGCCTCGGTGCGGAGTATAAGGCTACAGAGTGGTTGACAGCACGTGCTGGTATCTACTTCGACGAGAGTCCTGTTGTGTCGGCTTACTTTGCGCCCGAGACTCCATCTATGAATAAGATTGGTTACACTTGTGGTTTGAGTGTGATGCCACTTAGCAACCGTAATTTCTCGATCGACTTAGCATATGGTTACATCTCGCCTGCGAAGTATGATCGCTCAGCATCATATACATCGGTGGATGGCTTGCAATATACAGTCTACTCAGCATATGCCTCTGCCGCGGCACTCTATGAGGCGGCTGGTGACTCAGCAACCGCTGCTGTATATAAGGAGATGGCGGATGGTGTAGATTACATTAATACTTTCGGGGGTAACTATCGCGCTGTAGCACATACATTTTCTGTTGGATTATCTTGGGGATTCTAATCCGACAGAGTTGCATAATCCAAAAAGATTAACTATATTTGTGGCGCGCATTTTTTGTGCGTCACTTTTTTTGGCTTCGTAGTTCAAGGGATAGAACGAAAGTTTCCTAAACTTTAGATTCGCGTTCGAGTCGCGGCGAGGCTACTACTACTGCTTAAAAAAATAAAATGAGGCTGTGTCAAAGTATATTTGACGCAGCCTCACGCGGTTGGTTGATTCTATTCTGTAAGTGATAAGAAGATACGCAGTATCTCTAGCACCCGCGGAGGTGCAATCTCCGCCCGCCGGAGGCAGACAATGAACTTATTCCGCCGCCGGAGCCTTCTTCATACCGACTCTTGGGCAGCGTGTAAACTCCTTCTCGCGATCGAATAGATAGCGATATGTAGTGTGCATCTTGTGCTGTGTAGCCCCGACGTAGTTGACGATCATACGGTTCATTACGGGGTTGAAGTCACCGATCCACGCAAGTTCCATTGTTTTGTATTTGTTGCGAGGGGTGTGTATGTATTGGTCGAGTATTGCCGCCATAAGTCCCGACTCGATACCCTTGCCGCGGAGTTCGGGAACAACACCGAATATGATTCCGAAGATGCGATCACACGACTTGGCAACCTTTAGATCCCACATCAACTGTAGCTTCTGCCACCATCCGAACTTACCGTTGAATTTGCCCATTATACAGTTTAGGTCGGGAACCATAATGTAGAATCCGATCGGTGCGTCGTTGAGATATGCGAAGTATATTAGGTCGGGGTCGATGATTGGTTTGAGGGTGTTCATAATCTTCTGCGCCTCGTTGTAGCTTATCTCGGGCACTCCATCGAATAGAGCCCACGCCTTGTTGTATATCGTGCGGAACTTCTCTGCCTCACCCGCAAGATCCTTCATATTGATTGTTCGGAACGTATATCCGGGGGTCTCGTGGAGGCGTTTTGCGCGTGCGTATACCCAGTCGTTTACGGCGCTGTTGGCGCAATCCCAGAGATATGTGTTCTGGTTGAAGTAGTTTTGGAATCCGTAGCTCTCGAATAGCTCTTGATAGTATGGTAAGTTGTATGGGGTTTCGTAGATTGGCTGGTAGTCGAATCCGCGAACGAGCAACCCCCACCACGTGTCGCGCTGACCGAAGTTGATAGGACCATCCATCGCCTCCATACCTCGCTCTTTGAGCCAGTCGCGCGATGCGTCGAATAACATATGTGCCACCTCCTTAGAGTCTATCGCCTCGAAGAAACCACAGCCACCAGTAGGTTGCGCTTCGAGAGCCGATTTGTCGAGGTTGTAGAATGCGCCTATGCGACCAACGATCAACCCTTTTTCGTCGCGCACAACCCAACGAATAGCCTCACCACCTTTGAATAGGGGGTTTTTTTGTGGGTCGAATATTTTCTGGATATCTTTGGTTGTTGGGCATACCCAATATTTGTTTCCTTTGTATATTCTTTTAGGAAATTCGTGGAAATCTCTATCGTCACGAGCTGTTACTACTTCGTGTAGCGTGTAGGAGTTTTGTCTCTGTGCCATTCTTAGTAAAGTGAGTTTATACCTATATATATTAATAAAGGGGCGTAACCGTAAAACAAAGATACGAATTTTTATTGAAAAATGGTTATACATAGCAACTCTTTTACGCGAAAGTTAGAATCTGCTTAAGTTTTTCTATAAATCAAAAATATTTTTTATACCTTTGCCTACGTAATTTATTTCGCAAAGAGGAGTTCAAAAATCAAAATATAAGAATGTTAACACTCAAACAGATCAGAGAGAATCGCACGGAGGCGGAGGCGCGTCTAGCGAAGAAGGGGGTCGATGCGGCACCTATAATTGACGCAATCGAGAAGTTGGACGATCGTCGTAAGGCGATTCAGGTGGAGCTCGACAACTGCCTAGCGTCGCAGAATCAGGCGGCAAAGCAGATCGGTGCACTTATGTCAAAGGGTGAGCGTGAGGCGGCAGAGCAGAAGAAGGCGGAGGTCGCATCATTGAAGTCTCGCTCCGCAGAGCTATCTGAGGAGGCAAAGAGAGTGGGTGATGAATTGCAGTCGCAGATCGTGTTGTTGCCAAACTTCCCTGCCGACATTGTTCCCGAGGGGCGTGTGGCAGAGGATAACGTGGAGGTGAAGCGTGTTGATGTGGAGTTGAACCTCCCCGCAAAGGCTGAACCACACTGGGAGCTAGCTCGTAAATATGATATTATAGATTTCGACCTTGGAGTGAAGCTTACGGGTGCAGGATTCCCCGTATATAAAGGTAAGGGAGCTCGTTTGCAGCGCGCCCTCATCAACTTCTTCCTCGATCGTAACACGGCGGCAGGCTATCAAGAGATTGAGCCGCCCGTTGTTGTCAACGAGGCATCGGGATTCGGAACGGGACAGCTTCCCGATAAGGAGGGGCAGATGTACCACGCCACAGCCGATAACCTATACTTAGTACCAACAGCCGAGGTTCCTGTGACGAATATCTTCCGCGACGTTATCCTCGACGAGAAGGAGTTGCCGGTGAAGATGACAGCCTACACCCCTTGTTTCCGTCGCGAGGCGGGTTCATATGGTAAGGATGTACGCGGTCTAAATCGCCTCCATCAATTCGATAAGGTGGAGATCGTGCAGGTTGCGCACCCCGACAAATCATATGAGGCGTTGGATGCAATGGTCGATCACGTGGAGAGCATCGTCAAGGCGTTGGGACTTCCATACCGTATTTTGCGTCTTTGTGGAGGCGATATGAGTTTCACGTCGTCGTTGACCTACGATTTTGAGGTCTACTCTGCGGCGCAGGATCGTTGGTTGGAGGTGTCGTCGGTGTCGAACTTCGAGTCGTTCCAAGCAAATCGCCTAAAGTTGCGTTTCAAGGGAGCCGACAAAAAGAGTCAATTGGCTCATACCCTCAATGGTTCATCGCTTGCGTTGCCTCGTATCGTAGCGGCATTGCTTGAGAATAACCAGTGCGAAGATGGAATTTGTATCCCCGAGGTATTAATTCCCTACACAGGCTTTGATTTAATCAAATAAAAGTATACATTTGTGGTGTGATTCTTGATGCGCGTCTGGAGTCACACCTTATTTTAGAACATAAAAACATTACAACTATGGCTTACAAAATTTCAGATGCTTGTGTCGCTTGTGGCACTTGTATTGACGAGTGTCCAGTAGAGGCAATCTCTGCTGGTGATCTTTACGTAATTGACGCATCAGCTTGCATCGACTGTGGTGCTTGTGCTGGCGTTTGTCCTGCTGAGGCTATTTCAGCTGAGTAATCCTTCGCTGTTCTATCTTTTCGATAGCTAGGCGTTGGTTTTAGGGATGGTGTCCCACTCGACTCTCGTTTTGGGAGATGAGTGGGGCATTTTTTTTGTCTTCGCTAATTTGCAATGGAGATACTTTGTCTCTTCGAACCTCTTCGAAGCTCTGCTAACCCTTGCGAAAGCCACCCTAACCCCCTCAAAATCGCCCCAATCCCTCTTTGCAACAATAAAAAGAGGTTTTTTCGCAAAAATAATAAGCCGATTTGTTGGATATATAGAAAAACTATTCTATCTTTGTCACCGATTTCCATTGCAGGTTTATGTACCACACGCAGTCGGATAAGTCGATAGTTCTTTGATAGAAGGAGATTGATAAAAATCGTTGATTTGAATTTTTTTGAAAAAAAGTACACAAAAAATTTGGAGTTAAAGATTTTTTTCATACCTTTGCATCTCGAAAAGGTCAATGCCGATGTAGCTCAGTTGGCCAGAGCAGCTGATTTGTAATCAGCTGGTCGGGGGTTCGAATCCCTCCATCGGCTCAAAAACGAAAGTGATACAATTCGAGGGAAGTTACCAGAGTGGCCAAATGGGGCAGACTGTAAATCTGCTAGCTTACGCTTACGGTGGTTCGAATCCATCACTTCCCACAGATGCAGGCGTCGGTTCTTCGAGAGCTGAGCGTTGTGTAGAGAGGCTGAGGTCTCCTTTTGATTAAAATATTTTTTTTGCGGAAGTAGCTCAATTGGTAGAGCATTAGCCTTCCAAGCTAAGGGTTGCGAGTTCGAGTCTCGTCTTCCGCTCAAAAAAAGATTCGTGTGATACATTCACCACTCAGATATGAGGGGTAATTGTGTCACTCGATTTTATTGCAAATTATCGACCCGATGCCCAGTGATGATGAGTGTGGGGCAGACGTAATAGAAAACTTAAAGACATTAAAAATTTAATAATTTACAATTATGGCAAAAGAAAAATTTGACCGTTCGAAACCACACGTAAACATTGGTACAATCGGTCACGTTGACCACGGTAAGACAACTCTTACTGCGGCTATCACAACAGTTCTTGCAAAGGCTGGTCTTTCTGAGCTTCGTTCATTCGACTCAATCGACAACGCACCTGAGGAGAAAGAGCGCGGTATCACTATCAACACAGCTCACGTAGAGTATCAGACAGCAAACCGTCACTATGCTCACGTAGATTGCCCCGGTCACGCCGACTACGTAAAGAATATGGTTACTGGAGCAGCACAGATGGATGGTGCTATCCTTGTAGTAGCAGCAACAGATGGTCCTATGCCTCAGACAAATGAGCACGTACTTCTTGCTCGTCAGGTAAACGTTCCTAAGATCGTTGTTTTCCTTAACAAGTGTGATATGGTTGACGATCCAGAGATGCTTGACCTTGTAGAGATGGAGGTTCGTGACCTTCTTAGCAAGTATGAGTTCGATGGTGACAACGCACCAGTTATCCGTGGATCAGCACTTGGTGGTCTTAACGGCGAGCCAACTTGGGCAGAGAAGATTATGGAGCTTATGGCTGCTGTTGACGAGTATATTCCAATCCCAGAGCGTGAGAATGAGAAGCCATTCTTGATGCCAGTTGAGGACGTATTCTCAATCACAGGTCGTGGAACAGTAGTAACAGGACGTATCGAGACAGGTATCATCCACGTAGGAGATCCAGTTGAGATCGTAGGTCTTGACAAGACTCTTTCGTCAACTTGTACAGGTGTTGAGATGTTCCGCAAGCTCCTCGATCAGGGAGAGGCTGGAGATAACGTAGGTCTTTTGATGCGCGGTATCGACAAGAACGACATCAAGCGCGGTATGGTTGTTGCTAAGCCGGGTTCTACAACTCCACACACAATCTTCAAGGCAGAGGTTTATATCTTGAAGAAAGAGGAGGGTGGACGTCATACTCCATTCCACAACAAGTACCGTCCTCAGTTCTACCTACGTACAATGGATATCACCGGAGAGGTGACACTTCCAGAGGGAGTAGATATGATTATGCCGGGTGACCACGTTACTATCACAGTAACTTTGATCTACCCAGTAGCATTGAACGAGGGTCTACGTTTCGCTATCCGTGAGGGTGGACGTACAGTAGGTGCAGGTCAGATCACCTCTATTGTAGAGTAATTGAAACAACTTCTGGTGTAGGAGCAGAGACGCGACACACCAAAGTTGAATATCAATAAAACATTTAGGGTTGGAGTGATGAAGAGTCACAAATTCGCTCCAACCCTTTTTTAGGAGCATAGTTCAAGGGTAGAATAGCGGTCTCCAAAACCGTTGATGGGGGTTCGAATCCCTCTGCTCCTGCTTGAAAAACTAAATAATTGAACGCGATGATTAACTACATCAAGGATTCATATGCTGAGTTGGTAAATAAAGTGACTTGGCCATCAATGAGCGAGCTTCAGGGCTCGACTATCGTTGTTATGGTAACAACAGCGATCTTTGCAGTTATCATATTGGCTATGGATTTGTCGTTTGAGGGTATTATGGGCTTTATCTATAAGACCCTAGGTAATATTTTTTAGGGGTAACAAACTTAAACGAGAAGGGGTTTTAGACAATGAGTGAAATTGCAAAGCAGTGGTACGTTGTGCGTGCCATTGGCGGAAAGGAGAACAAGGTAAAGGAGTATATTGAGACAGAAATTCGCCACAATAATTTGGAGGATTATATCTCGCAAGTGTTGATTCCAACCGAGAAGGTCTACACGATCCGTAATGGCAAGAAGTACTCAAAGGATAAGGTCTCTTACCCGGGTTATGTATTAATTGAGGCCGCATTTGTCGGTCATATTCCAACTATAATTCGTAATATTCCAAATGTACTAGGATTTTTGGGTGACACCAAAGAGGATAGTCGCAAGATGAACGCCACACCACTACGTGAGGCAGAGGTTGCGAGGATTCTCGGACGTGTTGACGATCTTCGAGTGCAAGAGGAGGAGAACGAAGTACCATTCTTTGAAGGCGAGACTGTCAAAGTTACAGATGGTCCATTCTCAAGCTTCCAAGGTATTATTGAGGTCGTCGACAATGAGCGTAAGAAACTCACAGTATCTGTTAAGATATTTGGGCGCAAAACTCCAATGGAGTTGGGTTTCACACAAGTAGAAAAAGAATAATAACAAAGGAAAATTATGGCAAAAGAGGTTGCTGCATTTATTAAATTGCAGATTAAGGGTGGTGCCGCCAATCCTTCACCCCCAGTGGGTCCTGCGTTGGGTTCTAAGGGAGTCAACATTATGGACTTCTGTAAGCAGTTCAATGCGCGCACACAGGATAGGGCAGGAAAGGTTCTTCCAGTCATCATCACGGTGTATAGCGATAAGTCATTTGACTTCGTCGTTAAACAACCACCTGTAGCCATTCAGCTCAAGGATGCCGCTGGCATCAAGTCTGGTTCTGCACAGCCTAACCGAAACAAAGTCGGTCAGGTAACGTGGGAGCAGGTTCAGCAGATCGCACAGGACAAGATGCCTGATATGAACTGCTTTACAATTGAGGCTGCAATGAAGATGGTTGCCGGTACTGCACGCAGTATGGGTCTGACTGTTGTAGGCGAATTTCCTAACTTGTAATTGACACGAAGATGAGTAAATTGACAAAAAATCAAAAAACTGCCTACGCAAAGGTTGAGAGCGGCAAGCTCTACAAGCTTACTGAGGCTGCCGCTCTTCTCAAGGAGATTACCTTTACGAAATTTGACGCATCAGTAGATATTGATGTTCGTTTGGGTGTTGACCCACGCAAAGCAAATCAGATGGTTCGTGGTTCAGTAACACTACCTCACGGAACAGGAAAGACAAAGCGCGTTCTCGTACTTTGTACACCTGAGAAGGAGGCTGAGGCTACAGCTGCTGGTGCTGATTTCGTAGGTTTGGATGAGTATGTAGAGAAGATCAAGGGAGGTTGGACCGACGTTGATGTTATCATCACTACACCAAACGTAATGGGTAAAGTAGGAGCGTTGGGACGTATTCTAGGTCCTCGTAACTTGATGCCAAACCCTAAGACAGGTACTGTTACAATGGATGTAGCAAAGGCTGTTAATGAGGTAAAGGCAGGTAAGATCGACTTTAAGGTCGACAAGTTCGGTATTGTACACACCGCAGTAGGTAAGGTTTCATTTGACGCAGAGAAGATCGTTGAGAATGCTCAGGAGTTCCTCTCTACAGTAATGAAGTTGAAGCCAGCAGCTGCAAAGGGAACATATGTTCAGAGTATCTATCTCTCGTCAACAATGAGCCCGGGTGTTCAGATCGATCCTAAATCAGTTGAATCAAAATAAGGGGGGATAGTAAGAGATGACAAAAGAACAAAAAAGTGCTCTCATAGAGAGTCTAGCTGCTCTACTCGCTGAGTATCCTCACTTCTATATCACTAACATCGAAGGCTTGAATGCTGAGAAAACTGCGTCACTACGTCGTATGTGTTTCGAGAAGGAAGTTAAGTTGGTAGTGGTAAAGAACACGCTTTTGAACAAGGCGTTGGAGAAGTCTGAGAAGGCTGATGCAGAGTTGGTATCAGTATTGGAGGGTTCTACTTCAGTGATGTTCTCACAGAGTGCAAAGGCACCTGCACTCCTTATTAAGGAGTTCCGCAAGAGCAGCGAGAAGCCAGTATTGAAGGCTGCATACGCTGGGGGATGTGTTTATGTAGGTGACAATCAAGTTGATGCTCTATGTAGCATTAAGAGCCGCGAGGAGCTTATCGCAGACGTTGTTGCATTGCTTCAGTCACCAGCGAAGAACGTTATCTCTGCATTGCAGGGTAGCGCTGGTCAGAAGATCGCAGGTCTCGTAAAGACACTTGAGGAGAGAGCTCAGTAACCAACGAAGCTATACAAAAAGTTAGCGTTAGTTACAAAAAACAGTTTAATTAGTAAAACAAAAAATTAAAATAGAATTACAACAATGGCAGATGTAAAAGTATTGGCTGAGGAGTTGGTAAACTTGACAGTTAAGGAGGTAAATGAGTTGGCAACAATCCTCAAGGAGGAGTACGGTATTGAGCCAGCAGCGGCAGCAGTTGCAGTAGCAGCAGCTCCAGCAGCAGGTGAGGCAGCAGTAGCAGAGAAGACATCATTCGATGTAGTATTGGTATCTGCAGGTCAGGCTAAGCTTCAGGTTATCAAGGCTGTTAAGGAGGTTGCAGGTCTTTCATTGGGAGACGCTAAGGCTTTGGTTGACGGTGCGCCTAAGGCTGTTAAGGAGGGTGTCTCTAAAGAGGAGGCTGAGTCTATCAAGTCACAGCTTGAGGAGGCTGGAGCAGAGGTTGAGCTTAAGTAATTAAGTCATACCCAAGACTCAAATTCAGGTGTAGAGCTAAGTTTTTAGCTCTATACCTTTTCTCGTCTAAATAAACGTAGGAGATCGTAATAATCTCGAAGTTATTTAGGCAATAGTTGTGCCCTCTGTGTTAATTCGTTGACGCAGAGATAATTAGTACTGAGTGGCAGTGCATATTATCCGCATCCTATCGAATAGTTATAGTTCACAATATTAGGAATATAACGATATTTGTTGGGTTCGATCGCGAGATGGCGCACCGACCACTTCAATCAACTAAAATTGGATTTTGCTGATGTCCGCAACAGAACAACAAAAAAGAGTTAGCTTCTCGACGATCAAGACACCTGTCCCATATCCTGATTTGCTCGAAGTACAGCTCAAATCATTTCGTGATTTTTTCCAGATGGATACCACCGCAGAGAATCGCAAGAGCGAGGGTCTCTACAAGGTATTTCAGGAGAACTTCCCAATTACAGATACTCGCAACAACTTCGTGTTGGAGTTCATCGACTACTACATTGACCCACCTCGTTACTCGATAGATGAGTGTTTGGAGAGGGCTCTAAGCTACAGTGTGCCGTTGAAGGCGAAGCTGAAGTTGTATTGTACCGATGACGACCACGAAGATTTTGGCGTTGTAGTACAGGATGTTTATTTCGGTACTATCCCCTATATGACGGAACGAGGAACGTTCGTCATAAATGGAGCAGAGCGCGTAATTGTGTCGCAGTTGCATCGTTCACCGGGTGTATTCTTTGGACAGAGTATGCACACCAACGGAACGAAGCTCCACTCTGCACGTATCATTCCATTCAAGGGTTCTTGGATTGAGTTTGCTACGGACATCAACAATGTGATGTATGCCTACATCGACCGTAAGAAGAAGTTACCCGTAACAACATTGTTGCGAGCTATCGGCTTCGAGACCGACCAGCAGATCTTGGAGATCTTTGACTTGGCGGATGAGGTTAAGGTGAACAAGGCAAACCTCAAGAAGGCTGTAGGTCGCAAATTGGCGGCAAGAGTACTGCAGACTTGGATTGAGGATTTCGTCGATGAGGATACCGGAGAGGTTGTCTCTATCGAGCGAAATAACGTGATCGTAGATCGCGAGACCGTGCTAGAGAAGGAGCACGTAGATGAGATCATCGAGAGCGGTGCTAGGACGATTTTGCTCCACAAGGAGTCATCGTCGGGTGTCGACTTCTCTATAATATATAATACTCTCCAGAAGGATACGTGTAACTCGGAGAAGGAGGCTGTTGTCTATATCTATAGGCAGTTGAGAGCCTCTGAGCCACCAGATGAGGCTACGGCACGTGACGTAATCGAGAAGTTGTTCTTCTCGGATAAGCGTTATGACCTTGGAGAGGTGGGGCGTTATCGAATCAACCGCAAGTTGGAGCTCGATACCGACCCTGCAACACGTACATTGACTCGCGAGGATATTATCGCGATCATTAAATATTTGATTCAGCTCATCAACTCGAAGGCAGATGTCGATGATATCGACCACTTGTCGAACCGTCGTGTTCGTACCGTGGGCGAGCAGTTGTCGAGTCAGTTCTCAGTTGGATTTGTGAGAATGGCACGTACCATCCGCGAGAGGATGAATGTGCGCGACAATGAGATCTTCACGCCGATAGATTTGATTAATGCAAAGACTCTGTCGAGTGTAATCAACTCATTCTTCGGAACGTCGCAGTTGTCGCAGTTTATGGATCAGATCAACCCACTTGCGGAGATCACCCACAAGAGACGTCTGTCGGCTCTCGGACCGGGAGGACTTTCGCGTGATCGTGCGGGATTTGAGGTTCGTGACGTTCACTACACTCACTACGGACGTTTGTGTCCTATTGAGTCGCCTGAGGGACCGAACATCGGACTTATCTCGTCGTTGTGTGTCTTTGCGAAGATCTCACCGATGGGATTCATCGAGACTCCATATCGCACTGTAGAGGAGGGTAGGGTAGATCTCGACAACTCGCACATCAAATACTACTCAGCCGAAGAGGAGGAGGGTAAGGTCGTTGCGCAGGCGTTTATGCCGTTGACCGATGAGGGTTACTTTGTGACACCCGATCGTATCAAGGCACGCGCAGGAGCAGACGTACCAGTCGTGACGGCGACAGATTTGGATCTGTTGGATGTTGCGCCAAACCAGATTGCATCGATTGCGGCATCGCTCATTCCATTCTTGGAGCACGATGATGCGAACCGTGCATTGATGGGATCTAATATGATGCGTCAGGCAGTACCATTGGTTACTACCGAGGCGCCGATTGTTGGAACAGGTATTGAGAAGGATCTTGTGATCGATAGTCGTAACCACGTTGTTGCGGAGAAGGATGGAGAGGTTATCTTCTCTGACGCTTCGCGAATCGAGGTTAAGTACGACAGAACAGAGGAGGAGATCATCTGTTCGTTCGATCCCGAGGTTACAATATATAACTTGCCACGTTACCGTCGTACCAACCAAAATACCTCAGTAACATTGAAGCCACGTGTCTTGACAGGTGAGCGCGTTACGAAGGGTCAGATCCTCACCGAGGGTTACTCTACACAGGGTGGAGAGTTGGCGTTGGGACGCAACTTGAAGGTTGCATATATGCCTTGGAAGGGTTATAACTTCGAGGATGCGATCGTTATCTCGGAGCGTATCCAGAGAGATGATATCTTCACGTCGGTACACGTTGACGAGTACATTATGGAGGTTCGCGACACGAAGCGCGGAGTCGAGGAGTTGACCTCCGACATTCCGAATGTTAGTGAGGATGCGACGAAGGATTTGGATACGAATGGTATTGTACGTATTGGAGCAAACATCCACCCGGGAGATATCTTGATCGGAAAGATCACCCCTAAGGGCGAGAGCGACCCATCACCAGAGGAGAAGCTCCTAAGAGCGATCTTTGGAGATAAGGCTGGAGATGTTAAGGATGCTTCGATGAAGGCACAACCATCACTCCACGGAGTTGTTATCGACACGAGACTCTACGCTCGCGCCAACAAGGATGCGAAGAAGTCACGTGCTGCGGAGAAAGCTCAGATGGATAAGATGGATGAGAAGCTCGTTGGGCAGATCGCGGAGCTTACGGATCGTTTGGTCGATAAGTTGATGCAGCTGCTCGATGGTCAGACCACAACAGGTATCTACGACTATTTTGGAGTTGAGTTGTATGCCGCAGGCTCTAAGTTCACTGCAAAGATGTTCGAGAGCATCGCCTCTATCACAACAGATGAGAAGAGTGGAGCACCGATGGGTTACCTCTCTTTGGGAAGCTGCAACTGGAGTAGCGATGAGCATACGAATACTCTTATCGAGAAGTGTGTAAATAACTACATCTTGGAGTGGAAGCGTGCCGACGCAACTATCAAGCGCGAGAAGTACAATATGACCAACGGCGATGAGTTGCCACAGAATGGAGTTATTCAGCTGGCGAAGGTCTACGTAGCGAAGAAGCGTAAGTTGAAGGTTGGAGATAAGATGGCGGGACGTCACGGAAATAAGGGTATCGTAGCGAAGATTGTTCGTGACGAGGATATGCCTTTCTTGGAGGATGGATCGATTGTTGATATCTGTTTGAATCCACTTGGAGTACCATCGCGAATGAACCTTGGACAGATCTTTGAGTCTGTGTTGGGTTGGGCCGGTAAGGAGTTGGGCGTTAAGTTTGCCACCCCTATCTTCGATGGAGCGTCGTTGGATGATGTAAACGAGTTGGGCGCAAAGGCGGGAATCCCACATAGCGGACGTACATATCTCTATGATGGAGGTACGGGCGAGATGTTCGACCAGCCTGCGACAGTTGGAGTTACCTATATGCTTAAGTTGGGACATATGATCGACGATAAGATGCACGCTCGTTCGATTGGACCATACTCACTCATCACTCAGCAGCCACTTGGAGGTAAGGCGCAGTTCGGAGGACAGCGTTTTGGAGAGATGGAGGTTTGGGCATTGGAGGGCTTCGGTGCAGCCAATATCCTACAGGAGATCTTGACAATTAAGTCCGATGATGTAATGGGACGTGCCAAGACCTACGAGGCTATTGTGAAGGGCGACAACCTTCCGAAGCCGGGTATTCCAGAGGCTATGAATGTGTTGCTCCACGAGCTTCGCGGATTGGCACTCTCTGTAAAGCTTGAGTAATAGGACTACACACTTCTATCCCCCTCGCCTTTGTGTGTGGGGGGTAGAAGTTGATATTTTGAGATAAAAAAGAGGATATATTAGAGCCTGTTTTGAATCGCAGCTATGTGTATTATTAGATTTGATCGCGGAGTATCGTGTATTTTTAGTAGATACGAAATGATATTTTTGTAAGAGATAGATAATTATTAAAATAATATAAGCGATTATAAATTTTGTTCACTATATCAACTATATCATAAAATGAAAAGACTATTATTTATACTATCGGCAATCGCGTTATTGGTGCTCACAGCATCGACACCAGCAAAGAAGAATGTATTGGTGATCGGAGACTCAGTGTCGCAAGGTTACACAAAGATTGCGGCGAATGAGCTTTGCGATATTGCAAATATTGTTCACAACCCCGGCAATGGTAAAGATACCCCTAATGGGTTGAAATATATTGACGAGTGGTTGGCACTCAACGACTGGGATGTAATTCATTTCAATTGGGGTTTGTGGGATTTGTGTTATCGTCACCCCGAGTCAAAGACACAGGGTAATAGAGACAAGGAGAATGGAACAATAGCAGTGCCAATAGATGAATATGCAAAGAATCTTGAGTTGTTAGTTGTGAAGCTTAAGTCAAGTGGAGCGAAGTTGATATTCGCCACAACGACATATGTTCCAGTAAATGAAGCTGGTCGATTTGTGGAGGATGCCAAGAGGTACAATAAAGTTGCTGAACAGATAATGAAGCGACATAAAGTAACGATCAATCCGCTTTATGACTATTCACTCAAAATTCACCCGAAGTATGGAAAAGGAGATGATGATGTACACTATACGGATGAGGGTTGTGAAGCGCTGGCTGTACCCGTTATAAAGAGTCTAAAGAGGGCGATATTAAAAGATTAGTATGGTATTTCTTGCATTTTTTCTCTGATGCTTAAATAATTATAAATGGAAAATATAAATAGTTTCTCATATGTCATTCAATAGAGATAACAAACAAACAGGCGGTTACAAGCAGATTTCGATAGGGTTGGCCTCACCGGAGGAGATCCTAGCACAATCGAGTGGCGAGGTTCTAAAACCTGAGACCATCAACTACCGCACCTACAAGCCCGAACGCGATGGACTCTTCTGTGAGCGCATCTTCGGACCTGTAAAGGATTACGAGTGCCACTGTGGAAAGTACAAGCGCATTCGCTACAAAGGCATCGTGTGCGATAGGTGTGGAGTCGAGGTGACGGAGAAGAAGGTTCGTCGTGAGAGAATGGGACACATCTCGTTGGTTGTGCCGGTTGTACATATTTGGTACTTCCGTTCGTTGCCATCGAAGATCGGATATTTGTTGGGTATCCCAACGAAGAAGCTGGAGTCAATCATCTACTATGAGCGCTATGTTGTAATCAATGCTGGAGCGGCTTCGGAGTTTGGAGTTGACGACAACTCAACACTCTCGGAGAAGGAGTATCTCGACGTTGTGGCGCAGTTGCCTGCGGGTAACCAGCAGCTCACGAACGACGATCCCAATAAGTTCTTCGCAATGATGGGAGCTGAGGCTGTTGATTTCTTGTTGCGTCGTGTTGACCTTGACTCTACGTCGTTTGCACTTCGCGACCGCGCGATGAGGGAGACTTCACAGCAGCGAAAGAGCGAGGCTCTCAAGAGATTGAATGTAATCGAGTCGTTCCGTACGTCGAGAGAGAAGAACAAGCCAGAGTGGATGGTTTTGAATGTTGTTCCGGTCATTCCACCAGAGTTGCGCCCCTTGGTGCCGTTGGATGGAGGTCGTTTTGCGACGTCGGACCTCAATGACCTCTACCGTCGTGTTATCATCCGTAACAACCGCTTGAAGCGTTTGATCGAGATCAAGGCTCCGGAGGTTATCCTTCGTAATGAGAAGCGTATGTTGCAGGAGGCTGTGGACTCGTTGTTCGACAACTCACGTAAGAGTAACTCGGTTAAGAATGAGTCGAATCGTCCATTGAAGTCGCTCTCTGACTCGTTGAAGGGTAAGCAGGGACGTTTCCGTCAGAACTTGTTGGGTAAGCGTGTTGACTACTCGGCACGTTCGGTGATCGTCGTTGGTCCTGAGTTGAAGATGCACGAGATGGGTATCCCGAAGGATATGGCGGCAGAGCTCTATAAGCCATTCGTCATCCGTAAACTCATCGAGCGCGGAATTGTAAAGACAGTTAAGTCGGCGAAGAAGATCATCGACCGCAAAGACCCTGTTATTTGGGGTATATTGGAGAATGTAATTAAGGGACACCCAGTTCTTATGAACCGTGCTCCAACACTTCACCGTTTGGGTATTCAAGCGTTCCAACCTAAGTTGATCGAGGGTAAGGCTATGCAGTTGCACCCGTTGGCTTGTACGGCGTTCAATGCCGACTTCGACGGTGACCAGATGGCGGTTCACTTGCCACTTGGTAATGCAGCGATTTTGGAGGCTCAAGTGTTGATGTTGGGTTCACACAACGTCCTCAACCCTGCGAATGGAGCACCTATCACCGTACCATCACAGGATATGGTCTTGGGACTCTACTACATCACGAAGCCTCGTAAGGGAGCTAAGGGTGAGGGTCTCATCTTCTACGGAGCTGAGGAGGCTATCATCGCCTACAACGAGAAACGTGCTGCACTCCACGCAACAGTGAAGTGTAAGGTTCAGGATCTCAACGATGCTGGTGAGTTGGAGGAGACGTTGGTTGAGACAACGATAGGACGAATTTTGTTCAATCAAGTTGTACCACCCGAGGTTGGTTACATCAATGAGGTGTTGACGAAGCGCTCTATGCGTGACATTATCTCGTTGGTAATGAAGCGTGCCGGAGCAGCTAAGGTTGCGGCATTCCTCGACGATGTGAAGTCGATGGGATATATGATGGCATTCCGTGGAGGACTATCGTTTAACCTCGACGCCGTTATCATCCCAGATGAGAAGGAGGCGTTGGTAAACGAGGGTTACGAGCGTGCAGATGCGATTATGGATGACTACAATATGGGTCTTATCACCAATAATGAGCGTTATAATCAGATCATCGACGTTTGGACTAACATCAACTCGAAGCTTACAAAGACGGTTATTGATACACTGATCGCCGATCAGGATGGTTTCAACCCAGTATATATGATGCTCGACTCAGGAGCCCGTGGATCGAAGGAGCAGATTCGTCAGCTCTCGGGAATGCGTGGTTTGATGGCGAAGCCTCAGAAGTCGGGTGTCGAGGGAGGTCAGCAGGTTATCGAGAACCCTATCCTTTCGAACTTTAAGGAGGGTCTGTCGGTACTTGAGTACTTTATCTCTACGCACGGTGCGCGTAAGGGACTTGCCGATACGGCGTTGAAGACTGCGGATGCAGGATATTTGACACGTCGTTTGGTTGACGTTGCGCAGGATGTAATCATCAAGGATGCAGATTGTGGTACGTTGCGAGGTTTGACAGCGAAAGCTATCAAGCGTAACGAAGATGTTGTTCAGACACTCTTTGATCGTATCTTGGGACGTGCTGCGCTACACGAGATCATCCACCCACTTACGGGAGAGGTTCTCTGTGAGGCAGGCGCTGAGATCACCGAGGAGATCGCAGATGCTATCGAGAAGTCTCCACTGGAGTCTGTAGAGATCCGTTCGGTGTTGACTTGTGAGTCACGCAACGGAGTTTGTGCAAAGTGTTATGGACGCAACCTCGCTACGGGACGTATGGTTCAGCGCGGAGAGGTTGTTGGAGTTATCGCGGCACAGTCGATCGGTGAGCCGGGAACACAGCTTACACTTCGTACGTTCCACGTCGGAGGAGTTGCGGGAGGATCAACTGTTGAGACAAATGTAATCTCGAAGTATGAGGGACTTTTGGAGATCGACGAGTTGCGTACGATCGCAACGAAGAACCCACAGGGTGAGATTGTTGATTTGGTTGTGTCGCGTCAGTCGGAGTTCCGCATCGTAGATCCTAAGACAGAGATCGTTCTCTTTACTCACGCTATGCCATATGGATCGAATGTCTATATGAAGGATGGCGATATGGTAAAGGTTGGCGATTTGATCTTGGAGTGGGATCCATATAACGCCGTAATCATATCGGAGCACGATGGAGTCATTGCATATGACAGTGTAATCGAGGGTATCACATATCGTGAGGAGCGTGACGAGCAGACAGGTCTGTCGGAGCGTGTAATCATCGAGAGTAAGGATAAGACGAAGAACCCAGTTATCAAGGTACAGGATCGTGACGGATTGGAGATCAAGGCTATCAACTTGCCAGTAACGGCACACGTTGTCGTTAAGGATAAGGCGAAGATCAAGGCTGGAGATATCATCGTTAAGATCCCACGTGCTGTAGGTAAGTCGGGAGGTGATATCACGGGAGGTCTTCCTCGCGTTACGGAGCTCTTCGAGGCTCGTAACCCATCGAATCCAGCTATTGTGTCAGAGATCGACGGTGAGGTATCGTTCGGAAAGATCAAGCGTGGTAATCGTGAGATTATCATCACAAGTAAGGATGGTGATGTTAAGAGATATTTGGTTCCACTTTCGCGTCAGATCATTGTTCAAGAGAACGACTACGTTAAGGCAGGTAACCCACTCTCGGATGGAGCTATCACACCAGCAGATATCTTGCGTATCTTGGGACCAACGCTTGTTCAAGAGCATATCGTGAATGAGGTTCAAGAGGTCTACCGTATGCAGGGTGTGAAGATCAACGATAAGCACTTCGAGGTAATTGTTCGTCAGATGATGAACAAGGTTCGTATCGACGATGCAGGAGATTCACCTTTCTTCGAGGATCAGATCATCGACAAGTGGGCATTTATGGATGCCAACGACGAGTTGTATGACAAGGTTGTGGTGACGGATGCAGGTGACTCATCAACATTGCAGGCGGGACAGATCGTCTCGATGCGTAAGTTGGCGGATGAGAACTCATCATTGAAGCGTCGTGACTTGCGATTGGTGGAGACTCGCGAGATCTCGCCAGCAACGTCGAGTCAGGTACTTCAAGGTATCACTAGAGCTGCGTTGCAGACGTCGAGCTTCATCTCGGCAGCGTCGTTCCAAGAGACCACCAAGGTGTTGAATGAGGCTGCAATTCAGGGTAAGATCGACCCATTGGTGAACTTGAAGGAGAATGTAATCTGTGGACACTTGATCCCGGGAGGAACAGGACTTAGAGATTATGACAACTTGGTTGTAGGTGCGAAAGCTGATTTTGAGGCGCTAGCCTAATAAGTTGGAAGCACTGATCGAAAGGTCAGATATAGATACGAAAATAGGGGCTCTCTCTCTGATTTATCAGACTGAGAGCCCCCATTTTTTTTATTGCTTATTACTACTGTTGCGTTATAATCTCTACCACTGCCCTGCGCGGGCGGCGGCGGAGTGCTCTCCGCGGAGCTTTGTTTTTGTTGCGATTGTTAATAGATTGATTCTCAATCTGCTATATATTGAGAAATGTTCGATTAAAGCTCTGCTTTATCTCTCACTTATCAATATATAGCTACGTAGGCGAAGCCTACTATTAACAATCGAACGTAAGCGTCATCTAAATCGAAAAGAGTTGACGCCTCACCACTAATTAGTGATTAGGCGTTTTTAGTCTCTACCACTGCCCTGCGCGGGCGGCGGCGGAGGGCTCTCCGCGGAGCTTTGTTTTCGCTGCGATTAAAGCTCTGCTTTATCTCTCATTTCCCAATATATAGCTACGTAGGCGAAGCCTACTATTAACAATCGAACGTAAAAGTCATCCCAATCGAAAAACGCCTCACCACTAATCACTAATCATTAAACATTAATCACTAGTAGTTTCCGAACACACGTTGCTATTTACGCCTCGCCTACCTTTGGGGTGTGGTTGAGTATCGAGAATGGATCTTGGCTCTTTGTTGACACTCCTCCCGAGATCTCACCGTGTGTTGCTTCGTATCGTGCAATGTTATCTTTTAGGGAGTGGAAGAGTCGTTTTGCGTGCTCCGGGGTGAGGATTACGCGGTTGTTCACCTTTGGTTTCTTCATACCGGGAAGCATCGACGCAAAGTCGAGAATAAACTCTGTTGTGGAGTGAGATATGATTGCTAAATTTGCATATTTCCCTTGAGCGATCTCCTCTGAGAGATCGACCTCTACGTCGTGGCGTTGTTGTAGCTCTTTTTCTGACATAACCTTTGAATGAGTAATTTTGTGAGGTGGCGATTTGGAGGTCACCTCGTTTTAACCTATCTTTGCAAAGATAAGAGAAATTTATTGAAGTGCCTCTACCCTTAATAGTTAGATATAGACAAGATATGAACACACCCCAAACTAACAACATAGCTCCTCGACCAATTGATGAAGATGTGGCATTGGAGCTCTTTGGGGGTCGACGATTTAACTCCTATGCGAGATATTTTCGACGTATCTTTGGGGGGAGGATGCAGAAGGTTGCGATCAATGCTGGTTTCACCTGCCCCAATAGAGATGGGAAGATATCGACCGGTGGATGTACGTTCTGTAATAATAGTGCATTTACACCCTCTTATTGTACCCCCCTGTTGAGTGTCACCCAACAGATTGAGGAGGGAATTTCGTTTCATCGAAATAGATATCGCACGGCGGAGCAATATTTAGCATATTTTCAATCATTTTCAAATACTTATGCCCCACTCGAGGAGCTGCGGAGACTCTATGACGAGGCGCTCTCGCACCCTCAAGTTGCTGGGGTTATAATTGGTACGCGCCCCGACTGTGTTGATGGTGAGAAACTCGACTACTTCGCCGAGTTGGCGCAGCGGAAATATGTCGCAATAGAGTATGGTGTGGAGTCGTGTTACGACGCGACGTTGGAGCGTATCAATCGAGGTCATAGCTTCGAGGTTGCGCGCGAGGCGATTGTGGAGAGTGCGAAGCGAGGTATCAATACGGGGGCACACTTTATTTTGGGGTTGCCCGGCGAGAGTGATCAGATGTTGATAGATCAGGTTGCGTTGATAAATAGTCTGCCGTTGACGACGGTTAAGTTCCATCAACTCCAGATCTTCAAGGATACGGCGATGGCTCTCGATTATGATCTCTCGCCCGAGAAGTTCCGATTTTGGCAGATGGAGGAGTATATATCGCTCTTTATCGAGATCTTGGAGCGCCTCCGCCCCGACATTGTTATGGAGCGTTTTGCGTCGGAGGCACCTCCTCGATATCATCACGGCGAGAATTGGGGGCTGATACGCAACGAAACACTTCTGAATCTCTTTGAGCGAGAGCTCGCGCGTCGAGGTACCTACCAAGGACGCCTATATGTACCACAGTAAAACGACCCTTCGAAATGGCGAAATATGCCGATATACTTCTACCTATGCCGATAGATCCCCTAACCTACGAAGTTGGAGATCTTGAGGCGTTGTGTGTGGGGGAGTGTGTGGCGGTGAAGATGGGGGATAAGTCGACGAAACTCTATACGGGTATAGTGTGGCGACTCCACGACGATACGCCTGCATATGAGCGCGTGAGGGTGATATCTAAGAGGTTGTATAATAGGGTGTTGCTCTCCTCGGAGCACTGTAGGTTTTGGGAGTGGTTGGCGGACTACTATCTCTGTACTATAGGGGAGGTAATGCGAGTTGCACTGCCCTCGTTGATAAAGCCTACGGCGGAGGATGAGGAGGCGTTTGAGTTGGTTGAGTATACCCCGTCGCAGGAGTATTATGTGGCGCTAAAAGAGGTCGATACAACCCCTAAGTTAGGTGCAAAACAGACTATAACATATCGAGAGATTACGACGATAGATCCCACGTTGCGAACTCGTGATGGGGAGATTCCACGACGCCTACTAGGGTGTGATATGTCGCAACTTAGATCCCTTGTGGCGAAGGATCTCATAGAGTTGAATTTGAGGGATCGCAGCATAGAATCTGTTGGTTCAATATCGTTTAACCTGCCCCCCTTAACTCCTCATCAAGAGGAGGCGAAGCGAGCGATAACGGAGGGGCATAAAGAGAAAATTTGTGCCCTTTTGCACGGTGTAACGGGGTCGGGAAAGACAGAGGTCTATATCCATTTGATAGCGGAGCAGTTGATGGCTGGGCGCGATGTGTTGATGTTAGTTCCCGAGATAGCCCTTACGACACAGTTGATTGAGCGAATGGAGGTTATCTTTGGGTCGAGGGTCACCCCCTACCACTCGAAGATTCCGCCACGACGTCGTACGGAGCTGTTTATGCGTCTGTCGCAGAGTTCGGAGGGTGGTAACTTTGTTGTTGGGGCGCGCTCTGCAATCTTCCTGCCGCTCAATAAGTTGGGGCTCGTTGTAATTGACGAGGAGCACGATTCGAGCTTCAAGCAATTTGATCCTGCGCCGCGCTACAATGCTCGCGATAGTGCACATATATTGGCATCAATGTTTGGAGCAAAGACGCTGCTGGGGAGTGCCACACCATCGTTGGAGAGTTGGACGAATGCGGTGACGGGGAAGTTTGCGATGGCGACACTTACGGAGCGTTATGGCGACGCGGAACTTCCGAGTGTAGTGATTTCCGATACTCGAAGAGCCTCCAAGCGACGCGAGCGTAACGGGCACTTCAACAGAGAGTTAATAACGAAGGTCGAGGAGCGCCTAGAGCGTGGTGAGCAGACTATGTTGTTCCAAAATAGGCGTGGTTTTGCTCCATATGTCGAGTGTGCTGAGTGTGGATGGGTTGCGCGCTGTCCCCACTGTAATGTGTCGATGACGATGCACAAATCGGGTGGGTCGCTCCGCTGTCACTACTGTGATTATACAACCCCTATTCCGACGCGCTGCCCTAGCTGCACGGTTGGAGAGGTGCGCCCAATGGGTTTTGGAACGGAGAAGATCGAGGAGCAGGTAGCTCAGATTCTTCCCACAGCGAGGGTTGTGAGGATGGATCGCGACACCGCCAACTCACCTGCTGCGTTGGAGCGGATTGTCGGTAGCTTTGCGCGCCACGAGAGTGATGTGATGGTGGGTACTCAGATGATAGCTAAAGGGTTTGATTTCTCGAAAGTTACGCTCGTGGGAATCCTCAATGCCGACAATATGTTACTCAACCCCGACTTTCGTGCCGAGGAGCGAGCGTTCTCGCTAATGACACAGGTTTCGGGGCGTGCCGGGCGACGTTCGGGGAGTAGTTCGGAGGTGGTGATCCAGAGTTCACAACCGACTCATCGAGTTCTGCAATTTGTGGTCGACAATGATTATGAGTCGATGGCGCGAACCCTGCTCGAAGAGCGTGAAGCATACCTCTATCCCCCCTATTCGAGAATCACGATGATAACCCTTCGCCATCGCGATGTGACGTTACTGCACCGGAGTGCGAATGAGCTCTCGACGCTGCTTCGAGAGAGGTTTGGAATGCGTCGTGTGAGGGGTCCAGTGCCCCCTCCTGTAGAGCGACTTAGGGGTGAATGGTTGATAAGTTTTATGGTTAAGATCGAGAGCGGAGCATCATCGAAGAGGGCACGTGAGGTTCTGCGCGAAGTTGTCGCTAAGTGGCGATGTAACAAGGAGTTTAACCCCGTAATGTTGAGCTACAATGTCGATCCACAGTAGTTTGCAGTGGTTCGCAAGAGTCGTGTGGTACGACATCTTTGTGTCTGCACTGTCGCTCGTTATGCCGCGCCTCTGCCCCATCTGTAAAACCCCTATTGCCCGAGGGTACAAATATATCTGTCCGCGCTGTTTGTTGGACTCTCCGACGACGGGTTTCGAGACAGAGCTTGAGAATAAAATGGCTGAGAGGGTAAAGTCGTTGTCACCCTACATCGAGGAGGCGTCATCGCTGATCTACTACATCAAAGGTAGCTGTTGGGTTGCACTTATCCACGAGATGAAGTATAGCGGTTACGCCAACCACGCGGAGCGTTTGGGGGAGTGGTTGGGTTATGTGTTACGAGGGTCGGAGCTCTACTCACAAGTCGATGTTGTGATAGCTATCCCCCTCCATCCCCTGCGCCATATGGCGAGAGGTTATAATCAGTCGGATCTAATTGCGCGAGGGTGTGCCAAATCAATGGGTGTGGAGTCACTTCACGGAGTGGTGCGTCGTAGGCGTCTGAATCGTCCGCAGGTTAAGATCGATCGTAACGCGAGGTGGGATAATGTCGAGGATCTCTTTAGGGTCAACAATGTGGAGCGACTTCGAGGTCGTAATATCTTGTTGGTTGACGATGTTTTTACCACCGGAGCAACTATTCTGTCGTGTGCCGACGAGATCCATAATGTCGTCCCCGATTGCCGTATCTGGATCGCGACAGTCGCTGTAGCCTACGGAGAGTTGGGCGTGGAGAGTCGTTAAAGGAATTTATTTGGTGTAATTGGCGAATAAAACGGGCGAAATCAAATAAATTTTTGTAATTTTGGCTCGTAACTAACTATTCCGAAAATTTAATGGCAAAGAGTTTCTCCCCATCGCAGAAAAATCGCGACTCATATAACGAAATCACCAACCACCCCGAAGGTGTAGTCCCGCCACAAGCCACGGAGCTTGAGGAGGCTGTTTTGGGTGCGTTGATGTTGGAGCGGGATAGCGTTATCGCGGTGCAGGAGTATATCTCGCCCGATTCGTTCTATACGGAGCAACATCGTCTGATCTACAAAGCTATAGAGTCGCTGTCGAGGGATCTTCAGCCGGTCGATCTGTTCACCGTGACGGAGCGCCTCAAGGTGGAGAAGGAGCTTGCGGCAGCGGGTGGTGCGGCATACCTAGCACAACTTACACAGAAGGTCGATTCGGCTGCGAATGTGGAGTTTCACGCCAAGATCATAGCCCAAAAATATGTGCAGCGAGAGCTGATTTCGGCGGCGTCGAAGATCCAGCGTCAATCCTATGATGAGAGTGTTGATGTGACGGATCTGATAGGTTATGCCGAGGGGGCGATCTTCAAGGTCGCCGAGGGACACATAAAACGTTCGGTTCAGTCGTCACGCGATATCTTGGCGGTGGCGCTCTCGCAGATCGAGGAGGCGGCGAAGAATGATAGCGCCTTTAATGGAGTGCCATCGGGTTTTACGGCTATCGACCGAAAGACTTTGGGGTGGCAGTTGTCGGATTTGATTATCGTTGCGGCACGCCCCTCGATGGGAAAGACGGCATTTGTGTTGACGATGGCGCGTAATATGGCTGTTGAGTATGAGCAGGGTGTAGCATTCTTTTCGTTGGAGATGTCGGCAGTTCAGTTGATGATGCGACTCATCGTTGCGGAGACGGGGCTCAAAAGTAACGACATTAAGATGGGAAAACTCACCTCCGAGCAGTGGAAACACCTTGAGTCAGCGACTAAACCGCTGGGTGCAGCGCCACTCTATATCGACGACACACCAGCTCTTTCGATCTTTGAGTTTAGGAGCAAGGCGCGCCGACTGAAGATACAACACGACATAAAAATTATTATAATCGACTACCTCCAGTTGATGACCGGATCGACCGACACGCGCGGTAACCGTGAGCAGGAGGTAGCATTCATCTCACGAACACTGAAGGCGGTGGCGAAGGATCTCAATGTTCCGATTATCGCCCTGTCGCAGTTGAGTCGTGCAACTGAGGCGCGAGGTGGTTCGAAACGACCAATGTTGTCGGATCTTCGAGAGTCGGGAGCGATTGAGCAGGATGCTGATATTGTGGCGTTTATCCATCGCCCCGAGTATTATGGAATGGATACCACCGAGGATGGATTGCCAACGGCAGGTATGGCGGAGATCATCTTGGCGAAGCATCGTAATGGAGAGGTGTGTGACATACCGCTTCGATTCATAAAGGATCAGGCGAAGTTTACCGATATCGACGAGTTCGATATGCGAGCCCTCGCAGATGGAGGCGCAAATAACAACAGTGGTAGCGAGTGGGGTGAGGCTATAGAGAGCCGTAGCAATCCCGCTCCAGCAGCTCTGTCACGAGGTGGAGGAGTTGTGGCGAATGAGTTCGATATTGCCCTTATGGGAGGTGGCGAAGATGTACCATTTTAGTCATTCGGAGTTATGTTCGTAAAGATATTTGCAGGAGCTGTAGTGGGTATTGACGCTGTATGTGTTACGGTGGAGGTCAATATGGGCGATTCGGGGATTGGTCTCTGGCTCGTTGGTCTGCCCGATAATGCGGTGAAGGAGTCGCAGGAGAGAATCCACGCTGCATTTGGGAATCTCGACTTTGTGATGCCCTACAAGAAGGTGGTGGTAAATCTCGCCCCGGCAGATCTGAGAAAGGAGGGTGCAGCATTCGATCTACCTATTGCCGTTGGGATATTGGCAGTGTCGGGACAGATCGAGAGCGCTCGACTTGCAGATACGATGATACTTGGAGAGCTCTCGTTGGATGGCTCTATACGCCCCATTCGAGGGGCTCTGTCGTTTGCCCTTGCAGCAAAGGAGATGGGGTTTCGGCGAATCATCCTCCCCGAGGAGAGTGGTGCTGAGGCAGCTGTTGTGGAGGGTGTCGAGGTGTTGGCAGTTAAGAACTTACGTCAACTTGCCAACTGGTTCAATGGTCTGGAGGAGATTGAGCCGACGGTTGCTTCGGTGGGAGATGAGGTGGATCTTGGGAGCGATGAGCTCTATGCCGAAGATTTTGCCGACGTAAAGGGACAGTCACAGGTGAAGCGAGCCTTCGAAATTGCTGCGGCAGGGGGGCATAACATAATTATGATTGGCTCTCCGGGGTCGGGAAAGACGATGCTGGCGCGTCGACTTCCAACAATCCTCCCTCCGCTGACTTTAGACGAAGCGTTGGAGACGACGAAGGTCTACTCCGTGGCGGGTAAGTTGGGGGTGAAGCGAGGTTTGATGTTGGAGCGACCGTTTCGTGCACCACATAACATAACCTCTCGTGTTGCGATCATTGGTGGTGGCACCTCTCCTCAGCCGGGAGAGATCTCGTTGGCTCATAATGGGATATTGTTTCTCGATGAGTTGCCAGAGTTTGGGCGCGACGTGTTGGAGGTTCTGCGACAGCCGTTGGAGGAGCGTCAGATTACGATCTCGAGGGCGAGATATAGCGTCAACTACCCAGCGAACTTTACGTTGGTGGCGTCGATGAATCCCTGCCCTTGTGGATATTATAACCACCCAACGAAGGAGTGTAGCTGTTCGGCAGCGTCGGTTCATCGCTACTTGGGGCGGATTTCGGGACCGCTGTTGGATCGCATAGATCTGCATATTGAGGTTGAACCCGTCTCGATTGCTCAGATCAACGCAACGCAGGAGGAGGAGCGTAGCGCTACGATTCGAAGAAGAGTCGTCGCAGCACGAGAGCGCCAACGTCGACGCTTCGAGGTGGCAGATCCGACGGGAGTAGTCCGCACAAATGGGTTGATGACGAGCCGTATGGTGCGAGAGCTCTGTCCTTTGGATGGTGCAGCGCGTAAGATGTTGGAGATGGCGATGGAGAGGTTGCATCTCTCGGTTAGAGCCTACGACAGAATAATCAAGGTGGCGAGAACCATCGCCGACCTAGATGATAAAGATGATATAACACTAACCCACATCGCTGAGGCGATAGGCTATAGAAGCCTTGATCGCGATAGTTGGGGACGTTAAAGATAGATGAAGATGAAAATTAAGAAGAGAGTAATACTTTCGGGCGGAGGTACTGGAGGACATATCTATCCTGCGGTAGCCGTAGCAGAGGCACTAAAGGAGCGTTATGGAGCTGATGGTGTTGAGATCTTATTTATTGGTGCCGAGGGGCGTATGGAGATGGATAAGATTCCTGCGCTGGGGTATAAGATTATTGGATTGCCTATTGCCGGGTTGCAGCGACGTTTCACGTTGCTCAATCTGCTGTTGCCATTTAAGATTGTTGGGAGTCTTTTTAAGGCGATGCGTATTATTCGTGAATTTAAGGCAGATGTAGTTGTGGGATTTGGTGGTTACGCCTCAGCACCTGTTTTGTGGGCTGCGTCGAGATGCAATATCCCAACAATTATTCAGGAGCAAAACTCATATGCGGGGTTGACAAACAAAATCATCGGGCGTAGTGCGGAGACGATTTGTGTGGCATATGATGGTATGGATGAATTTTTTGAGGGGCGTAACATCGTTAAGACCGGAAATCCTCTTCGTGGTAAGTTTGCGCCAAGTGGCGATTCAACACTTCGATCGGAGGCTCTAAAATATTTTGAACTCGATGATGTGAGACCTGTTGTTTTGGTTGTTGGGGGGTCGCTGGGCACACGTACGCTCAACAATATGATGTGTCGTTGGGTCGAGAAATTGGAGGGTGCGAAACCAGAGGTGCAGGTGATCTGGCAGACCGGAAAATATTATGAGGCGGAGATGCGCTCATTCATCGAGGCGCAACCGATCGATGGCGTGTGGCAGGGGGCGTTCCTTGAGAGAATGGATCTGGCGTATGAGGCGGCAGATTTGGTTATTTCGAGGAGTGGAGCTTGTACAGTTTCGGAGTTGTGTTTGATGGCGAAGGCGACGATATTTGTCCCCTCGCCAAATGTGGCGGAGGATCACCAAACGAAGAATGCGTTGGCTCTTGTTGATCGCGATGCGGCGTTTATGGTTGCCGACTGCGACGCTGTGGAGCAGGGTATGGCGCGTGCTGTGGAGTTGCTTCGTGATGACAAGGTGATCGAGATGTTGAGGCGAAATATAGCCTCTCTAGCGTCGCCCGATGCTGCGCAGTTGGTTGTGGATGAGATAGATAAAGTTTTGAGAAAGAATGTGTAATAAAAATATATACTTCGTTGGAATTGGTGGAATAGGGATGAGTGCTTTGGCGCGCTACTTTCTCCACCTTGGGCGCAGAGTTGCCGGCTACGACCGTACGGAGAGTGAGCTCACCAAGCAGTTGGTCGCGGAGGGAGCAGAGGTTCACTATGAGGATAATGTAGAATGTGTTGGAGAGGCGTTTCGCGATCCAGCACAGACTGTTGTTATATATACTCCAGCGATTCCTGCCGACCACTCGGAGTTGCAATTTTTCCAGAGTGGAGGGTTCGAGGTTGTGAAACGTTCACAGATGTTGGGGGTTTTGACTCAGGGTCGATATGTGATGGCTGTCGCGGGAACGCACGGCAAGAGCTCTACGTCGACACTCCTATCGTGGCTCAACCATCGAGGCGAGGGTCAAGGGTGTGCTGTGTTGGGAGCTATCTCGAAGAACTATGGGTCGAACCTACTCCTTGGAGATGGCGATAGAGTTGTCGTTGAGGCGGATGAGTTTGACCGCTCTTTTTTGAGGTTGGAGCCCGACGTGGCTATCGTAACCTCTGCCGATGCCGATCATCTCGATATATATGGCACGCACGAAGCTGTGTTGGAGGCGTTTGCTCAATTTGTGGAGCTTATCAAGGCTGGTGGAAGTCTGATCCTCAAGAGCGGTGTCGACATAGAGCTTCGTAACCCAGATATCGAGGTGTGGCGTTACTCGTACGATAGGGAGTGTGACTTTTATGTGAGTCGTGCGGAGTTGCTCGATGGGGGATTGTATCGCTTCGACATTACAACCCCCGATGGAGTTGTCGAGGGGTGTGAATTGGGTATCCCCGGTTGGGTGAATATGGAGAATTGTGTGGCGGCAGTTGCTGCTATGTGGTGTGCGGCACGTCGTGAGGGTCGTGCGTTGGATTACGATGCAATGCGCGATGCGATGGTATCTTTTAAGGGGTTGAAACGTAGATTGGAGATCTACCACTCGACCCCCGAGTCGCTCTATATGGATGACTATGCCCACCACCCACGTGAAATTGCGGCGACGCTCTCCTCAATTCGAGAGATGCTACCGAACAGACACGTAACGGCGATATTTCAACCTCATCTATTCACTCGCACGAGGGATCTCTATGTCGAGTTTGCGGAGTCACTCTCCCTTGCCGATAGGGTTATTTTGTTGCCGATATATCCTGCTCGCGAAGAGCCTATCGAAGGGATTACGTCGGAGATAATTGCTAGAGGTGTTGTGAGTGGTGATAAGGTGCAGATTGTTGAGCGAGAGATGGTTGCCGAGTATCTACGAACTTTGGAGTGTGATGTTGTGGTTACGTTTGGTGCAGGTAACATAGACCTGCATTGCGATGAGATTGCGGCAGTACTAAGAGGCGAGTAGAGAGGTGGAGAGATTGTTGAAAATATTGGGCTATGTTTTGCTGTGGGGATTGATTATTGTTGCCACCTATCTGCTCTATGTGGGGGGTAGAGAGCGTCGTGATACCCTCGAAGTGAGTGATGTAGTTGTTAATATTGTCGATAGCACCGCTAGTGGAAACCTCATAACACGCTCTATGATTGAGCAGATATTGAGCCGAGAGCGAATCGAGTTGGTTGGAACGAAGGTCAATAGTGTCCCACTAACGCAGATCGAGGAGATTGTAAGTCGAAATGGATTTGTGTCGAATGCAGTGGCATATGTCGACTATTCGGGGGTTCTAAACATAGATATTCGACAGCGTGTTGGGGTTGTTAGGATTCTTCTCGATGGATATAATTGTTACATAACGAAGGTGGGTTTTGTCTTTGGAGCACCGTCGACGACTGCGATTAACACACCCGTTGTTACGGGTAGCTATAAACCTCTCTTCGAGGCTGGGTATATTGGGCATATCGAGGAGAGAAAGCGAGAGTTGATTGCGGAGATAGATCTTCTGATTGAACGGGTCGAGAAGGAGAAGTATCCGATCTATCTGCGTGAGAGAGAGAATGCCGAGAATCGACGAAAGTTGCGTCGGAGCTATATAAATCAAAGAATATTTGAGCCCGACAGAGATTTTGATGATAGGGTAGAGAGACTTCGGGAGAAGAATCGACTCAATAGAGAGAGGTATGCTAAGATACAAAGAGCTATAGATAGTGAGCTTAATCTGTTAGAGCAGAGGCAGGAGCACTATCGAGAGGAGCAAAAAAAAATAGAGAAAAAGTGTGAAGATATATATAATCTTATTGCCTTTGTAGGTATTGTCGAGAGTGATCCGTTCTGGCGCTCGGAAATTGTCCAAATTGAGCTTCAACGAGGAGAGAGAGATGATATGAGACTTAGGATGGCAGTACGCAGTGGTAATTTTATAGTCACCTTGGGCTCTATGTCGTGTGAGGAGGGTTCGAAAAGTTCGATAAACGAGAAACTTTCCCGCCTACGCGACTTCTATGATGAGGCTCTACCCCGTGTTGGGTGGGATCGTTATAGGGAGATAAATATAGAGTATAAGAATCAAGTTATTTGCAAAAGATAGATATATGACACACAGCAAATATAGTATAGCGGTAGATTTGGGTGAGAGCAATGTAACCGTAGTAGCAGGTCGTCGTGGAGAGGATGGTATGATTGAGATTGCAGCAATCGCCAAACGAAAGACACGCGGTCTGCGGGCGGGGCGTATTGAGAATATCGCTCAGGTAAATGGTGCTCTGTCGGGTGCTATTGCCGATATCGAGGCAACATTGGAGGTGAAGGTGTGTCAGGCGTATGGAGGTCTATCGGGAGAGTTTATTCGATGTGGACACCACGCCGAGACGGTTATTGTGGAGGAGCCTAATAGTGGGGTGGCGAATACAGATGTCGTTGCGTTGCACAATCTTATGCGTGATGTGTTGGCTCCAAGTAGTGATATGATCTTGGAGTATGTACCACAAAATTATATGGTTGATGGGCGACGTGAGGTAAAAGATCCGGTAGGTTCGTTTTGTCGCTCCCTTAGCTCGACCTATAACTTCACGATCTGCGACAAGGAGGCGATAAAGCGCCTTAGTTTGGCATTTATGCAGGCTGGGTTTGGGTTGAAGCGATGTTTTGCCAATAGTGTTATGGCTGCGGAGGCTGTCATATCGAATGATGAGCGAGAGGTTGGAGTTGCGGTTGTCGACTTGGGAGAGGGTATCACCAACATCTCGATATACCATAAAGGGGCGCTTCGATATATGGCATCTATTCCGATCGGAGGCTCTGCTATAAATCGAGATCTGAAGTCGTTGATGGTGCACGAGAAGAATGTGGAGGATATAAAACTCAAATATGGATGTGCCATTGCGAAGTATTCCGATTCGGGATCTGTCCCCATTGAGGGTCGAACGTTGAGGGATCGACACAACATCCCGATCTACAACATTGCGGTAGCCATCGAGCAGCGATTGACCGATATAGCGATATTTATTCAGCGAGAGATCCGCGATGCAGGTTACGATGGGAGGCTTCCATATGGACTTATCTTGACAGGTGGTGGGGCTAATCTCCCCAATGTGGATGATCTTTTGCGACATATATTGGGTGTTGATGTAAGGATTGCCACACCCGAAAATGACCTCTCGCTGGAGTCACTTAGGACGGTTTCAGCTCCCGAGTATGCTACGGTTATTGGTATATTGAAACGCGCGATAGATGTCGACGCGACGGGTGCAGGTAAGAGTTGTACGGTCAACGTAAACGAAGATCCTGAACCAGATATCGAAGAGAGTATATTTGGAAAGACTCCAGATGGTAAATTTACTCAGTCGAAACTAGATTTGGAGGGTGACGATAAAGAGAATAAGGACTCCGACGATGATGACGATGATGACGAGAAAGAGGAGATGGAAGATGGTCGCAATCGATCAAAGAGCAAGAGTCATAGGTCAGGAGGATTGTTGAAATTTATTAAGGAGAAGGTAAATAAGCTTTTAAGTTCGGATGTAGAGGAGAAATTTTAATCGTTGGGGGTATGATAGGAATAAATGAAGATATAACAGATCAGATTGCTGTTCCGACACAAGAGAGATCTATTATCACTGTTGTTGGAATTGGAGGTGGAGGAGGAAATGCGGTTAACTATATGTGGAATATGGGTATTCGCAACGTTAGTTTTTTGGTTTGTAACACCGACCAAAAGGCTCTCGATCTATCTCCTATCGAGAATAAGATTCGCCTTGGAAAGACCGGTCTCGGGGCAGGCAATGATCCGATGAAGGGTCGTAGTTCTGCAATCGAGAGTCTCGAAGAGGTTCGCGATCGTCTCATTGCACTCAATACGAAGATGCTGTTTATCACGGCAGGAATGGGTGGTGGAACAGGAACAGGTGCTGCTCCAGTCATTGCGAAGTTGGCGAAGGAGATGGATATCTTGACTGTCGCTATTGTTACGTCGCCACTGCTTGTCGAGGGTAAGTTGCGTTGTGAGCAGGCTATGCGAGGTATTAGTGATCTGAAGGATTGTGTGGATTCGCTGCTTATTATCAACAACGAAAATATCCAAAACCTATATATTGATGATCCGAGTGCAATGGAGGCGTTCGGTAAAGCAAATGAGATTTTGAGCTGTGCGGCGAAGGGTGTTGCCGAGATCATCACCGTTGAGTCGAGCTATATTAATGTCGATTTTGCCGATGTGTCGAAGGTTATGAAGGATAGTGGGCGAGCACATATGAGTGTAGAGTCTGCGGCAGGTTCGGATCGTGCGAAGATTGCGGTACAGCAGTCGTTGACCTCTCCGCTGCTCGATCAGAACAACATCACTGGTGCAAAGAACATTCTGCTCAGTATGGCAACTTCCGAGGAGAAGAAGTTGGGTTACTCCGAGATGAAGACTATCTTGACCTATGTGCAGGATAACGCACAGATAATCGACGAAAATGGAGATATGGAGACTGCCAACATCATCTTTGGTATTAGCACAAAGCCGGAGTTGGGGGATAACCTTGAGATCGTATTGGTTGCAACGGGCTTCGATAATGACGATGAGCAGATCGAAGATTTTGATGCCTACTATAGGTCACGTCTTGCGGCGTCACAAGATCCCTCGTCACCCTTCAGTCGAATGAATGGCGGTGGTGGACGACGCAGACCCAACCACAACGAGGACTCAACAATGGATATGGCAAGTCCCATTGCGTGTGGAGAGAGTGTCATCCTACCCGAGCGCGAACCTCGATATCCCAATATTGAGACTCTGCTTCGCACACCAGCATATATTGCTCGAAAGGCGAAGCTTATAACTACCGCAGAGAGTGATCCAGCTCCAGCAAAGCGCGAGAGTATAACCATTGATGACGAGAATAGATTATTTTAGTGGGGGGAGTGGGGCGAAAATAGAATTCCATTATAAGTAGAGAGCTCTCCGCCGCCGCTCGCACAGGGTAGATGTAGAGATTATTAACACAAAAGAGGTGAGTTGTTTTTTGTTTTTGAACTCACACAAATTTTAATAGATAAGGTGATAGAACAACTAAAGGAGATAGAGTTTTTGGGGTTTGACCATACGACCATAATATTGTTATTGGTGTTGGTTGGATTGTTGTTGCTTTCGGGTTTGATGTCGGGTGCGGAGTCGGCGTTTTTTTCGTTTGGCTCGCGCGAGGTGGAGCAGATTAGGGAGAGTAAAGATCCAACGGACAAGTCGATTCTGTCGTTACTCTCGAATGTCGATATGTTGTTGGCGACGATCCTTGTTGTCAACAACTTAGTCAATATCAGTATCGCTATTCTCTCGGCAAATATTATCCACTCTGTAGTGGATTTTGGAGGGGCTTCGGTTATTGAGTTTCTTGTGATGACGGTTGTTGTGACCTTTGTGTTGCTGTTGTTTGGAGAGATTGCCCCCAAGGTGTTGGCACAAACAGCCCCACACGCCTTTGCAGCTATATCGGCACGTCCGTTAATCTTCTTTAGGATGATCTGCCGACCGCTCTCGATGTTGTTGATGAAGGCTGGGTCGAGGATCGGGTCGCACGCAACACACCATAGCGAGATTTCGTTTGACGACCTTGCCGATGCAGTCGATATGGCGGAGGATGCAACAAAGGAGGAGAGGGTTATATTGTCGGGGATATTGAACTTCGTGAATACCGACGTTCAGGGTGTTATGCGCTCGCGTGTCGACATCGAGGCGATACCCCTTACCGAAAGCTATTCGAAGGTTAAGGAGCTCATAATTGAGAGTGGTTACTCGCGTATTCCGGTCTATGACGACAATCTGGATAATATTCGAGGTATATTATTTGTGAAGGATCTGCTGCCCCACATCAATGAGGTGGATTATGGATGGCAGCAACTTATTCGTAAACCATACTTCGTCCCTGCCCACAAAAAGATCAATGTACTGCTCGAAGAGTTCCAGTCGACGAAGACACATATTGCAATAGTTGTCGACGAGTATGGGTCGACGATGGGTTTGGTCTCGCTGGAGGATATCATTGAGGAGATTGTGGGGGAGATCTCCGACGAGAGCGACACCGACGAGCAGTTCTACACACGTCTCGACCGCAACACCTATATATTCGAGGGTAAGACCCATATCAACGATTTTGAACGAGTCTTGGAGCTTGACGACGAGGTGTTGTGTGACTTGCAGGGTAACTCCGAGACATTGGCAGGGTTGATCCTTGAGGTGAAGAAGAGCCTCCCTAAACTAGGTGATAAGATCGTTGTGCAGGGTATCTCGATGACTGTTGAGGCTATGGGAGGTCAGAGCGGACGTCGTATCGAAAAGGTGAGAGTCATAATCCCCGATGCTATTGCGACAAATGAGTAGGGTCGTTCTGTGTGATATAAGTCGTTGCGATGTGTCGTTGCTGAGTAGCTCTGACCGACTCTATATAGAGTATCTGAGCTCCGCGAAGCGTCGACGTGAGGTCTCTGCGTGGCGATCGTTGCTGCGCCTTACACTACGTGAAATGTCACTCCCCGATTACGAAATATTGTATCGAGAGAGTGGTGCTCCATATATGGTTGGTTCTGATCTGTATATTGGGGTGTCGCATAGCTCTAGGGCGGTGGCTCTGATAGTCTCTAAGAGCCCTTGTGGGATCGACGTGGAGAGTTGCGATCGTAACTTCGAGGGTGTCGCTTCACGCTTCACGACAGCTGAGGAGATCGCCCTCTTCGAAGAGAGATCCCGTGCCGAGATACTTCCAATAATATGGTGTGCTAAGGAGACCCTCTATAAAATTGCAGGGTGTGAGGGTGTCGATTTGATCCGTGACCTCGAACTCTTGGCGGTCGATGGCGACAAGCTACAAGCGCGAGCCCTCACTCAAAAACACCACCTCCGATTTGAGATCCGAGATGGTGAGTGTTTGGTATATAGTTGTTAGTGATTAATGATCAATGTTTAATGATTAGTGGTGTTTTTCGATTTTGCCAACTATTTTTGACCACATTGCACTTACATTCGATTGTTAATAGTAGGCGCAGCCTACGTAGCTATATATTGGGAAATGAGCGATAAAGCAGAGCTTTAATCGAACATTTATCAATATATAGCAGATTGAGAATCAATCTATTAACAATCGCAGCGAAAACAAAGCTCCGCGGAGAGCACTCCGCCGCCGCCCGCGCAGGGCAGTGGTCGAGATTATTAACACATCACTACGCAGCGGAGCACTCAATGCCGATTTGTCGAGCTCTTTGTGCAATCTGTTCGAGTTGCTCTTTGTCGATCTTTTCGAGAGTGTGGAGTGGCGTGTCGCGGTCTATGGAGTAGATCATTACACTGCGAGGTTTGATCTTTTGGAGTGCGTCGAGCCACGCTTTAATCTCTGTTTCGGTTGTGTTGTCGAACGCCACGCCCCCAACCACGCCCCTAAGGAACATAGTCTGTACGATGCAAACCCCCTTTAGAGAGGTTGCCATCAACTCAATAACCCTCTCGACAGAGTATCCCACCGCAGGGGAGTTAATGATCTGTGCACTCTCTTGAATCGCTGAGTCGATCTTTAGGATTGGGTTGTCGACGAGGCGCAGTGCTCGAACGACACTCTCCTTGTCGAGGGTCGTCGCGTTGCTCAACACCGACACCTTTGCTTCGGGACATAGTTGGTTTCGCGTAGCGATTGTCGACTCAATGATCTGTTCGAACTCGGGGTGTAGTGTTGGTTCTCCGTTGCCGGCGAATGTGATTACGTCGGGTGGTGTTGCGTCAATAGCCATCTGTGTTAGTTGGCTAGATAGAGCCTCCTCCACCTGCGTGCGAACTGCAAATCGCCTTTGAAGTGCCTCTCCTCGACGTTCTCCGTTCGATCCGCACTCGCAATAGATGCAGTCGAAGTTACAGATCTTCGCCTCCTGAGGTAGGAGATTCACGCCGAGCGAGAGTCCGAGGCGTCGCGAGTGTATAGGACCAAATATTATCTTGTCAAATAGGGCTGTCATAGTTTTAGTATTTTTATTTGTGGGGAGGGTGTTTTGTAAACTTTTAATAATTTCTCCAAAGGTATATATAAATGAGGAGCTTTGTTAGTGGGTCGCCCCTTTTTTGTGCAATTTAACGTCTATATGTTATTTTTTCGCCCAGCTATGCCAACTATCGTCGTATGGGAAGTCGATGTTGCTGAACATATCGGAGTTGATGCAGACAAAAATTTGGGGTTTAACAGATTCATACTTCGTCTCATCAAGCTCCGTTTACTAAGGAACATATCTTTGATCTCTTCATCTTTCTCTAAAATGTCAGCGATGTCATCATCTATATTAGTTTCAAAATCGCGTTTGTGTATGAAAATTATTAATTTTGAGCTACTGTTGTTTATAAGGCGTCTAGCAATGTGTCCCCACCACAAAGCGTCTGTGTCACCAAATGAGACACCAAATAAACAGATTAAATCTGCTTTGTAAATAAGATCCTTACAGTATTTATCCCGATCTGTTCCATTGATTGCATTCGACTCAGATTTTATGAACTTTCTTCTTATAAGTCGATCTACACAGAGTGTTTTGTTGGACATTTGGTTGTCGTTATCGACTCCTAATATCATATCTCGACCATTGTTTTTTAATGTTCCGTGTACGTGTGTGATGCTATTAACAGGGTCTTCCTCTTTGCAATTTATGAGACGTTCCAGAGTGTCTGTATAGTTGAATGTGATTATATTTATTTTCTCTGATGTCCAAGATTGATTTTTAATATCCGTTATAACCCGTTGCTCCGTATCTCGAAGATATTTCTCTGGGGACAACAGGTCAGACATCAGCAGATCTTTCTGACTGTCGTCGCAGTGGTAGTGAGCCTCGACCTTAATGAGGTAGTCTCGGAGCTTTGTCCTTAAATCCTTATGTAACTTTGCTAATCGCTCTTTGGAGTCAAATTTCGCGCTATACTCCCCAAGGGCAAACTCTAGATCTGACCAGTTATCACCTCTCGTTATCTCCTCTTTCAGCTCTGCTAGATCGTTGTTTGGTGAGGGTAACGAACAGTAATAGTTATAAAATTGGGGATAGCTTGTCGGTAAGCCCTTGCTAAGGTCAAATCCATTCCCGATGAGGTAAACTATATTCATATCAATCTTCTTTTATGTTGTTGTCTTAGACACAAATATAATAAAAAAAGTCGATATATTTTATGTTCAGCGAAGATACCCCGACGCTTTGTTTGCCTCACATACCTAGATACAAAAAAAGAGGTCACCCCAAAAGGCAACCTCTTTTTTTTGTATCTAAGTGTGATGATTATCGAACCTCAAGCTTTGAAGATCCAATTACAGCACCGTTGTTGTAGAGAACTACCTCATAAACACCGCCTACCAACTTCTCACCTGTGAAGAAGATGCTAACAGGAAGGTCTGTGTTGCGGAAGTCAACCTTGCGAGATGCAGTGTAAGTTGTCTTCTTGCCGTTAAGGTTGAATGTTGGCAACGCCTCAGTTGTAAGAACATATCCGTCAGGAGATGTTACACAAGCGATGATCTCTGTGTTACCAGCCTTAGCCAACTTGTTAGCTGCGATAGTGAAGTTGATGCTGATCTGAGCTGCACGCTTGATACGTGAGATCTCACGACCCCTCTTGTTAAGAGATACGATCTCGATACCGTTAGCAACAAGAAGCTCACCCTGATTTACCTTGTCCTGAAGTCTGCGAGCAAGCTCCTCAGCCTCCTCAGCGCGAAGCTCTGTAGATGTAAGCTGCTTCTTGATACCTACGTTCTCAGACATAAGCTCTTGATTCAAGTTGTTCAAAGAGTCGATCTGCTCCAAGTATCCGCGGATTACGTTACGCAATGAAGCTACCTCACGCTCATACTGCTTAAGCTTAGAGTAGTTCAAGTTCTTCTCCTTAGTAAGCTTTGCGATGATTGAGTCAGTGCGGTTACGCTCAGCCTCCAAAGTCTTCTGAAGCTCACCGTTTGTTGTCTCAAGCTTCTCGAACTTACCAACGAGCTCAGTAAGGTTCTCCTTGATTGCGTCACGCTCTCCACTCAACGCTAGGTACTCAGCCTGCTGCTTGCTGTGGATGTTGAAATAGAGGATTGAAAGAACTACCAATACAGCTGCAAGGATTACAGTTGCAATGCGGTATCCACTCATCATCTTTGATTGTGTGTTAGTCTCTGCCATTGTTTTTTTGTTTTTTTATTTTTTATTTAGTTTTTTGATTGTATCCGAATAATCGCAAAGGTAAGTTTTTCTTTTGAAAAAACGAATTTATGTAGACCTTTTTTTATTAAGATTATGATATTTTCGAGAAATCGACCTCTACGGATGGTGTAAAACGATTTTGAAGTTCTCTTAATGTGTTGTTTTGGGGCTCAGACAACGTAGGGTCACCATCTAGGATCTCTATTGCAGCGTCTCGCGTGAGGGTCAGAATCTGAATGTCGCGTGTTGGGTTGGCGATTTTCAGATCGATAGCCTCTCCGCTTTGTTGAGTTCCGTTTATGTCGCCCGCGCCGCGGAGTTTAAGATCTAGCTCCGATAGTCGGAAGCCGTCGTTGGTTTCGCACATAGCCTCGATTCGTTTGCGAGAGTCGTTGGATAGTTTCTCGCTCGACATAAGGATGCAGTATGACTGTTCGCCACCACGCCCCACGCGTCCTCGAAGTTGGTGCATCTGTGAGAGTCCAAATCGTTCGGATGATTCGATAACCATAACTGTTGCGTTGGGGACGTCGACCCCAACCTCAATTACGGAGGTTGCGACTAATATATCCGCCTCGTGCTCTTTGAATTGGCGCATTGACTCCTCTTTGTCGGCGGGTTTCATCTTGCCGTGACAGATCGCTACCTTATATTGGGGTAGTGGGAAGTCGCGAGAGATGGCTTCGAAGCCATCTGTTAGGTCTTTGTAATCTGCGCCATCCATCCTCTCCGACTCCTTTATGAGGGGGTAGACCACATATACTTGTCTCCCTAGGGCGATCTGCTCCTTCATAAATCCAATGAGGCGAAGTCGTGCCGAGTCGGTGTAGTGGACTGTTACGATTGGTTTGCGTCCCGGTGGCAGCTCGTCGATCACCGATACCTCTAAATCGCCGTAGAGTGTCATTGCCAAGGTGCGAGGGATGGGTGTGGCGGTCATCACCAATATGTGGGGTGGTTGAAGGTTCTTTCTCCAGAGGCGGGCGCGCTGCTCCACACCAAAGCGGTGCTGCTCGTCGATCACCACAAATCCAAGGTTCTGAAACTGCACTCGATCCTCGATTAGGGCGTGAGTGCCTATTAGTATGTTTGTTTCACCCGAGGCGACTCCTTCGAGTGCTGCGCGACGCTCCTTTGCTTTGGATGCACCTGTGAGTATGTTGATCTTTATGTTGAGACCTTCGCACATACGCTGCATTGAGGCGTAGTGTTGGCGTGCGAGGAGCTCCGTAGGAGCCATTATGCAGGCTTGAAATCCGTTGTCGACCGCGAGCAACATTGTGCAGAGCGAAACGACGGTTTTGCCACTACCCACGTCACCTTGGAGGAGGCGGCTCATCTGAAATCCGGTTACGGTGTCAGCTCGAACTTCGCGAATGACTCTCTTTTGGGCCTCTGTTAGGGGGAATGGGAGTTTCTCGTGGTAGAACCTGTTGAACAGGTCGCCTACGCGGTTGAACATAAACCCGTTAGCTCGTGTTAGTCGTTCTGTTCTGCGAGACTGTATCGTTAGCTGTAGAGCCAACAGCTCCTCGAACTTTAGGCGTAGTTGTGCCGCTGCGAGGAGTTTGTTCGATTGAGGGAAGTGGATGTTGAACAGCGCTTCGCGGAGTGAGAGAAGCCCATATTTTTGGGTTATATATTCGGGGAGTGACTCCGTGATGTGATCCTTTACGCGATCCCAAAGTGCCACCATAATGTTGTGAAAACCCTTTGTGCCCAAGGCTGTAGATAGCCTCTCGGTTGTAGAGTACACCCCCTGCATTGCGCTTAAGGGTGGCTTCGACAACACCTTCTCGATAGTCTCGATCTCGGGGTGGACTATCGACGTCTCGTCCCTAAATGTTGAGACCTTGCCAAATATAAGGTACTCTCGTCCAACTTCGATTCTCTTCTCGATCCACTTGATCCCCTTGAACCATACCAACTCACTCACGCCCGACTCATCGCGAACAGTAGCCTTAAATCGGCGTTTTGACCCCTCGCCAGCGTATGACACTCCGCTCACGCGTGCGCGAAACTGCACGATAGTTCCATCTGCCGATGGTAGCTCCGCGATTGTATAGAGTCGTGTGCGGTCTATATATCGGAATGGGAGGTGGTAGAGTAGATCCTCGAAAGTAAAGATACCCAACTCCTTTGAGAGGAGTTGGGCTCGAATCTCGCCTACGCCGGCGAGAAATTTTACTTCGCTTTGGAGTATCTTCATTATAGCGGAGGGCTAACTTTATTTGTCGATAGTTGGTGGTGGCGGCGCAATATCATCTAGGTTGCCACTCCATAGGTATTTGTCTGTCTCTTTGGTTATTACTCCCGATAGTAGGAGTAGTGATATGATGTTTGGAATAGCCATCAATGCGTTCAAGCTATCGGCTAAGTACCACACAACGTTTAGCTGCATAACTGCGCCACAGTAGAGAACTGCGATCCAGACTATGCGATAATATTTAATCCACTTTTGACCACCCAAATACTCGACACACTTCTCGGCATAATATGTCCAGCCTAAGATTGTAGAGAATGCGAAGGTGATGATACCCACAGCGAGGATTGTTGTTCCGATATATGGGATTTTGCTGAATGCAGCGTTTGTGAGGGCGCCACCCATCGAGCAGTCGATGTCGGGGCAAGAGATGATACTGCTAACCAACACCAAACCTGTGAGGGCACATACGATAACGGTATCCCAAAATGTACCGGTAGATGAAACGAGGGCTTGGCGCACAGGGTTTCGAGTTTGAGCTGCCGCCGCAACGATCGGAGCAGAACCCAATCCCGACTCATTTGAGAAGAGACCACGTGCGATACCGAATCGAGCAGCCATAAGGACTGTCGAGCCGACGAATCCACCCCCTGCGGCGCGAGGTGTGAAGGCAGACTCGAAGATCACAGAGAAAGTCTCACCCATATGTTCCCAGTTGAGACCTAGGATATAGAAACATCCAAACACATATAGGACTGCCATAATTGGCACTAACATAGAGCAGACCTTTGCGATACCTTTGATTCCGAATATTACGACTAGGGCGATTAGAGCAGCGACGATTACGGCTGTGATGTGAGGGTTTACGCCATAGTTTTCACTAAGAAGTAGCGATATGGAGTTTACCTGCACCGTGTTACCGATACCGAATGCAGCGAGAGCCGTCACCGCAGCGAATGCGATACCCATCCACTTCATCCCCAATCCACGTTCGAGGGCATACATTGGACCACCCAGCATCTCGCCTTTTGGGGTCTGCACCCTATATTTTATGGCTAGGAGTCCCTCGCCGTATTTTGTGGCGATACCGAGTACTCCCGTAATCCAACACCAAAGCACCGCTCCCGGACCTCCGATGGCAACCGCTGTAGCGACACCGATAATGTTTCCCGTGCCGAGAGTTGCGGCGAGCGATGTTGCGAGAGCTGCAAATTGACTTACATCACCCGAGGCATCTGAGTCCTTTGCGATAGATAGTTTGATTGCTGTAAATAGTTTTCGTTGAGGCACTTTTAGACGAATTGTCAGAAATAGATGTGTACCTAAAAGGAGGATTATTAACCACCATCCCCAGAGCCAGTTGCTAATGTTTGCGAGTGTTGTTTCTATTAACTCCATTCTTTTTGTGTTGTTGTTGAGTCACAAAGATAACAACAAAATAGACAAATCATAAATTTTAGCACGATTTTATCATCACAAATTTAATTCTATTTCACAATTTTATTATATCTTTGTAGGAAATAATGTGAAAAATATGACATTGGAATTAATCGAGGTGTTGGGACGAGCCGTGATGGTTGGCGTTGCAGCATCTATCACCGTTGGACCAGTTGCGGTGTTGTGTATTCAGCGAACGTTGAGCAAATCTCGTCAGTCGGGGCTTGTCTCGGGGCTGGGAGTTGCTGTGGCAGATACGATAATGGCGATTGTTGCATACTTTTTTTATGCTATGTTGCAGAGCCAGATCGAGGAGTATAATATGTTACTACGAGTTGTCGGTGGGATCTTTGTCGTTGCGGTGGGGGTCTACATATACCTACAAAATCCGGTGGTGCAGATTCGTAAAAACCGAAGTGGAAAAGGCTCTATGTGGAATGATTTTGTCTCGATATTTGGACTTACGTTGGCTAACTTCATTATGGTTATACCCTACATACTTGCGTTTTTTGCGGTGTTTAAGGTTGCGGGGAGTGGCGACGAGATGCAGAGTGTCGGGGGGATGATACGAGGAGTTGTTGTGATGTCTGGATTTTTTGTGGGTAGCGCGGCTTGGTGGAGTGGGCTTGCATTTGTGGTGGGGCTGTTTCGAGGTAATTTTAGACCGCGACATATGGTCACGATTAACCACACGGCAGGTCTTATCATCGGTGGACTCGGAGCATATACTATAATATCAACATTTTTGAACCTTTTTTAGAATCTGTTTAAGTTTTTCTCGCTAGAATTGCTAAGAGAGAAAAGCGAAGTGACAGATCCTTAGTAAAATAGATGAGAGAAATTTAAACATATTCTTAATGGCAATGAGAGATTTAATAATAGCAATTGATGGTTACTCTTCTTGTGGGAAGAGCACATTTGCAAAGGCGATAGCGGCAAAACTAGGATATATATTTATCGACACTGGAGCGATGTATCGTGCGGTTACGTTGGCGGCTCTGCGCGCAGGGGTTGTAGAGGTGGCAACGGAGAGTGTCGACCGTGAGGGGTTGAAGGCGTTGTTACCACAGCTAGATGTGCGATTTGTATTTAACTCGGCTCGTGGTGCGAGTGATGTATATCTGTCGGAGGAGTGTGTTGAGGGTTTGATTCGCACGATGGAGGTGAGTCGAGCGGTGAGTATTGTGAGTGCTGTGGAGGAGGTTCGCGAGAAGTTGGTCTCTTTGCAACAGCAGATGGGTCACCGAGGAGGTGTTGTTATGGATGGGCGAGATATTGGGAGTGTGGTCTTTCCCGATGCTGAGATCAAGATATTTATGGTGGCAGATCCTTGCGTGAGGGCAAAGCGCCGTTACGATGAGTTGCTCCAGAAGGGGGGTGAGGAGATCACTCTCGATCAGATCGTTGAGAGTGTTGTTGCGCGCGATCGTGCCGACGAGACACGATCTATATCGCCACTTGTGAGGGCTGACGATGCAGTTGTTTTAGATAATAGTGATATGAGTGTTGAGGCTCAGATGGAGTGGTTCGACAGATTGTATCAGAGCAGAGTAAAATAGATTATGAGGGTAGAGATAGATCCAAAATCGGGTTTTTGCTTTGGTGTCGTTCGTGCGATATCGGAGGCAGAGCAGGCGTTGTCGATGGGTGATGGACTTCGGACGGAGGTCTTTTCGTTGGGGGATATTGTCCACAACCGTATCGAGGTGCAGCGACTCCAAAAGATGGGCTTGCACCCCATCTCAAACGAGAATATGGCGATGGCGGCAGGTCGACGACTACTCATTCGTGCCCACGGAGAGCCCCCCAATACATATCGAGCAGCAGAGATGATGGGGATTACTATCATCGACGCTACGTGTCCTGTCGTTGCGAAGTTGCAGCAGAGGGTTGTCAAGGCGTATGAGCAGATGGGTGAAGTTGGAGGGAGTGTCGTTTTGTTGGGCAAGAGGGGTCACGCCGAGGTTGTGGGTCTTACGGGTCAGGTCGACGATCGGGTGTATGTTGTGGAGAGTGAGGCAGATTTGGATTCCGTAAACTACGATGCACCGATCTACTTTTTGTCGCAGACTACCCAGAGCATATCGCTATTCAACCATCTGGCGGAGATAATACGAGATCGAGCAAGTGACCCACAGAGTGTTGTTGTCAACGACACGATTTGTCGACAAGTATCCTCTCGCGAGGAGCATCTGCGCGAGTTCGTTAGTCGATTTGATGTTGTGTTGTTTGTGTGTGGTAAGAAATCAAGTAATGGGCGAGTTCTCTACGAGTTGTGTCGAGAGTCAAATCCCCGTTGCTACAATATAGAGTCTGAGGAGGAGCTCGATCCGCAATGGTTCGAGCCGGGGTGTTCGGTTGGAATTTGTGGTGCTACATCGACGCCAGCGTGGTTGATGGAGCGCGTTGCGGACTCACTGCGCTAGGAAACTAATTTAATAAACCAAAAACTAAATATGTTATGAGATATCTTCAACGTTCGATCAAATATTTTTTGACACTTTGCGTTATCTATTTTGCGGTGATGTATATCACCTCGTTCGCTTCAAATGTTGTGTTTACACCGGGGGATAAGTTCCACGCGATCATCTCGACTCCACGAGGTCTCTTTTTGATCTTTGCGGTCTTTGCTCTGTCGGCGATCTATCCGATGTTTGGATATATGAGGAGATTCATTGCTGGCGACTTGGTGAAGAATCGCGAACAGATTATGCTTTCATTCCGTCAGCAGGGTATGGTGCTCGACCACGAGTCGGAGGGTCGTATGACATTTATCGCGGGGAGCTTCGTAAAACGTATAACAATGTTGTTCGAGGACCACGTGAAGATCATTCAACACTCCGATGGAAAACTCGCAGTGTCGGGAAATCGTAAGGCTGTTGCATATGTGATATATAGATTAGAGTATGCTATCGAGAATTCTGACGTGGAGGCTCAACAGACCCAAGCACAGATGGGCGGTCGATAGCGAAAAAAAGAGAAAAAGGTAAGGATGAGATTAAAGAGGTTTATACTTCCGCTATTGGTGGTTGTTGCGCTCTTCTCGGTTAGAGCGGTGAAGAGTGATTTTGCGTTGGTGCGCGATACGGAGATTTTGGTAAATATGTTGAGGGCGCTCAATGAGAACTATGTCGACACCCTCTCGACGACGAAGTTGTTGCGAGATGCTACAGCCGGGATGTCGCGTAGCCTCGATCCATATACGAGTTATATTGATGAGTCGGATATGGAGGATTTCGAGATAATGACGACAGGTAAGTATGGGGGAATAGGTGCTGTGATACGCCAAAATGGTGACTATGTTACAATCTCGCAACCCTACAAGGGGTCACCAGCCGATAAGGTTGGGTTGCTCATTGGAGATAGGATCTTGGAGATAGATGGCAAGAGTGCCAAGGGTCTCACGACGAGTGAGGTGAGTAGTAAGTTGAAAGGCACACCGGGAAGTAGAGTTAAGTTGGTTGTGGGGAGTGTAATCGACTCTGCGGAGCGAAAGGTTACGATCCGACGTCAACGCATATCCATACCGGCAGTTCCATACTACGATATGTTGGATGAGACGACGGGGTATCTTCAACATACGGACTTCATCGAGGGGGGGTATGAGGAGATGCGAACAGCTCTCATTGACCTTGAGCAGAGGGGTATGAAGTCGCTTATTCTCGACTACCGCAGCAATGGCGGAGGAGTTATGCAGGAGGCAATCAAGGTGTTGTCGCTGTTTGTGCCCAGCAATAGTGAGGTGCTTAAAATTAAGGGTCGTCGCGACTCCATAATATATAGGACTGAGGAGTCACCTCTTCTACCCAACACTCCGATTGTGGTGTTGATAGATGAGAGTTCGGCATCGGCGGCGGAGATTGTGGCTGGGGCGTTGCAAGATATGGATCGAGCGGTGTTGGTTGGTCAGCGAAGTTTTGGAAAGGGGTTGGTTCAGAGCACTGTTCCGGTTGGTTATGACTCCTACCTCAAACTAACCACATCGCGATACTATATCCCCTCGGGACGATGTATTCAGGCGATGGATTATACCGACCATAGTGACGAAAGAAAGGTTACTCGTGTCGCCGACTCGTTGCGTCGGGAGTTCCTAACGCTGGGAGGACGTAAAGTCTACGACGGAGGAGGTGTGACACCCGATGTGGAGATGGAGGCGGACTATATTAGTCGTTTTGCAGGTACGCTCTATGCTCAGGGTTTGATAGAGGAGTGGGGCGAAGGATATTATCGAGAGCACTACAATGAACCATTTGATGCGCGCACGTTTGAGATTTCCGATGAGGATTTTGCGAGTTTCGAGGCGTTTATTGCCACGCGTGACGTGAAGTATGAGTCGAAGGCGAGTCGTGCAATATCGGCACTCGAGATTGCTGCCGAGGCGGATCGAAACGAGGAGTTGAGTCTCAAACTCAAAGAGCTCCGCGAGGGTATCAACGACGATGTAGATGACCATATGAAGCGCTATCGTAGTGAGATCGAGGAGTATCTAAAACAGGATATTATCCTGCGCTTTGCATATATCGAGGGTGTGTTAATTAATCGAGTTGCACAAGATAAAGAGGTTGCTCGTGCGCGAGAGATTCTAGCCAATAGCGAGGAGATGAATCGCCTATTGACACCTCGCGAGGAGGTTGAGAGTACAATAGAAGAGTAGTAGGGGTTATGATAAAGGTGAAATTGCTTGAGCTGCTGAGTCTGCTGTCGTTGCGTAATAAGCAGAGTAGTCGTAACATATTGGTTATGTTGCTCGGGATTGTATTCATCTCTATGTCGGTCTACTCGATAAATAGTATGGTGACGACGTTGCGAGAGAAGGAGATTCACGATGTGGAGATCTGGGTCAATGCGATGGAGCAGGCTAGTAGTGGTGTGAATAGTGGGGGAGTCCCCAATATGCTGAAGATCGCCAACACTCGCCAAAACATCCCATTTATAGTCCTCGATGAGCAGATGTCGGTTGTGGTGGCTCATCTCGTGAGTGACGATATTACGCAACATCCAGATCGGTTGCGTCGTCAAATACGTAAGTTTACGGAGGAGAATCGCCCCATCGAGTTTCAGAGTATGTGGGGTAATAATCGCTACTTCCTGCTCTACGGAACGTCAGAGCTGTTGAAGCGCCTCTCATATATCCCTTATGCGCAGTATTGCCTATTTTTTGTATTTTTCACCTTCGCCTACATAGCTCTGCGAAGTACCAAGCAGGGTGAGCAAGATCGTGTTTGGGTGGGGTTGGCAAAGGAGACGGCACACCAACTCGGTACTCCAATATCGTCATTAATGGGGTGGGTTGAGTATCTGCGTGACCAAGAGGTTGAGCCCGAGGCGCTGGAGGAGATGTCGAAGGATCTAGCGCGCTTGATGAAGGTGACAGATCGGTTCTCGAAGATTGGTTCCGACACACCTCTCTCACCACATAGTGTCAATGAGGTTGTAGATGGAGTTGTTCACTATTTTCGCGGACGTATGCCTCGTAGCGTTTCGTTGGTTTATGATGGATTGTCGATGGCGCCGGCTACGGCAAATCTCAATGAGACACTTATCGAGTGGGTTATCGAGAATCTATTGAAAAATTCACTCGACGCGTTGCAGGGTGCAGGAACAATCACCGTGAGCCTCGTCACCGACGAATACAAAATTATGATTGATGTGCGAGATACGGGGCGCGGAATCGCCAAGGGTTCGTGGCGTAAGATCTTCGACCCGGGATTTACGACCAAGAGTCGAGGTTGGGGCTTGGGACTTTCGTTGTCGAGACGAATAGTTGAGGATTACCACTTTGGGCGAATTTTTGTTGTGTCGTCGGAGGTCGGTGTCGGCACAACCATCCGCGTAATATTAGATAGAGTTTTTGAAGAGATTTAGAATTAATTATGAACACTGCACTAACCCCCGAAGAGCATATTTTTGGTATAGGCTCTCGCGTTGTCGAACTGTCGGCACAACTCACCGAACCGAGTAATAACTCCTTTGCAATAAGCAGTGAGCTATCATTCGAGATAGCTGTGTTGATTATACTTATATTTTATATACTTTGGGTCGGTCGGTCGATGAAGAATATGAACCGCAACTCTTTCAAGGTGACCAATCCATTTGCCGAAATTACAGAGACAAGGGGAGGTGTTGGCTCCTATATGATTGGAGATATTGTGTTGGAGTGGTCGCTGATTATCTCGATGGGAACACTCTTTGTGATCCGTCTGGTTGAGGTAACACAACAACACTACCCCCCGATTGCGGGGTTAGCCGAAGAGATCGTGTCTCTGGGTATTGGGCGGTGGATGACACTCGTTGGTCTCTCTTTTGTCCTAATGATGCTGTGGGGGTTGGCGTTAGTCCACCTTATGGGATATCTGCTCAAATGTAACTGGATGACACAAAGCATAACAATTCTTAAGAATCGTATATTGATGATGTCCCTAATTTGGGTGTTGCCGGTTGTGTTGATGTCGACGTTCGAAGTCAACCATTTCTTTATGTCGTATGTTGCTATGATTGTGGCTGTTGTGTTTATTGGTATATATTTATTTCGTACTTTTTTGCTCTTTATGACCCAAAAAATTTCTATTTTGCATTGGTTTTTGTACCTTTGTGGCGTCGAAGTAGTTCCTCTAACATTATTGTGGGTTATTTTCGTTCGTTAATAAGTGTAACAATAACAATTATTATTTGTGTCGTTGAATATCTCTAAAATCTTACTCTCACAGCCTGAGCCCGCGGTAAAAGAGCGCTCTCCATTTTATGACTTTTCGTCTAAACACAAAGTCGAAGTAGATTATCGACCCCTAATACACGTCGAATGTGTAGCTCTAAAGGAGTTCCGAGCACAACGAATAGATGTATTACAACATACGGCGGTGATCTTTACTTCACGTACAACTATCGATAGCTTTTTTAGCCTCTGCGAAAGCTCTCGTGTCACAGTCCCCGAGGGGATGAAATATATCTGTCAAACAGAGGCTGTAGCCCTATATCTACAGAAATATATCGTCTATCGCAAACGTAAAATATCTTTTGGCGATGGCGGATTTAAATCATTGGTCGAGCTGATCGTCAAAAATCGTGGCGAAAAGTTCCTACTTACACTCACCGAACCTCACAAACCAGAGCTCCCCGAAGCACTTACTCAGTTGGGTCTGAACTTCACGGAGGCGATCCTCGCTCATACCGTGTCGAGCGATATGACAGGTGTCGATATCAAAGGGTATGACCTTGTGGCTCTCTATTCGCCATCTGACGTGAAGGCGCTCTGCGAGAGCTTCCCGAAGGAGGATCTTCCAATCGTAGCGGTCTTTGGACGCGTCACACTCGCTGCGGCAATCGAGGCAGGACTATCTGTTAAGGCGATGGCTCCAACTGCCGCTGCACCATCTATGGTTAAGGCTGTGGAGATTCTCGACGACAGGTTGAAGAGTGGTGAGGCGGTTGAAGATGTTGTTATGGAGGATGACCTCTCGAAGGATGAGTTCCTCAAAACACAGCAGAGCAAGTTGGCTAAACGCCCTCGCGTAACACGTAAGTAACCTTACGCAAACAGAAGCTAAATAATACAATATACTACGTTGACCTCCGATACCCCCCATACCTCATCCAACTCATTACCTCGCGAAGAGCGACTAAGGGGTCGTGGAGCTGTTTCGACACTATTTGCTGAGGGTACATCGGGCTTCTCATTCCCCATACGTTATGTTTGGAGAGAGGGGAGTGGTGATGTAGACTCGGTTCTGTTTACTGTCCCCAAACGATTCCATAAGAGAGCAAATCGACGCAATCTACTGCGTCGACGTGTTAAGGAGGCATATAGACTTCAGAAATCACTCCTCCCAAAGGGTGATAGGGGGTTGGACATTGCGTTAATATACTCGTCGAAGGAGCAGTTCGATTATGATAAAATTTCGAAATCGGTAGCTCGTATTCTCACCTTAATTGGGCGTGAGAGTGGTCGTATAGTAGAGGAGTAGAGAGGTCTATGAAGAGGTTGCGACAGATAACAATTCTGCCATTTCTGGCACTCGTCTACCTCTATAGGTCTGTTATATCACCCCTTACTCCACCGTCGTGCCGATATACTCCAACTTGTTCGACCTACTGCATAGAGGCGCTCCGAAAGTATGGGGTATTTAAAGGTTTGTGGTTGACACTAAAGCGCCTTCTGCGTTGCCACCCGTGGGGAGGGAGCGGTCACGATCCAGTGCCGTAGTGTCGTCGTTAACCACTCCGCATCTACCAATATTGCTCATACGAAAATTCAACACCCTCGACTCTTTGTTTAACTACTAGATAGTGACTACTTGCTGAGGTTCGTTTCATTAGTTCGTGGCTTTTTTCCATATCGTGAAACGTCGATATGAAGCTGTTTGCTACCTCTAACTTGATCTCTAAGAGGGCATTGAAGGCTGTCGCAGCTAATTGGTCATCGGAGCCAAGAATTGCTTCGTCAATAACTGTTCGAGCAGGTTGATACTCCTCGACATTTAATATAGCTGCCGCTGCCCAAACCTTTGTGGGGGGATAAGATAACTTGTCGAGAGACTCCTTTAGCCCCTCAAGTTGCGATGTTGTAAACCCACCTCGTTGAGTGAAGAGAGCTATAGCTGCCCAGTATGATACAAAGTCGTTTTCGTCATTGAGTGCATTGAGCTGTTCTGGAATAGCCTCAGAGCCCAATCCAATGAGAGATGCTGCGGCTAAAATTCGGTCGAACGGATAGAATTCATCGTCAAGTCGCATATCGTAAGGTAACTCCTTGAGATGATATTTCGACAATGTATATTCAGGGATAAAATGAGCATCTCTACTCTCTGTGAGATACTTCATAAGAGCTTTACGCATACGCCGAATGACACCTTTGTGTTTGGTTGATTGAGCAAGGTTTATGCTCTCCCACTTATCGTTTTCGATGTCGTAGAGATACTCCATCTCTCGCGGATCTAAAATAGCTCTTTGAAGAGGATTTAATCTATCTTCGCTATAATCTTCTCGCATAATTTTCTGAATGCGAGAGTGGTCGTAGTATGGTGTCCAACGGACGAATGGTTGGTAGTTGGTAAAGATACGAGAGTACATATAGTGTCCATCGGTGACGGTGCGAGCCAACTCAATATTATTGTCTACAGCGTCGCAAGCTCCAAATACATATTTTTTCTTTGAGGAACGCCCCTTTAACTCCTGTTTCGGGAGAAAAGGAACACCCTCATTATATGTTGGAATTTCGACACCAGCAAGTGATAAAACTGTTGCGCCAAAATCCTCGAAGCTGACAAGCTCGTCGGTTATAACGCCGCTACCCCAAGGTGATAGATCTCTGTACATATCGGGTATCCAGAGTATAAATGGTACTCTGTGCCCACTGCCAAGAGCACTTCCCTTGGCACGCGGCATTCCTTCACCGTGGTCGGAGAAGCAGAAGATGATGGTGCTATCACGAAGTCCGTCCTCCTCCAGATCGCGGAGAATACCCTCGAACTGTTGGTCGGTGAGAGAGATGGAGTTGTAGATTCGAGAGCACTGCTTGCGCATCTCGGGTGACTCTCTATAGTATGGTGGTATGACAAAATCGCCGTCGACCTCACTCTTGCGCGAGGGGTCGAGATGTTTCAAAACTTGATTTTTCGTAGATACTCCACGGGTTTGTCATCGTTCGAGATTGGTGTGAATGGGGGCTGTTGAATACGGCAAAGAATGGTTGTCCAGCCTCTCTGTTGCGCCACGTAGCTTTTCCGCTACTCTCGTTCCACGACTCTTTGGTCATCTGTTTGTGGTCGTAGTGGTTGTAGTCGGTCTTGTAGTTGTTGGAGGTGTAGTAGCCTGCGTTGCGAAGATGCTCAGGGAATCCATCAACGAAATCGGGGATGCAATATTCGCTACGGTGGTTGCCTGTACCATATTTTGTCGTTCTACACCCTGTAATGAGGCAAAATCTACTTGCCGACGATACTGTGCCAGTGGAGAAGGCACGAGTAAATCGAACGCCATCTGCTGCGAGTTTATCCATCGTCGGGGTTTTTGCATATGTGTTGCCGTAGCAGCCAATATACTCGGGTGATGTATCTTCGTATGTGAGCCAGAGGATGTTGGGGCGTAGACTCTGTTCTGCGTAGCTTGTGCTTGTTGATGCTACGCATAGCGATATCATAATATATTTATTCATCTTTTTTTGTCCATTTTGTTAGAATCAGTTTAACTTTCTCTCATCTATTTTCTAACCTGCAAGTAACTAATTGCAACTGATCTATAAAATGGAATAAAACTTCAAAAAAATGGATTATATTACTTTGGGGTGAAAATGTATATTTTTTCGCCACAAAAAAGTGATATCGTACAAATCTATAGGGGACTTCTAAAAATTAAAGTTTTGATATTCAATAAATTATCACTATCTTTATAGTGTAATATAAAACACAACTACTATGATTTTTAAGAGTACAG
>JBCQTT010000021.1:0-40525 GCA_047174765.1 Rikenellaceae bacterium | reverse complement strand
GTGTCGTGGGTTTTGTCATAGTGCAAAGATAATACTTTGGGCGCAAAGTTTATCGTAGTGTACAGATTTTAGGTTAATCGGCTGTGTGAGGGGGGCATCCACGGACTTTGTCGCTTGAGCCAAAATAATCTCGTTTTTATTTGGAATATAGATTTATTTCACTACCTTTGCATTGGGGTGTAATTTGTCAGACAACATACATATTTATTGATCTGCATAATACAACCCCCAATTACATAATGAATAGATTGTTATATGCAGCGAGATAGAAAAGATAGACGAGGTGCGAAGCCCGTGATTATAAATGGTTCGGTAGCGGTTCAGATCGCGGATATATTGACGCGTAGGATTATAGATCAGAGTGTTGTTGTTGGCGATTTTTTGCCCACGGAGGAGCTATTGTGTGAGGAGTTTGGTGTCGGTCGGAGCTCCATTCGTGAGGCAATTAAGACGTTGGAGTCGCGCGGGTTGGTGCGCAAGCGTCAGGGGCGAGGTGCGGTGGTTGTCGATGAGTCGATCGAGGCTACGTCGAGGATGCTCAAACTCTCGCTCGACTACAAGAAGAGTTCGCTTCGAGACGTGGTGCAGTTTCGTGAGACGATGGAGACAAAACTTGCGGAGTTGGCGGCTTTGTGTGCTACACCCGACGACATCGAGCAGATGCAGAGGTATCTTGATTTGATGAAGTTTGAACCATATAAGCCCAAGCGGTTTGCAGAGTATGACTACTCGTTTCACGAGGCGATCGCCAAGGCTTCGAAGAACAGTGTTGCGGTGTTGATTCTTCAGGCACTTCGCCCAATACTCTACGATCAGATTTCATATACGCTCAAAAATGATTTCAACCCAGAGCTGGTGAACCACCTCCACGAGGAGATATTTACTGCGATTTGTAATAGACAGCCCATCACAGCCTCAAAATTGATGATGAAGCATATTGAGGAGACCCACCGAATTGTGAGCGCAACAAACTAGACTAACCCAAACTAAAACTAACTACTACTTATATTATGATTAAGAGATTATCTTTTTTGATGGCGTTTGCCCTCTCGTCGGCTCTCGCCTTCGCAAATAACGATTGGGAGAATGAGATGGTGTTCGAGCGCAATAAATTGTCGGCACGTGTTGCGTCATACTCATATGAGAGCGTCGAGGCGGCGTTGGCTGCGGATCGTGCTGAGTCGAGGATGATGTTGCTCAATGGTGAGTGGCAATTTAACTTCGTTGAAAAGAGCAAGTTGCGCCCAACGGATTTTATGGCAGCCGACTTCTCGGGAGGAGATGATTGGGCTGCTATCTCTGTCCCATCCAACTGGGAGATGAAGGGGTACGGGCAGCCGATATATACAAATATTACATACCCGTTCACACCAAATATTTTGGATGGTTTGAAGTATGATTGGAGAGGTCCGCAGCCTCCGATTCCCCCATTTATCTATCGTGACAACCCTGTCGGCAGCTACTATCGAGACTTCACTCTGCCCGAGAGTTGGGACTTATCGAGTAACGTCATCTTGCACTTTGGTGGTGTCTCGTCTGCGTTCTACGTGTGGGTCAATGGCGAGGAGGTCGGATATAGTCAGGGTAGCTGTTTGGCGGCAGAGTTTGATGTTACTAAATATCTTAGAGAGGGGGCGAATAGGGTTGCTGTTCAGGTCTTTAGGTGGAGCGATGGTAGCTACTTAGAGGATCAGGATATGTGGCGTTTGAGCGGAATATATCGCGATGTAATGTTGCTTGAGCAGCCCGAAATTTCGATCAATGACTTTGCCGTTCGCGCGAAGTTAGATAATAACTATAAGGATGGCGAGATCGAGATACGCCCCAAATTGTGGGTCGAGGGTAATGATGCAGAGTTATTGGAGGGGTGGACGATCAAGACGCAACTCTTCGATGCAGAGAGCACACCACTCTTTGCGGAGGCGTTGAGCTGTTCGGCTAAAAAACTCTTCTTGGAGCGATACCCTGCGCGCGACATCCCTAAGTTTGCGGTGATGGAGGCGGATATCACCTCTCCAAATAAGTGGAGTGCCGAGACTCCATATCTATATACATTGGTCTTGTCGATGGTCAACCCCGATGGTGAGGTGACTGAGGCACGTTCGCACAAGATAGGATTCAGAACAGTCGAGTTCAGCAAGGATAACGCTCTGCTAATCAATGGTCGTGAGGTGGAGATTATGGGTGTCAATCGTCACGATCACAGCCCAACGAATGGCAAGGCTCTCACACGTGAGGAGATGGAGGCGGATGCACAGCTCATCAAGCAGTTCAATATGAATGCGGTACGTACATCGCACTATCCCAACGACCCCTACTTCTTGGAGCTGTGCGACAAATATGGAATCTACGTGATGGATGAGGCGAATATTGAGACTCACCACCTTGGAGGTTACACCGCAAACACACCCTCGTGGATGGGTTCGATGATGAGCCGCATAACACGTATGGTAGAGCGAGACAAGAACCACGCAAGCATCATCTCGTGGTCGTTGGGTAATGAGTCTGGTACAGGTCCAATCTTCGCTGCTGCGGCAGGGTGGATTAAGGATTTCGACCCTACGCGATTTATACACTACGAGGGTGCGCAGGGCGACCCAACGCACCCACACTACATTGAGGGTGGTGAGGGAAATGCAACCGATAACAACTTCGCAAACCCCGATGATCCACAATTTGTCGATGTGTTAAGTCGAATGTATCCCGAGTTGGCGCAGATCGTCGGTATGTCGGATAGCCCATATATCACACGCCCAATAATTATGTGCGAGTATATGCACGCAATGGGTAACTCGATGGGTGGTCTGTCGGACTACTGGAGCGAGATCCGTGAACGCAAAAATTTGATTGGAGGTTACATCTGGGATATGATAGATCAGGGGCTCGAAAAGCAGAACGAGAGTGGCGAGACCTTCTACGCCTATGGTGGCGACTTTGGCGATATGCCCAACGACCGTAACTTCTGCATCAATGGCGTATTTGCACCCGACAGAAGCCCAAACCCACACGCTTGGGAGGCGAAGTACGTGTTCCAGCCAGCGGAGTTTTCGTTGGTTGGCGAGCACGAGGTTCGTATCTATAACAGATTGTCGCACACCTCGTTGGCGCAGTATGATGCACGATGGGAGCTATATGAGGATGGACGCAAGATCGAGGGCGGATCGTTGGGGCAGCTCAACATCGCGGCAGGTGATTTCGAGGTTGTGAAGATCCCATATCGGAGGACTAAGTTCAACCCTGCGTGTGAGTATTGGGTGCGAGTGTCTCTTCACGAGGCGGAGGATCGTTTGTGGTGCAAGGCAGGTTTTGAGGTGGCAAAGGAGCGTATGTTGCTCAAGGCGAAGAGTGCGGAGTGCACACCATACAAATCGACCTCGAAACTTCAGCTAACAGTTAGCGAGAGTGATAGCGATGTAACCCTCTCGACACGTGATTTCGCGGCTGTGGTCTCTAAGCAGAGCGGCTACCTAACATCATATAAAACAAAGGGGACGGAACTGCTGCACTCTCCGCTGATGCCAAACTTCACACGCCCAACGATCGACAACGATATTCGAGGTGCGAGCAGCAAATATATGACCCCTTGCCGTAAGTTCTGGGGAGGCTATCTATCATCGTTAAATGTTGAGAACGTAGAGTGCAAACATAACACAGAGTCTGCAACCGTGAGTGTCACATACAGAAAACAGAAAGGTGTAGAATTTTCTGTCGACTATACTATATTCTGCGATGGCGCAGTGCGAGTAGCGATGGCGATGGACTCCGCAGAGTCAACGCCCGATATGATCCGATTCGGAGTGACGATGGGGCTACCGCTCCGCTACGACCGCACGACATACTACGGTCTTGGCGATCACGAGAGCTACATCGACCGCAAGAGTGGAGCAGAGGTTGGCGAGTATAGCATCGCAACAGATGATTTATACTACAACTATGTATTCCCACAGGAGAGCGGCAACCGAATGGGGACGAGATGGATGACGATGGCGAGCCGATCGAACAAGCTAAAGTTCACAGGAGTACCAGAGTTTGCATTCTCGGCGTGGAGGTACACCGCTGAGGCGATCCAAAAAGCTCGCCACCCATACGAGCTAGAGGAGGCAGGATTCTACACCGTGAATATTGATCTTGAGCAGGCGGCATTGGCAGGTACGCTCTCGAAGATTCTGCCTCACTATGAGTTAAAAGCAGGTGAGCGCAAGTTTGAGTTTATGTTTGGAATTACAAAATAATTTTAGTTATGAAGATAGTAACAATGGGCGAGATCTTGCTCCGCCTCTCAACCCCGGGAAATTTGCGATTTGTTCGCTCCAACTCGTTCGATGTCATCTATGGAGGTGGCGAGGCAAATGTAGCTGTGTCGTGCGCTAACTATGGACACGAGGCGTACTTCGTCTCGAAACTACCGACCCACGAGATCGGGCAGTCGGCACTCAATGCACTACGTCAGTTCGGCGTCAAGACCGATTATATAGCTCGCGGAGGAGACCGAGTGGGTATCTACTTCCTCGAAACAGGTGCTTCGATGCGCCCATCTAAGGTGATCTACGATCGTGCTAACTCTGCGATTGCGGAGGCTACTCGTGAGGATTTTGACTTCGACACGATTATGAAAGATGCAGCGTGGTTTCACTGGTCGGGCATCACACCAGCTCTCTCTGCTGAATCGGCGGAGCTCACACGATTGGCGTGCGAGGCTGCAAAGCGCAATGGCGTGACCGTATCAGTTGACCTAAACTTCCGCAAAAAACTCTGGACAAAGGAGCGTGCGCAGGAGGTTATGCGCCCCTTGATGGAGTATGTCGATGTCTGTATCGGCAATGAGGAGGATGCAGAGTTGTGTTTGGGATTCAAGCCCGACGCAGATGTCGAAGGTGGCAACACCGACGCTGAGGGATACAAGGGAATCTTCGAGCAGATGCGCAAGGAGTTCGGTTTCAAATATGTAGTCTCAACGTTGCGCGAGTCATTCTCCGCAACCCACAATGGTTGGAAGGCGATGATCTACAATGGCGAGGAGTTCTACACCTCAAAACGCTACGACATCGAACCTATTGTAGACCGCGTAGGCGGTGGCGACTCATTCTCGGGTGGTATCATCCACGGACTCTTAACCAAACCAAATCAGGGTGAGGCGTTGGAGTTTGCGGTGGCTGCGTCAGCTCTAAAGCACACCATCAACGGTGATTTCAACCACGTCTCTATTGAGGAGGTGGAGGCACTCGCAGGGGGCGATGCATCGGGACGAGTGCAACGCTAAAAATTAAATTCGATATATTTTCAAACTTTTTCCAAATATAATGGTGAAGTTTGAAAATATATTACTATATTTGTCAGACAACATACAAATCAACCGCAATCTAACTAATAAAACTAAAATATATGACATTAACAGGAATTTTACTACTTCTTCTAGCCGGTTTTGCGCAGGGAAGTTTCGGAATGGGAATGAAGCGACAGCAACCACTCTCGTGGGAGTCGTTCTGGTTTATCTACTCGCTGGCGGCAATGTTGATTATCCCGATCGTGTGGGGTATGGTTGGCTTCCCCTCATTCTTTGACTCAATATTCTCGACCTCGACAGATGTGCTTTTCAAATCTATTTTGCTCGGTTTTCTTTGGGGAATCGGAGGAATTTTATTTGGTGTGAGCGTAAATTTTGTGGGTGTCTCGATCACCAATGGCGTGGTTATGGGTCTCGCAGGTGGATTGGGTGCGATCATTCCACTCTTTGGAATAGAGGGTGTTACGGAGTCGCCATCGTTTATCTATGTTATTATCGGTGTGTCGATAATGTTGGTCGGTGTTGCGATGTCGGCATACTCAGGAATCTTGCGCGATCGTGAACAAAATAATATTGAGGAGTCGAATGGTGGTGCTAAAAAGAGCATTGTCACAGGGCTTATTATCGTAACTCTCTCGGGAGTTCTCTCGTCACTGCTCAACATCGGTTTCGAGGCTGCAAACCCTATCGTGGAGTCGGCTAAGACGTTTGGGGCGAGCGATGCAACATCGGCAATTCCTGCGCGTGCAACGGTTGTCTTTGGTGGTCTCTTGATGAACTTGGGTTATGCGATCTATCTGCTGTGTAAGAATAATACGTGGAGTGACTTCTCGACAATGGGAGGCGGAGCGGCTCGTACCTCATCTGTGTGGGCTGTGATAACAGGATTTTTGTGGTTCTTGCCACTTGGATTGAGTGGTATCGTTGCGGTCTCGATGGGAGAGTTGGGCAACGTGATTACTTGGCCTGTGATGTTGGCGTTGTCGCTAATCTTTGGTAATGTATGGGGATATTTGAGCGGTGAGTGGCGAGGCACTAAGGTGTCGTTTGTGTTGATGTCTGCTGCTGCGGTGGTGTTGATTGTGGCTTGTATGATCCTGACGTTTAAGGATCAGCTTGCAGCATTATAAATAATAAATTATAACTATGAAGGTAAAAACAATAGAGACATATCTCTTGTCCGACACGCTCGACGAGAGATTCTACTTCTCACAATTCGACTACGCCTCACGCCTAATATGCGTAGTAAAGATCACCACAGAGAGTGGTTTCGTTGGTTGGGGTGAGGGCTACGGACCGGCCAACATTATAAAGGCAGGTATCGACTTCCTAACGCCAATGGTGATCGGAGAGTCGCCATTGGATAGCGACGTAATTTGGCACAAACTCTTCCGTCGTTCGATCGACTACGCCCGAAAAGGGGTGTTGATGTCGGCAATCTCGGCGATAGATGTTGCGTTGTGGGATCTGAAGGGTAAGATACTTAAACAACCTATCTCGACTCTGCTTGGCGGACGTTTCCGTGAGCGTGTGCAGGTCTACGCAACAGGGCTATACTTCACCGACAAGATGGAGGGGTGTATGGAGAAGATGTTGGCAGATGAGGCACGTGAGTATCGTGAGGCGAACTACTCGGCAGTGAAGATGAAGGTGGGCTTGGGCATCGAGCAGGATGTGAAGAATGTGAGGGCTATCCGCGAGGCGATTGGAGATAACGTAAAGCTGGGAGTCGACTCCAACCACGCCTACAACGTTCGTGAGGCGGTGGAGCTCGCTCGTAAAATCGAGGAGTTCGACATTATGTGGTTCGAAGAGCCCCTTTCGCCCGACGACTATGCAGGCTATCGAGAGCTACGTGCGCGCACCTCAATCCCCTTGGCATCGGGTGAGTGTGAGTTCCGTTGTGATGGATTTAAGACTCTGCTTGACAATCGTTGCGTAGACTTCATCCAGCCCGAGACAGGAACTACGGGCGGTATCACGGAGGCGAAACGTATCTCGACAATCGCCAACACATACCACGTTGAGATGACCCCACACAACTGGGGAACAGGAATTATTATTGCAGCAAATTTACACATCACCGCAAACCTACAATACTCCCCGGGACGACTCTTCGACAAGCAACCTTTGTTGGAGTTTGACCGCAGTCCTAACCGCATTCGTGAGGAGTTGACCACGCAACCATTCGCTGCGAAAGATGGATATATTGATGTACCTACGGGCTATGGCTTGGGTGTCGAGGTCGACGAAGATAAGCTCAACTATTTCGCAATAAAATAGAAAAACAAACTAACCTAAAGATAATTATGAAAAGAAGAATTTTAGCGTCATTACTCCTCTCGGCGACAGTGCTGTCGGGTGTGGCGAAGAGCAATAGCGGTGACGCTTATGTCGCAGCAACAGATAAGTCGATTGTTAAGGCACAAGGTGTCAACATTGGAGATGTCGAGTGGACAGATGGATTCTGGAAGGAGCGTTTCGATATGGTTATGCCGAACCTAATTCCTGCTCAGTATGAGTACTTTATGGGATTCTCAGAGGATAACTTCCGCAAGCTCGCAGGCGATATGGAGATGGGCGATGGTTTCAAGGGTACATTTTGGCAGGATGGTGACTACTACAAGTGGTTGGAGGCGCAGGTTGCGGTCTACTCCGTGACCAAAGATCCTAAACTACTAAAGCAGATCAACCAAAAGGCGGAGTATATCGCCAAGTCGATCGCCGAGGATGGCTACTCGACAACGCACACTCAGATTGGATATGGCGTGACAGGATCGGAGAGGGCGTGGAACAAACCCTTCAAGAACGATATTCGTTTCAATGCTACGAATATGCACGAGACATATAATATGGGTCATCTCCTTACCTTGGCGTGTACACACTACCGCGTGACGGGCGATCGTACACTCCTCGATGCAGCTATCAAGGTGGGTGACTTCCTCGACAAATACTTCGCAAAGGTGACACCGGCATTGTCTGATATTGACTTTAACCCAACGCAGATTATGGGCATTATGGAGCTCTACCGCACAACGGGCGAGGAGCGTTATTTGAACCTTGCGAACCGATTTATCACAGGTCGTGGTCACAACAAAGGTAAGACACAGAACCAGAATGACACGAAACTTCGCGACGAGACACGTGCCGTAGGTCACGCAGTGTTGGGTCCAGTCCTCTACATCGGTGCTGCGGACTACGCGGCTGAGACCAACGATGAGGAGTTGATCGTGGCGTTGAAAAATATCTGGGACGACATCTACACTCGCAAAGCTTCATTCACAGGCGGTCTAGGTAACGTCCACCGTGGCGGATCAGAGACCCCACGCAACGCAACAGAGTGTGTGCACGAGGCGTTCGGAAAGCCATACCACATCCAGAGTGCAACAGCCTATAACGAGACCTGCGCAACATATTATGGCGCATATTACAGCTGGCGACTCTTTATGCTAACGGGCGAGACAAAGTACCTCGACACGATGGAGAAGGCGTTCTACAACAACCTCTCTGCGATGCAGTTGGATGGCAAGAGCTACTACTACACAAACGTCTTGAGATGGTATGGCGAGGATCACAACTGCCTATCGCTCGACTTCCACCAGCGTTGGACAGAGGAGTGCACCTGCGTATGTTGCCCAACGAGCGTTGTTCGTTTCTTGGCAGAGTCGAAGGAGTACGCATATGCTAAGGATGATAACTCGATCTTCGTAACACTATATGGTAGCAACTCGATCGACACGAAGCTAAATGGCAAGAGCGTGAAGTTCTCGCAGCAGAGCGACTACCCTTGGTCGGAGGATGTAGTGATGACATATAGTGGCGACAAGAAGAATAACTTTGCGTTGAAGCTCCGCATCCCACAGTGGGCAGAGGGGGCAACGCTCAAGGTAAATGGTGTCGATATGCCGATCTCAGGAACAGGTCTCTTCGCTGTTGTTGACCGCACTTGGAATCGAGGCGATAAGGTGGAGCTTACATTGCCGATGAAGCCCGTAATCACCGAGGCGAACCCAATGGTCGAGGAGGTGCGCAATCAAGTCGCAGTATCGTATGGACCTCTCACCTACTGCGTCGAGGGTAAGGATCTACCAAAGGGTGTGACGATCGACAACATCTTGCTACCGATCGACACTAAGTTCGACGTTAAGTTCGAGGAGGATCTTTTGGGTGGTGTTAAGACTATCTCTGCCGATGCATTGGTTCGTAAGTCGTCGTTCGACAAGAGCGGTCTATACGCCCCTATCAAGGGTGGATATGAGGAGTTTAAGTTGAAGCTCATACCATACTACACGTGGTCGAACCGTGGCGAGTATGAGATGTCAGTATTCGTTCCTGTAAAGTGGTAAGCCCTATGAAAAGAGTATTAACAGCTGCTGCAATGGTGCTCCCTGCCTTGACGGCAGTGGCGGCACCAAAGGCGGAGAAACCTAAGAATGTTGTCTTTATCATCACTGACGATATGCGCCTCGATATGACAGCTTATGGAGGTGGTAAGTTGCAGACTCCAAACCTCGATATGTTGCGTAGTCAGGCGGTAAATTTCGAGAATGCTTGCACCACGACAGGTCTCTCAACCCCCTCTCGCGCCGCGCTCTTCACAGGGCGTTTGGGGCACAGAACAGGGTTGGAGGATAACCTTAACCTATGGCACTGCGAGGATCTTACGCTCGACAAAGAGTGCTCGACAATATATGAGTGGGCCTCGGAGGCGAACTATAACGTAGCATACTTCGGCAAGTGGCACTTGGGTTACATCACCCCTGCCGATCGTGGCGCAGAGCAGTGCGAGATCACAACAAGCGAGACGCTGATCCGCAAACAGCCTCGCCCAAACTACGACGTTACAAAGAAATACTATCCCGATGATAATGGAGTAGTCAAGGAGTTCGAGGAGAAGCCCGAGTACTACGCAACGCAGAAGTTAACATACGAGCAGACCGAGGCGAAGAAGCAGGTCGATTATGGTGTGAAGTTTATAAACGAACTCGATGAGGATGACTCTCGCCCATTCTTCCTGACGTTGAGTTTCCACACTCCACACCCATCATATCGTGTCCCCGAGCCGTGGAACACGATGTATGACTATCGTGATATTGTACTCCCAGAGTCGCTCAAAAACAAGAAGAAGGGTTTGGAGTTTCAGCACGACATCCTCTGGCCGTGGATGGATGTTGCTCATATGAGCGATGACGACTGGCGCAAGACAATATCATACTCGATGGGTCTCTGCACGATGTTCGATCAGGCGTTGGGCGAGTTCTTCGACAAACTCAAAAAGGAGGGGCTTTGGGATGATACGATGATCGTCTTTACCTCTGATCAGGGAACGATGCTCGCTGAGCACGGACTCTACGACAAAGGACCATACGCCTACGAGGGGTTGATGAAGATCCCGATGTTGGTGAAGATGCCAAAGGGGGCGACAAAGGTTAAGTCGGTCGATCACCAAGTATCGCTCATCGACCTCAACCAGACTTTGGTGGAGTATATGAACCTACAACCCACTGATGCTAATGTAGATAGCCGCTCGCTCATTCCGCTAATCGCTACGGGCGACAAGGCGTGGGAGGGTGTGCCCGATGTATCGTTCTACCGCTACGAGAAGTATAATGGTCGTTGGTTTGGTGTCCGCACTATCCGCACACCAAAGTATAAATATTCGTTCAACCCAAATGGTTACGACGAGCTATACGACATCGAGAGCGATCCTAATGAGATGACAAATCTTATAAATAGTGTCAAGCTCAAAGATGTTATATACTCGCTGAGAGTTCAGCTACTTGAGCACTTGAGGGATTGTGACGACACCCACGCATTCAATATGATGAGTGGATTCACGGAGGTTACGTTAGAGTAAAATTTATAGCTATGAGAGTTCTACGTAGCACGCTGACGGGAGTTGTAGTTGCAGCCGCAATTACACCCTCGATGGCGGCGAACCCAACGGGTCAGAAGAATATTGTATTACTATTTGTCGATGATTTGGGGTGGGCAGATCTTGGTTGCCGTAATCCAAAGTTCGACACTCCGAATATCGACAGATTGTTCTCTGATGGAGTATCGTTCGAGCGAGCATACGTTGCGCAGCCAGCATCGAGCGCAAGCCGTGCAGGGTTGCTGACAGGTAAGGAGACAGTCCGTACGGGGGTGGTTCGCCATATCGAGAATAAAGATGCAGGGTCGGGACGTGAGTTTAATATGTGGAAAGATGATCCGATCAATATGCCATCGCGTAACTGGCTGCAACTAGATGAGATAACCTATGCGGAGCGACTGCGTGAGGTGGGATATTACAATATGTTTGTGGGCAAGTGGCATCTTGGTGAGAGGGATTATTGGGCTGATAAGCAGGGTTTCGACGAGGTATTTGGGCTCTCCGATTATGGGAATGTAACCAACTATTACGCCCCATTCTTTCGCTTCCCAAAGGGTGATGACACCACCAAGGGGGTCGAAAAGGGTACTTTGATGTCGGATTACTTGACCGATAAGGCGGTGGAGATGATCGAGAGTTACGATCGAGATCAACCATTCCAGATGTCGCTGTTTTACTACAATGTACACACGCCAAATTTGGGTCGAAAGGATTTGGTGGAGAAGTACATAAAGGAGGGGATGAGCAAACGCGATGCAAACTATGCGGCTCAGGTAGCGGTGGTCGATATGTCGGTCGGCTCGATCCGTGAGGCGTTGGAGCGCAAGGGTATAGCGGACGACACGATCGTGATCTTCTTCTCCGATCAGGGTGGTCCATTTTCGAACTATCCGCTCAGAGGGTGCAAACTTATCGACGACACATTGGCGGAGGGTGGTATTCGTGTTCCCCTCGCGGTCTACTATCCCGGTGTAACGGAGGCGGGATTGGTCTGCCACACACCAGTCTCTGCGATTGATCTCTACCCGACATTCCTAGAGATTGCGACAGGTAAGAGGTGCAAAGATCCGCAGATTCAAGGTCAGAGTATTCTACCACTTCTCGAAGGGGGTAAGATCAAAGAGCGCAACCTATACTTTTGGAGGAGCTACCACGATCAATACGCTGCAATGATCTCGGGTGACTGGAAGATCATCAAGTGGTTTTCGGGTAAGTATCAGATGTATAACTTACGCTCTGATATCTCAGAGACAACTGATCTTCAGAATGTTGAGCCAAAGCGCTTCGAGGAGATGAAACGAGAGCTCTGGGCGTGGGAGCAGGAGGCTATCCCACATTACGAGGGCGACTATAGAGAGAGAATTAACCATTAAAAATGATATACTATGAATTTCGGATATAAAAAGATGTACATTGACGGCAAGCTAACCGATGGGGTAGCAGCCGAGAAGAGAGATATTATCTGTCCCGCAACGGGTGAGGCGGCAGCGACAATTGCAGTAGCGACACAAGAGGATACCGAGGCGGCACTTGCGGCGGCACAGAGGGGTTTTGAATTTTGGAGTAAACTCTCACTCGCCGAGCGCAACGAGTGGATCTACAAGCTCCGCGCTGCGATCATCGAGCGCAAGGAGGAGATTCACTATGCGGTGATGTATGAGATGGGCAAGACGTGGGAGTCGGCAGATGAGGATATTGAGATGCTCATCGACGCACTCGACTACTACCCAAACGAAATGCTGCGTTATCGCTCGCAGATGTTGCCCGACGTGGCAGGTACTCACACCCATCTACTTGTGCACGAGCCACGTGGCGTGGCGGTGGGAATTTTGGCGTGGAACTTCCCGATTCTCAACGTGGCGTATAAACTTGCACCAGCGTTGGCAGCAGGGTGTTCGATCATTTTGCGTCCCTCTGTTGAAGCTCCTATTTCGGCATATATCGTGGGCGAGATTGCGGAGTCAGTGGGTTTCCCTGCTGGTGTAATCAACATCATTACAGGAGGTAGTGCCGCGACAAGTATTCCACTATCTACAAGCACGATACCTCGTGTCTTGACGATGATAGGCTCGTCAGCTACGGGTTGCAAGTTGGTGGCGCAGTCGGCTACCTCGATCAAAAAGTTGGGGCTAGAGTTGGGAGGAAACGCACCTGCTCTGATCTTCGAGGATTGCGATATAGAGGCGGCTTTGGGTGTGATGGTCGGTGTGAAGTTCAACAATAGCGGTCAGGTCTGCGTAACCCCTAATCGTATCTTCGTACAGTCTTCAATCTATGATGAGTTTATGGCGAAGTTCAAGGAGCGCACCGCAGCTCTAAAGGTGGGATTTGGACGCGACAAGGGTGTCAATATGGGACCTGTGATAAACGTTAATGCACGCGAGCGAATTATGGAGATCGTCGACGAGGCTGTTGCAATGGGTGCCGTGAAGAGTTTGGGTGGAATTCCGGAGGGTATGCCCGAGGGTTCGAGCTTCCTCAATCCGACGATTTTGGAGAACGTGACACCCGATATGAGATGTTTCAAGGAGGAGATGTTCGGACCTGTTGCGACGATTATCAAGTTCACCGACGAGGCGGATCTCGATCCGATGGTGAATGTGCCAGATGTAGGTTTGGCATCATATCTCTTCACAAATAACCTCAAGAGAGTGCAGAAGTACGCCTCGTTCATCGAGTGTGGTGAGGTGCAGGTCAACGGTATCCGTTACGCAATCAACCTCCCACACGGAGGTCAGAAGGATAGCGGCTTGGGACACGACTGCTCACACCTTGCCCTTGAGGATTATCTCTACACAAAACGTATATCAATAAAACTATAACCACAATGAGAACATTCGATCACTTCGGTATCCCTGTGACAACAGCTGTCGAGGGTGAGTTATATAATGCGGATCTGCACCTCTTTTATACAGATGTTGCAGCGAGCCCCAACAAGATAGAGTTCCTCCGTTTCGAGAGCGACTGCCCATTTCACGAGCTAATCAAAACGACCCCACACATCGCCTACTCTGTTCCATCGGTCGAGGAGGCGATAGTGGGTGCAAATGTAATATATCCTCCATTTTCGCCAGTCGAGGGGATGACAGTTGCATTTATCGAGGAGGAGGGTATTCCGATTGAGCTAAATCACATAGATTAAAAATATTATGACAAAGAATTTCATAAAGGAGAAGATGGCGGAGGGCACAGCTGTAGTTGGTCCTTTCGTTAAGATGACAGATGCGTGCCTCATCGAGCAGGCTGCGTTGGCAGGATTTGACTTCTGCATCATAGATATGGAGCACGGACCGATAAACTTGGAGAGTGCCCTAAACCTAGTTCGTGCGGCGGAGCTCCACGGAATGAGCCCAATTATCCGCACCACAGATGCTTCGCACGAGTCGCTGTTGCGTGCATTGGACATCGGTGCACACGGTGTCGAAGTGCCACAGGTTAATAGCAAGTCATCGGCAGCATCGGTTGTCGATGGCTGCAAGTTCTTCCCTGAGGGTTCGCGCGGAGTGTGTCGCTACACACGTGCTGCGGAGTACACTAACATCGACAAAGCGGCGCACTTCGCAGGGTCGAACGCCAACACAATGGTCATCGTTCACATCGAGGGTTTGGAGGGAGTTAACAACCTCGCGGAGATCTTGGAGGTGAAGGGGCTGGATGTAATTTTTCTCGGACCTTACGACCTTTCGCAGTCGTGTGGTGTTCCGGGTGACATTCAGAATCCGATCGTCATTGAGAAGATGAAGCAGGCGGTGGCGATGGCATCGGCAAAGGGTGTCAAGGTGGGTACATTTGTCGAGTCGGCTGAGAATGCAAAGTTTTGGCGTGAGTTGGGTGTTTCGTATCTCGCCTATTCGGTCGATTGCGGAATTTACTACAACGCTTGCAAGTCTATTGTCGAGGGGGTGCGTAACGCATAACGCATAAAAATTTAGGATTATGAAGAGGATAACAGCAATTCCCGCACTGCTTGTCGCAGGGTCAGCCTTTGCGCAAGAGCAGCCCAACCTACTTGTCATCATAACAGACGAGCAGACTATAAAATCATTGGGTTGTTACCGCGATTTGATGGATGAGGAGCAGGCGTACCCTTGGGGTAAGGAGGCGTTTGTCGAGACCCCGAACCTCGATAGATTAGCCCACGAGGGGGCGATCTGTACTCGTTACTACGCCTCGTGTCCAGTCTCGACACCATCGCGAGCATCGCTCCAGACAGGTCTCTACCCGATAGCTACGGGCGCACCGATCAACGATATGGCGATGGACGCTAACCTCACAACCTACGCAGAGATGTTGCGTCGCGCAGGTTACAACACATCGTATGTCGGCAAGTGGCACTTGGGTGGTGTGCCAAAAATCAACCGCCCATACTTCGAGCCGGGCTACGCCTTTGGATATATGAATCGTACATATATGTATGACGATGGACACTGGAAGTGGTATGACGTTGTTGGTGAGCCAAATAAGATCAAGGGCTATGCAGACAAGGTAGGTGCGCAGGAGAAGTATGAGTACACGACAGACTACTTTGCCGATAAAGCGCTGCAAGTTCTCGATGAGGAGCTAAAGAAGGATGCGCCATTCTATATGATGCTCTCAATCCCCGATCCACACTCGCCCGACGTTGCACGTGAGCCTTACAGATCGGAGTATCTAAAGTTCAACTACGAGAATCCAGCGACTGCTGTCACCCCCGAGAGCGATGATCGCCCAAGATGGGGTAGGGTCGGCTTTGACGTATCGAAGAAAAAATTTGATTCAGCAGCTGTTGCTAACTACTTTGGCTCTGTGAAGTGTATTGACGACAACATCGGTCGAATATTCGCATACCTCGAAGAGCAGAAGGTGATGGATGATACGATCATTGTGTTCCTCTCCGACCACGGTGATATGTTGTGGGAGCATAGTCGCATCAACAAGGGTGTGCCCTATGAATCATCTGCGCGCATACCCTTTATGATCCGCTATCCAAAGAAGATACGCGCAGGCAAGGTGATCGCAACGCCATACACAACAGCCGATTTTGCCCCTACAATTTTGGGACTGATGGGTGTCGATCAGATCGATGGTGAGCAGCACGGTATTAACGACTCTGAGGCGTTAGTGAGCCGCAGCAAGAAGGTCAAGAGCGAGCGCATTATCTACACAACCTCGTGCCCCTACAACGAGTGGACGATGGCGACTGATGGACGATACAAACTAGTCCTCTCGTGCCTCGATACTCCAACGTTATTCGACTTGGATGTTGATCCCGACGAGAAGATCAATTTCTACGCAGATCCTAAGTACAAGGAGGTTGTAAATAGACTTCAGCCAGAGTTGATCCGCCAGATGGAGCAGTACAACGAACCAGCACTTTCGCTTGGGATTAAATACCTCTACAGCGCAGACGACAAGGTTACATACGTTCGCAAGAGCAATGAGGATCGCAACTACAAGCCCAATCCACTAGAGCCATTGATTATCGATATGGAGCGAGATGTTATGCGACCATTAAACTAATCAAAATACCATTGAAAAGAGGGTGTATAGGCTCTCTGCTCAATGATCTGTGAGTTTTTAGCCACGTTGCTCTCCGATGAAGGAGAGTGGCGTGGTAAAAATAAATTAAAAATAAATCTATATATATTTGGTTTGTTTCAATTTATTATATAACTTTGTACTACGCTAGTTGTCTGACGTCTTACAACAGATGATAGAATGATGCTCTCGGTTGATAACTACAACGATCAATACCACGATCGAGAGTTGCAACTTAAACAAGTAACTAAAACAACACCTTAAAATATGAAAAGAGAAAATTTACCAATTTTTCTGTTCGCACTCTCGCTATTAGCGGCAGCGTGCACGAGTGAAACTCCTTCGATAGTTTTTAGCGCGAACTACCCAGAGGGATATGAACCAACGACAGATGAATCTACAAGCTCGTCAATTCACAACGTAACCCCCACGACACACCCCGATCTCTTCGAGGAGTGGGATGATTTTACTGAGGATTTCGGTGCAAATGGTGCAACCACGTGGGACACCTCGAAGTGGGCTGCTTACGACGATAATACCTTTGCGGCTTGGACATTCTATGATGAGAATGTATCGATCGGATCTGACGAGGATGGAGAGAATCCAGAGGGTGGCGAATATCTTCGTGTCACCACAAAGTATGATTATCACACACGTACCAACTCATCGTACCAGTTCTGTTTCTCTTCGGGAATCCTTCGTTCGTTAGAGCCAGTGACCTATGGTTACTATGAGGCTCGTATCAAGGGCTCTGACGTATGGCCTGGTACCTGCTCTGCGTTCTGGCTCTACTCGATTGTCGACAAGGATTCGATTTTGCCACGCGAGGTGGGGACGATCGTCTATAATGAGATCGACATTATCGAGTTGCAGCAGATCGCCTCAAAGCAGAACTCGATGGCTTCTAACATACATCTTATGTATCTTGCTGATAGCGGCACTGTTGATGGCAACGGAGATATGATTCTAGAGAATACGTGGGCAAAGGCTAGCTCAATGCCTACACTTGCGCAGACTCACTATGATGTAGATTGGTATGCTGACGATGATTTCCATATTTATGGATGCGAGAATCGTCCTGACTCAATTGTTTTCTACCTCGATAACGTTCGTGTCGGAGGCAAGAAGAATAGCTATTGGCATATGGATGAGGGTATGTATATCACCTTTTCGCAGGGTCTGCGAACTCCATTCGAGAACTATGGTGATGATGGTGGAACTCGTCAGCCAACCGCTACGACGGAGGATGAGGCTATTGCGGCAGGATTTCCAACATCAATGTATGTCGACTATATTAAGAGCTATCGCAGAAAGGCCGACCACGAATACAGTGCTTTCCGAAATAATGAGAAGGCGTTTGACGTGAATGATGTCTATTAGTCGGTCACCTAAACAGTAAAATAATATGAAAAATAGAACGAAATATGGGGTTAGATGGCTTCTAACCTCAGCCCTCACACTACTTATTGCTCTCCACGTCTCAGCCCAAAGTATCACGGTGAGTGGATTGGTGAGCGACAAGAGTGGTCAGTCGATCATCGGTGCAACGGCGATGGTCAAGGGGACAACAAACGGAACAACAACGGGGCTAGATGGAACATTCTCACTCGCGGCAAATAGTGGAGATGTGATCGTCGTAAACTATATTGGTTATGTGGCGTTTGAGGCTGTGGCTGCGGCAGATATGAAGATCGTATTGACCGAGGATGTAAAGGTTTTGGAGGAGGTTGTCGTGATCGGGTATGGTGCGGTGCGCAAGAAGGAGATCACGGGAGCTGTGGCATCGGTGAAGTCGGATGATATTGCAAAGCAGATGACCAGTGACTTGGGAGCTTCGCTTCAGGGTATGGTCTCGGGAGTGAGCGTCACGGCAGAGTCGGGTGCTCCGGGTGCAGGCTCTACGATCCTTATCCGCGGAGTGTCGTCGATTAGTGGTGATAACACCCCTCTATATGTAGTCGATGGAGTGCCACAGGAGGGTGATCCTCGTATCAGTCCCAACGAGATTGAGACGATCGACATCTTGAAGGATGCTGCATCGTGTGCGATCTACGGAACACGTGGAGCGTCGGGTGTAATCTTGATTACCACAAAACGCGGTAAGGAGGGCGATCTAAAGGTGAGTGTCGATGGAAGCTATGGTTTCAAGCAGATCACATCGAACAACTACTTGATGAATACGACCGAGCAGACTTACTTCAACTTAGCATATAAGCGAGCACTCTCGCCCGACACCTACGATAATGATTTTACGCTGGATCTATCGAAGTCGGACTCATACTTCAACAACGACACCAATCTTCTCGATGAGATATTTGTCGACAACGCTAAGACCCAGAGCTACACAGCAACCGTGAGCGGTGGAGGTGCGAACCTCGTATATAGCTTGGTCGCAGGTTACACGAGTGAGGAGGGTAGTATCATCAACTCATCGTATAATCGTTTCAATACACGCCTAAATTTGGGATATAGCAAGGATCGGTTGACGATGAACGTAAGCGCAGGACTCACCAACGAGTTTACCGCCTACTCACCATCGGGAATCATCGTTCAGTCGATCAAATACTTCCCTACGCAGCCTGAATTTACGGGCGACACCTACTACACCGTGGGCGGTGACGAGCAGACAAATATCAGCTCGATCTTGGAGAGCCTCTACACCGAGGATGAGGAGGATGAGACAACTACCTACGTAAACTATAGCTTCACCTATGAGCTATTGGAGGGGTTGAACCTCTCGGGACGTGCGGCGATTAACCGCAATAGTGGAACGCGCATAACTTTTCGCCCATACAATCAGATCATTGACTCCGATGGTGTTGAGATCTCTGAGCCAGAGGATAGCTACATACAGAATAAAAATTCAGAGTACAACTCATTCACGTGGGATTTCGGTGCCCAATATAAGCGTGAATTTGAGAAGCACCACTTGACGCTGCTTGCTACGATGACAGGCGAGGAGTATAGATTCTCGGGTTACACGGCACGAATGGAGGGCGTTTTGGATAATGACATTAAGGTTCTCAATGGCGGTTCGATCAACCCCGAAGCATCATCATCGAGCAGCTACGTCAATAAGTTGATCGGAACAATTGGACGTGTTCAGTATGACTGGGATTCACGCTACTTGTTGAGTGCGAGTGTGCGTGTCGACGGATCGACGAAGTTCGCTCCTGAGAATCGTTGGGGAGTCTTTCCGTCAGCATCGGCTGCGTGGAACGTGAGCGATGAGCCATTTTTTGAGCCACTCACTACGGTCGTAAATAACTTCAAGCTACGTGTGAGCTACGGAACGACTGGTAACCAGAACTTCTCAGCTTACACCTACGCTGCAACAATCACCTCGGGTTATGACTATGTGACAGGTACGGGAACTACGCAGAATCTAGCTCTGGGATCTACTCAGTCGAGCTACTCGAACGAGGATGTGAAGTGGGAGACCTCGCGTCAGTACAACTTCGGAGTTGACTTAGGACTCTTTCAGAATAAGTTGACCATATCGGCAGAGTACTACAAAACTGATAAGTCAGATATGCTATTCCCCGTGACTTTGCCGGGGTCAGCTGGTTCTGCCTCGACCGTGACGCTCAACGTTGGTGATATGACCAATCAGGGAGTCGAGCTATCGGCAAACTATCGCACAAACATCGGCAAGCTCAACATCGTTATGGGTGGTACATTCTCCACCAACGACAACGTTATCACGAGTATGACGGGCGATTCGGATCGTGTCGTAGCCTCGACAACAGGTCTCGTGTCGGGTGCTGTGGATTACTCGACTTGTACCTACTTCGCAAAGGGGTACGCTGCAGGAGCGTTGTTCCTCTATCCGACCAATGGAATCATCAATACTGACGAGAAGTTGGCGGAGTATCAGAAGCTGGACTCAACAGCTGAGTATGGTGATTTGATCTTCGTTGACTCAAATGGCGATGGCGTGTGGAATGATGACGACCGCCAATATATGGGTAGTGGACTTCCTGATTATGAGATCGGATTTAACCTCACGATGGACTACAAAGGGTTCGACTTCTATATGAATATCTACTCAGCGTTGGGTCACGAGTTGATGAATGGTGCTCGCGCTACCGCCTACGGAAATGGTCGTCACAAGGATCTATTGGGTGCCTATTCGGAGTGGAACACAGACTCTGTTATCCCAACATATCGCGGAGGAACTAAGGAGCATAACAACTACCGCGCGGATAGTGACCTGTGGTTGGAGGATGGCTCATATATGAGGATCAAGAATATCACGTTGGGTTACACACTTCCGCAACGAGTGTTGAGTAAGTGTGGGGTCTCGAAACTACGCTTCTACATTATGGCACAGAATCTATTTACTTTGACTGGTTACACGGGCTACGATCCTGAGATCGGTGGTGGTATTGCGACACGAGCGATGGATACGGGTAACTATCCGACTCTTGCAACCTATATGGGTGGTGTAAATCTATCATTCTAACCTAAATACGAGATACTATTATGAAATCTAATATGATAAAGAATATAGCTCTTGCAGTCGCTCTAATGTTTACCCTAACGGCGTGCGATGCATACCTCACCGAGGAGGATCCAAATGAGGTTACGACCGATAACTTTTGGGAGGATCTCGACGATACGCAGTCGGGTATCTACGCTGCGATGGCGGCACTGAGAAATGAGTATGTCGTAAATGTCCGCTTCGAGGCGTGGCGTTGCGATCAAGGCTGGCCGGGATATGGACGACCAGTTCCGCAGAATAATGCAACGGGTTGGACTTGGTACACCCACCAATATACATATAGCACAACGGGTATTAGCAATAAGTGGGATGGTATATATATAGGCATCTGGCGCTGCAATCAGGTGATCGAGGCGCTAGAGTCTTTCGAGGATTTTGATGGTGATGAGGATGAGTGGATCTACCAGATGGCGCAGGTGCGTTTCTTGCGAGGTCTCTACTACTTCTTCCTCCACTCATCGTTCAACGAGGGTAGTGTAGTGTTGAGAACCAAGTGCCCTGAGACGGTTGATGACTTCAATCAGCCATTGGCACCAGCCGAGGAGGTGTTGGAGTTCTTCCGCGCCGATCTGCTCTACGCCTATGAGAACCTACCTGCGGCGAATGAGGCAGGATCGATATATGTAGGTATGCCGACTTCAGCTGCGGCAGCTGCATTCTTGGGCACGAGCCACCTCTACGAGTATGAGTATGACGAGGCGAAAAGCTACTTCCACGATCTGATCTACAATGAGGCGTATGGTTTGGAACTAGTCGACGATATGGATCTGCTCTTTACGATGGCAGGCGAGTTTAACAAGGAGTCGATCTTCGAGATCTCATACTCTGCCGACGAGCGAACCGACATTAGTGATTGGGATGATAATCGAATGGTAAACCCTCTGGAGACCTACTCGTTGAGTACAACAGGATTCTTAATTCCTGCGTGGTTGGTCTACGAGTATTACAATGAGACGATGGACGAGAAGATGGAGGATAATGATGGTCGTCAGGTCACCAAACGAGCATCGGCAATGGCTGCATTGGTACGTGACGAGATCACCCCATACTACATCACAGGAAACGCTGCCGAGTATGGAAACTACGGAGGACCAACAGGAGAGTGGGGCTATGGACGATACAAGAAGTACACGAACCACGATATTGTTGAGCAATATACCTCGCTGATGTCGGGGCGAAATGTAATCTTGAGTCGTTTGGCGGATATATATTTGATGTATGCGGAGTGTCTATTGCAGGAGGACGATGTGCAGGGCGCACTCGATATGATAAACGAGGTTCGTAAGCGTTGGGATCTTGTTCTGTTGGGATCATCGAAGGATTCGTCTCGAACCTATAATGGTTGGACATACGATAAGGATCGTGTGATGGAGCACCTGATGTATGTGGAGCGTCCGTTGGAGCTGTCGGTTGAGGGACACCAAATTCGTTGGCAGGATCTTCGCCGCTGGGGACTCTTGGAGGATGACTCTAACAACATCTTCAAGCGCCACTCGGAGTCGATCTACTACTCGACTAGCTCTTCGGGGTTGAGTGGACTTGACGGTACTGCGTTATCTGCATCGTTCCCCAACTCATACGTCCAAAAGACAGCTGGAACAGGCACGAACGACCAGAAGATCGACTACGAATATGACAACGCATATGTAAACTACAGCAAGTCGCGCAACGCCTATTACCCAATCCCTGCAACGGAGATTATGAATAACTCAATGGTTAACTAATGGAGCACTCAATTATGAAAAAGTTTATTCAGGACATATCAAAATCGGCTCTCGTTGCCACGTTAGCGGCTCTCGCCGGGAGTTGTCAGGAGGAGTATGTGGCGGTCGACCTACTTAGCGACGTTGCGTGGTTCACCTCCGAGATCGCGAGCCACCCAGACCCTGCGGTATATGAACTAAATCAAGGTACTGTGGTCGCATTTATGGACTCCTCACAGGGATATAAGTCCCACAAGTGGATCATCGAGGAGGGTGCGCAGTTTATGATTAACGACTTCGACTTCAAGTCCGACTACGACTCTCAGATCGACCCCGACAAGGGGCTGGAGTCGACGGAGTTGGTCGAGAATGTAATATTCAACACCCCGGGTACAACGACAGTTACGATGTACGATACCTTCTACGAGTGGGTTATCTCGCACGACGAAGATCCGATGACCGCTGTGTTGGGCGATAATGAGTGGATTTTCGAGAAGGTTTTCGAGGTGACGGTATTCCCAACTATCGAGCCTGCATTTAGGGTTGAGATAGATGGTCAGCCCATTCTCGACTTCGCGGAGGGTGAGTTTATTCCATCCAACAGCGAGCTTTGGCGCACGGTAGATCTTGGTATTGGCGAGAAGTTAACATTTGTCGATACCACATCCGACTTCGCATCTCCAGACGGGGTGGTTTGGAGCGTGCCCAACAGCGCAGAGTCTACATCGTCAGCTTCGACAGCAAACTTCACATTCAACGAGATGGGGGAGTTCAGTGGTTTCACGATGAAGGTGACACGATCGTCACCATCTGATAACACGACGGTCAAGATTCCGCTAATCGTCAATGTAACTCCATCGACAGATCCATTTGTAATGACCTCGCTTGAGACAAATAGCGTCAAACCAAGCTCTGTCATTGTCAACGCTAACGGTTCGTATGGTGCTGTCTCGGAGCTTGAGGCTGCAAACTTCACGATCGTAGCTGCCGTAGATGGCGATGGAAACGACATCTCGCACCTCTTCCAAATCGAGAGCGTGGAGATCAACGAGGCATCGAGTGCAGAGCTACTCATTAACCTCTCTGATAACATCTACCCGGGTGAGATCCTCACAATCGCATACGATGGTGATGGTGACATTATCTCGATTGATGATCGTGAGTTCGGAGATTTCGATGCGACACGTGTGACGAATAACTTAGTTGGCGAGAGCGTCCTTGACTCTAGTGTCAATGGTTTCGGTACTTCATCGGCTACGATACAGAATGCAGGTTGGTACACTCTGCCCGATTATAACACGGCTGGATATGTCGGAATTTCAGACTCGCCCGATGCCAACGACTCTGGTAACTACTGTATGAAGGTCGATGCAACGACAGCCATTACATCCGCTTCGCTCTACTTCAACCACTACACAGGTACTATTCAGGCATCTGCTGGCTCATATACGATGAGCTACAAAATGTGGATACCCGAGAGTTGCACGGCACTAGATGATGAGTCGCTATACTTCACGATCTCATACAAGAATGACACAGATGCGTGGGCAGATTTCTCGCCAACGACGAACTATCCGACAAAAGAGGAGGGGCGCGGCAAGTGGGTGACGATGGAGTATCCTGTGACCTTTGCGACGGACTTCGTGAATGGACGTTTCAAGTTTACATTCTTGGCGGCGAACCTACCCGAGGGGGCGATCTTCTACTTCGATGATCTGGAGCTATGCTCGGCTCGTCCTGCAAGTAATTAACGTGGCACCTAAAAACGAATTGAATTATGAAAATGTTAAGAATATTTATAGTGGCAGTAGCAGCGGTTCTATCCGCTGCCTGCGACCAGATCGAGTGGATGGCAGCCGATACGACGTATGTCCCAGTCTATGAGATTTATGACATAAGTGATGCAGACGATATATTGGGGCTTGCAAGCATCGACATCTACCAAGAGAAACCCCTCCTAATAGTCCACACAAATATGAGTGTGCTCTACGCATACGATATGTTGGATTATGTCGATGCAACAGACTCAGAGGCTTACGACATATCGTTTCGCATCGAGGAGCGAGACTCCACAACCGAGGAGCTAACATCGAGCAAGAGTTACAAGATATTCGGAACGAAGCAGATGGGATTTGTATATATTCAGATCGTGGATAATCTATCGGATAGTGATGAGTTATATTTCGATAGCGACGCAGAGATAACGATTGATTATAGGTTAAATTAAATATTAGGTTTAGGTTCTTTGGTAAAATTGGTTGTTTGTGTGAAGGGGAGAGAGTGACTAACCTTGATTGTTCGTTAGTCACTCTTAATATCCGTGCTGAAAGGCTCTATGCTACTCGATGTTGTCAATCAAACGCAGAGTCTCGCGTAGGTGTTTGGACATTGCCACCTCCGCCTCGCGGCTATTTCTCTCCGCGATCGCGTTGTAGATCTGCTCGTGTAGTTCGTAGGTTCTCTCAAGGGAGTTTTCGCGAGCTATCGTGTGGGTGATTTGGTCGTAGATGATTGGGTATAGAGACCGCAGGATCAAAACAGATACATTGTTGCCCGACGCTTGTGCTATCGACTCGTGGAATTTGTAGTCGACGGCGGCAAAGTTCTTTGGTGAGATCTTTTTGCTCTTCATCTGATCGAGGTTCTCTTTGATCTCTCTCAGATCATCACTTGTGGCATTTTGGGCAGCAAGACCAGCGAGCTTGATCTCCATTGAGACGCGAAACTCTGCAAGATCCTTGAATGAGACCTTTTTGTACTCGAAGGCGATGCGTAGCATATGTGATGTGGCAACAATCGTCTCGTCGACAACGATGACCCCCTTGCCTTGGAGTTTGCGAACCATACCTCTCGACTCAAGGGTCTTGATCGCCTCGCGAACGGAGCTACGACCGATACCGAACTCCTCGCAGAGTTCCTCTTCGGTTGGTAGGAAATCACCCTCGGTATATTTGCCGTCGATGATCTGTTTAGATATTATTGTGGTGACCTGTTGAGCGACCGAACCATTGACGATGGTATGCTTTGCGGATTTTGTATTATTTGCCATAGCGAATTCTTAATGTTTATTTTTGGCAAAAATACTGATTTCTGGCAAATTAGCTACATAATTTTTGGAAAATATTAGAAGATAAAACTATAAAACTAAAATAAAAATGAAAAATCAAGAGTATCTAAAGATGATAGCCACGGTTGTATGCTGTCTGCTGATCGCATCATCTTGCAACGACCCCGACAGTGGAGGTCAGTCTGAGGATAGTGGAATCCAATCGATTTCGATCTCTCCAACGCTCAATGTTGTGGATGGAGCGGAGGATCTAACCTCGATTATATACACCGATCAGTCATTTATCTTTTATGCGTGGTTGACCGCTGACAGCACCCCTGTTGCGATGGGTGACGACTATCGGTTCAATGGTATATATTGGACATCGAATGGAGGGGCGACCTATGCTGACACAACTTCGGAACACGCTCTGTTCGGTTATGTGACAGGTTCGAGTGCCGACACCGACTACTACAAAGCGATCAAGTATAGCCACGGAGATGGCGATTTGATCTACGCCCTAGCGACAACAACACCGCAGAAGGAGGCGGTCGAGATGGAGCTAAAACACGCTGTCGCTCAGCTCTCGATCGAGTTTCAGTTTGATGATTTCACCAAGGATGGGGTAGTCACCTTCTCGATCCCGGGGCTCTACGATAGTGCGGTGATGAACCTAACGACAACCCCTGCGGAGTATGACACATCTAGTGCCTCGATAATGACATACGAGAGGAGCTACACCGCCTCAGCGGATATTACGAGCGCAACGCTTGCCGATCTGCTTATTCCTCAGATTATCAGTGAGATCAAGATCGATGTCTACGACTCTGTGACGATAATCACCCCTGACGCACCGCTGGAGTTGGTCGCAGGAGAGAGGCTACATATTATCATCAACGTCACCAAAAATCCATTCGTTCAGGTTACGATGGGCAGTGTCTCGATCGAGCCGTGGGGTAGTACTGCAGATGTTACATTCAGTGATGCAATAGTAATCGAGTAAATTTTAAGAGTATGAAGATGAGATATATTTTACATTTGGCTATTGCCGCGATCCTCGCCGTTGGGTGTAGCGAGTCGCAGGATGGGGTGGAGAGCCCTGATAGTTCAACCAGCAGCGCAGTGCTCTTTGGTGCACCATCGACACGTGCTGCTGAGGTTACCGATTTTGAGACAGGCGATCAGATCTATATCGCTCTGTCGGATGATGCTGCGAGCAGGGTAGTGGGCGGAGAGTCGCAATATAGTGTGACCGCAACGAAAGAGATTACATCGACCGATCCGCTCTATTGGATCGACGATCTGTTGTCGTTCTATGCGGTGAACCAGCAGTTGGAGGTGAGCGGTGATCTCTTGAAGTATGACCTCGCGACAGCCGAGGATGAGTTGTTGTGGGTCTCGCTATTCGATGAGACACGCAGTGACAATGAGACAACTCCTATCGCTCTGAAGTTTAATCGATGCTTGGCAATTGCACAGGTAAATGTCTCTTTTGATGGGATCTACGCCACGGTAAATCCCGATCTGCAGATCTACTTCAAGAGTAACACAGCGATGGAGTTCGATCCGTGGGCTGAGAGTTTTGCTGCTAAAAACCTATCGGGTAAACCTACCATAAATGATGACTACGCAACATCGTGGAGTTCAGCAACAGTATCGTCTGCGACCTGCTACGAGCTCTTGACACTTCCGCAGACGATCGAGGCATCGTCAGAGATTTGGCTAGTTGTCGTGGATAGCGAGGGTGACAAAGCGATCCGAATTACAACCTCCGCAAAGGATGTTGTGTTGGAGTCAGGTTGTATAACCAATATCAATATCACGATCAAGCGAGAGACAAACAGCGCTGTTGTCACGATGGATAGCGTAACGCTCATCCCATTCGAGCAGGCGGAGATCGAGACCGAGGATCAGACAATCATACCAACTCACGAGTAACCTTAAATACTAGAGATTATTATGAAGATGAATTACATAAAAACGTTGGCTTTAGCGGTAGTAGCTGCTATGGCGATAGGGTGCAGTGAGGGGATCACGGAGACTCCTCAACTTGATGGTGACTCTACGCTCGAGCTGAATGTGACACGTTCGGGAGTCACCGCAGAGGCGTACACCCCAGCGACTAATACAGAGTTAGAGTTGAAGAATTTCCTAACCGATGATATATCCAACGACGTGGGCGCAACCACTGCGATATATACATACAACGGAGCATCGTGGAGCACCTCGACTCAGTTGACATACGCCAAGGAGGCGAGCGAACTATATGTCGCAGCATATATCAAATCGAGGGATAACACCTCGTTCAACTCATTCACGATGGGTAACGATGCGACAATCGACCAGAGCGCAGGGCTCGATAGTTTCGACTATCTATATGCGCAGGGGACGATTGACCTATCCGACACAGCTGTCAACCTCTCGCTATCGCACATTATGGCGAAGGTGAATGTAAACGTAGTGTTGGAGGCGGCAAGTGCCGAAGCAGTTACTGCGTCTGTGGAGAACATAGCGACAGGAGCAACTCGCACAGACGAGGGTTCGGAGTGGGTGCCAAGTGTGGCAACAGCATCGGTTACGCCATACCAAACAACGAGCTCAAATGTTGTAACTCTATCGTTCTTGATGCCAGCACAGGAGTGGTCGCAGGAGTTGTCGTTTGAGATGGGCGGTGTAAACTTCACCACCACAGGCGATGGCTACACCCTAGAGAGCGGCAAGGAGTACACCTTCACGATCTATGCAGGGTATAGTGACCAGATCACGATCGGCTCAGACCCTACAGTCTCGACATTCTCAACCGCTGTAACTGCGACCGCCCCCGAGGCGATCGACACTCGCGACTGGGATGGTATCACTGCGACAGCTTTCTCTGGTAGCGGAACAGAGGAGGATCCATATCAGATTAACACCGCTGCAAACCTAGCATATCTAGCGCAGAGCGTCAACGATGGAACGGGAAAGAATGGCTATCGTGGAACATACTTCACGCTAATGGGCGATATGAGCCTTAATAACCACGAGTGGACACCAATCGGTTCGAGTGAGATTGAGTTCGAGGGGTCGTTCGATGGCTGCGGTTATACGATCAGCGATATGAAGATCACGACGATGAGCGGAACGACGGCAGGTCTCTTCGGTATGACAAACAACGTCAAGAACTATCCAAACTACATCAAGAATCTGACGATCGATAGTGCAACTATAAACATTGCGACCGATGTAGCAATCCCAACCGTTGGCTTCTTGGCAGGTTGCATCTCTCGTGCGACAGACGCAACAGCCTCTGTTACGATCGAGAACTGCACAGTCTCTAATAGTACGCTGACATTCTCGACAACTGACTCGACAACTCACTATATCGGAGGGCTTTCGGGCGATGCAGGATCATCCGCACCAGTCCACTTCGCAGGGTGCAAAATCGTAGATAGCAGTTTGGAGTCGGGTGCGTTGATGGGTGGTATCGTGGCTCGTATGCAGTATGGTTTGATCCAAGGTTGCGAGAATGATGGTACAACGATATATACATCGGTCAAGTCCGCAGGTGGAATCTGTGCATTCTTGAGCCTTGCGGGTCGCACGGTCTCGAAGGGTGATGCAACCATCGTGGGTTGTAAGTCATCGGGTACGATTAGCCGCTCTAGCTCAGGGTCAAACTACATCACTGGTGGTATCGTCTCTAACTGCTACGGGCGTGTCATAGCTTGCATCTCCGACACTGAGATTTTGCTCCCAAAGGATAGTGGATACACTGGAGCTATTGTTGGTCAGACTCTCGCCAACACAAAGATCAATGGCGGTTTGAGCCCCAACGTCGTTGCGATGATGTTCAACAGCTACACCACAATTACCACGCTCGATGCCATCGGTACGGAGCTAGCCTCTGCGGCAGCATCGGACTATGATATCAACGGAGTATATGCGAAAGTATCGTCACTAACAGACGTTTGCGAGGATCTTAACATCGTACTTCAGGATGTCGAGGATAACCCTGCAACATACTTCTACTCTGATGAGGCTGGACTCGATGTCGACAATGTGGCTTACGTTGCGAACTATCTCTTCGATGCGGATGCAAATATCATAAAGGTTGAATAATAAAAATATTATAGTGATGAGAAAGAGCATAATATATATAGCGACTCTATCTGTTGTGGCTGTCTCGTGTGAGAGAGGTGACGATATGGAGTCTTACGATAGCTACGAGGCGATCAACGGAACACAAATCACTATCTCGATCGAGGAGAGCAGAGCCACTGAGAACACCTCTGCGGAGGTTGTGGCGAATGGATTCTACCTCTATATAGATCAGGATAGTGACTCGACAACGACAGATGGCGAGGGGGATGTTTTGGTGTTTATGAAAAAAGATCAAGATAGTTGGACAGCCTATACCGACTCGTCAGCAATGACTGTGGTGGATAACTTCAAGTGGGTCGATTTCAAGCGAGCAACAGTGACCGCACTCTATGCGATGGCGAGTGATTCGGATATTGCCACAATCACCGCAGCCGATATGGTGCAGTTGAGTTGTAACGTCCCAGCAGACCAGAGTTCAGCGATGCAGTATGCCGATTGGTTGGTAGCCTCGTCGTTGGGCGAGGGGGCAGTTACGAAGAGTGTCGAGACGGGTTGTTTAACTCTAAACTTCACCCACCTCTATAGCCGCCTAACGATTAAGGTGCTTGAGGGTGGAACGACGCTCAAGAGTGTCAACAGCTGCTCTGTTACAAACGCTGCGCAGAGTGCTACGCTTGCTCTCTCAACAACACTCACGGAGTTTGTTCCAGCCACAGATGGCGCGGAGGGTGTGACACTCTTTGCTAACATAACCGACACAACATACGAGGCAATTTTGCTACCTCAAACATTCGCCAATGGGGTAGAGATTGCGATCAATACGTACAACGAAATTTATGTCTACACAACCCTCTCGGATCTCGATGGAGCGAGTGACGGGGCGCAGTTGGAGATGGTGAGCGGTGGCGATTATGTTATCGAAGTGCCTGTTCCTGCAAGTTTCTTTCTTATGTATGATTGATAGCGTAAAGTGTTGATAATTAGCCCCGATAGTTTCGCTATTGGGGCTTGCTGTTATATGCGATACACACACAGACTCACAATATTTAGACTCAAAGTAACATAATATTGGTTTGTAATGAGTAATTTTGTGATACAAACTGAAACTACAAACTATACCGTTATGAAATTAAGACTTGCAGTAATCTGCGCCCTTCTATTTGCCGTGTCGACGACATCAGCACAGAGTATCGAGATGCCTACAACATTCGGTGTCGAGATCAATAAATCCGCTCTAACACGTGACGCAGTTCGCGACTATGGAGTCGAGAGCGGAAGCGACAAAAATCAAACCCCAAAGCTCCAAGCTGCACTCGATGATCTCGAAAAACGAGGGGGTGGAAATCTCATTATCCCCAAGGGAGTCTATCGCTTTTCGGAGTTATATATGCGCTCGGGCGTACATATTTTGGTGAGTTCAAAGGCGACACTAAAGCCATACTACACCCCCAAGACACAGAATATTATAATGGTGCACTTTACCCCAGCAAAGGCGGAGATACCCAACAAATTTGTTGAGAACTGCTCGATCAGCTGTCTCGATGCTGGCAAACAGTACACTGTCGACTACTCTGAGATTGACTCCGATGGAAGTGAGTCCCTTTCGAAAGTGCGATTTGTCGTCAACAGGCTTGTGCGCAACTTTATGGTGGCGGATGCTAATATTTTAGATAACTACACCAAGTTCTGCGGTATAATCTTCGTAGGTGCATCGACCCAAGATGTAGCAGACAAGTGGGAGATCACACGCCCCACAAATGGTGTGATCCGCAACTGCTCGATCACAAACGCAAGCCACGGCTATGGTCTCTGTCAGCTCCACGCTGCGGACAATATGCTCTATGAGGATCTCCGTGCAAAGGGTGGTGTGACACTTCGCCTAGAGGGACACGCTGGGCAGAATGTCGGCACGAACAACATCTTTGGTCACAACCTATATAATGAGTATGGAAAGGCGACAGTTATGTTCCAGCCACACGTGACAAACCACGGCGTAGTTACAATTGACGGTGTTAAGTCTAAGAGCTCTTGCTTCACGGTATTGATAAGGGCTGGATTCATCGACCGCGAGGCGAAGAGTGATCCCAACGCAAAGGTCGGCAGATTTGCCGATGGATGTCGCATAGCCAACATCTCTGCGGAGTATGGACGAGAGGCGCAGAGTGAGGTGAAGGATGTGTGGATCTACGAGCCAAGTGAACTTCAATATATCACCAAAGCCTCAAAAGTAGGTGGGTCTCAGCAGGTCGAGGGTGCGAGCGCAGCGGTCGTATGTGACGACACGAGAGGCGGATATGACGTGGAGTGTACAAATGTCACATTCAAAGGCTTCCCCGCAACACACCCTGTAAATGGTGTAATCAAGACCGAGGATCTACCACGCCAGCAGAAGGATACGTGGACGATCGCTAAGGGTATTGCAGCACTTAAATAAATATTGATAAGACAATGAGAAGAATCATCAGACAGCTAATAGTTTTGCTCCTAGCAGCAAACTCAGCATACGCCGCTGAGGGGTGGGATGGCACGTCAGTGCGCGAGTGCGAAAACTTCAACTCCGACTGGTTATTTACCCTTGGCGACTCTCCCGAATTTCGTGAACCATCGTTCGACGACTCCGAGTGGCGCGAACTCACCTTGCCCCACGACTGGAGCATTGAGAGTGAGTACACCCCCGACTTTCCGACAGGCAAGAACAACGGCTTCTTTACTGAGGGTTTGGGGTGGTATCGCAAGAGCTTCACCGTAGCAAAGGAGGATCGCAACTGCCAATTTGTGATTCAGTTCGATGGAGTATTTATGAACTCCGAGGTATGGATCAACGGTCGGTATTTGGGACGACGACCATTCGGCTACTCGACATTCCGCTACGACTTAACCGATGCCCTAAAATTCGGTGGTGAGAATACGATCGCCGTGCGTGTCGACAACAGTAACCCCGGGGCAGATAGATGGTATCACGGATCGGGAATATATCGAGACGTACATCTGCTAAAGACTAACTACGTCCACTTCAAACACAATGGTGGGGTGTTTGTCAAAACCCCTGTTGCGGAGAGCTCGATGGCTGTTGTAGATGTTGACTACGATATTTTGGGGACATTCTTCACCGACGAGGAGATTTCGCTCTTCAAGCGCAACGGCTGGGTCAGAACCGAGAGCAGATGGCGCAACGAGCCACGAGACCACGACTGCATAATCCGCTCGATCGTCTACGATGCAGAGGGCAACGAGGTGGCTCGCACGGAGGAGAATCACACAATAAAGAACTACGACGTGGATTACAGAGCCTCGCAGAAGGTGACGATCCAGACCCCAAAGCGATGGTCGGCAGAGACTCCATATCTCTACACTCTGAAGAGCGAGATCGAATTCGATGGTCGAGTGTTAGATGACGTGGTGACAAAGTTCGGAGTCCGTAAGATCGAGTATCTCCCCAGTGCAGGTATGTTCGTCAATGGCGAGGAGACGAAACTATATGGAGTCTGTCTCCACCACGAGGCGGGCAGCTTGGGTGCGGCAGTCCCTGAAAAGTCGCTGCGTTATCGTCTTGAGAAACTCAAAGAGATGGGTTGCAACGCCCTCAGAACAGCGCACAATCCATTCTCGCCAACATTCTACAAACTCTGTGATGAGCTAGGGTTTTACGTGATGGATGAGGCATTCGACGAGTGGACGACAGGTTGGGCAGTCAATTGGACTGAGAACCCAACTGGCAAGGCGATGAATGGATATAACCACCTCTATGAGCAGTGGTGGAGAACCGACCTTGCAGATATGATTAAAAGAGATCGCAACCACCCATCGGTGATTATATATGGCATCGGAAATGAGATTCCCGACTATCGCCACCTCCCATCGGCAGGTGACAAGGCAGAGCAGATGGTGGCTCTATGCCACGAGGTCGACCCCACAAGATACGTAACAACGGGCGACAACGGAGTGAAGCGATCAATGATGCACGGCGTGACGGAGCATCTCGACATCATCGGTGTAAACTACATCGAGCGAGACTATGGCGAGGATGTCCTCTTCGACGGACTCTACGAGGAGTACCCCGATAGGTTGATGTTCGGCAGCGAGGTGAGCAAGGAGCTCTTCTACTTCCTCGCGGTGCGTGATAAACCATATGTAATCGGTAGCTTCATCTGGACTGGTGTCGATTATCTTGGTGAGACAAAGGATGTTAACCTGCGTGGCTGGAACACCTCTCTGTTAGACCTTACGCTCCAAAAGAAGGCGGATGGCGCACTCTTCGAGGTGTGTTGGAGCGAGGAGCCAAAGAGTTTCATAACAACATCGCTCGACTCAGCCTCGGCGCCCCCAACTAAGGAGGTGTTTAGCGAGGCAGGTGAGCAGATAGTGATAGCAACGGAGCGACTATTTACGTGGAACAGGACGGCGGGCGAGAAGATTTTCGTCATCGTATATAGCAACTGCGATGAGATCGAACTAAAGGTAAACGGCAAGTCGTTGGGTCGCAAGAGTGTCGATCCCGACAAATACTACGCTGAGTTCGAGACAACATACAAGAGCGGCAGGGTAGAGGCGATAGGATATAATGGTGGCAAAAAGGTGAGCTACGATAAACTCTTCTCTACAGGTGCACCAACTCAAATCGTAGCAAAATCTGTTTGGGGTGATCTAAAGCGCGATGGCGAGGATGTCGCAATCATCGAGGTTGAGGTCGCAGACAAAAGCGGGCGCAGAGTCCCCGAATCGAAGTCTTTGGTAAATGTAACAGTTGAGGGTGGCGCACGCTTGCTAGGTGTTGACTCCGCAAACCTCTACTACAAGGGTCTCTTCACAGCTTCGGAGCGTGAGGCGACAAACGGAACGTTGCTCGTCACAATACAGTCGACAGGCGAGGATCTACCGACGAAAGTCACCCTCACATCGGATGGGCTAAAGTCAAAGATTTTAGAACTATAAATTAATCTAACCATACAAAATTATGAAACTACTATTAATCGGAGGTATTGGAATACAGGAGATAATTTTTCTTCTATTAGTTGTGTTGCTCTTTTTTGGGGGCAAAAAGATCCCAGAGTTGATGAATGGGCTCGGTAGAGGTGTAAAGAGCTTTAAGGATGGTGTGAGTGGCATAGAGGAGGAGATAAAGCGAGATATAGAGGTGAAAGAGGAGTAGCGCAGATGAGCGACGAGAAGATGACGAACGGTTCGATCTGGGAGCATCTCGACGAGCTGCGAGCCACCATAATTCGAGTGTTGATTGTGGTGTTGGTGTTGGCTGCCGTAGCATTTGTTTTTAAGGACCAGCTCTTTGGCTTTATACTCGCCCCAAAGAGTGATGGGTTTGTAACCTATCGAATACTAGAGCAGCTTACGACCCAACTGAATTTGTTGAAAGGGGGCGAGTCTGAGAGTGGCGCAATTGCATTTGAGGTGAGCCTAATCAATACGGAGCTAGCGCAACAGTTCCTGATTCACGTCAGGATGTCGATCTATGCAGCGCTTTTTTTGGTCGCACCATATCTCTTGTTTGAGGTTTTTCGCTTTGTCTCGCCAGCACTTTACAGCCGCGAGAGAGACTATGCCGTGAGTGGCGCTGTGTGGAGCTATCTATTGTTTATGATGGGGGCTGCGATTAGCTATTACCTGATCTTTCCGCTGACGTTTCGTTTCTTGGGGACGTATCAGGTGAGTGATGTTGTCGAGAATCAGATTTTGTTGAGCTCCTATATTGGGACATTGATGACCCTCTCTTTGATGATGGGGGTGATGTTCGAGTTGCCTGTTTTATGTTGGTTCTTTGCGAAGATAGGGGTTATAGATGCCGATTTTTTGAGGCGGTATCGTCGGCACGCTATTGTCCTGCTGCTGCTCATCTCGGCAATTATAACTCCGACTTCCGATGTTGTAACACTACTGCTTGTGACACTCCCGATCTATCTTCTATATGAGGTTAGTATTGGAGTTGTTGGGGTTAGTATTGGTAATAAAAATAACTAGTTATGAGATCTGTTAAATATATAGTGTTGTTACTCTCTTCATTCGCAGGTTTGGGGTTAGTCAATGCCGCTGTGCCATACTCCGACCCTGAGAATCGAGGCGGCTGGGTGCTGAATCGTGAGGTGAGTGATGAGTTTAACGATGAGGCGATAGATGAAGATCGTTGGTTCATAGTCGGTAAGTTTGTCGATGGTGAGCCTCAATATATCCACCCTGACAACCCCGACAAAAAGGTTTGGCGAGGACGCGCACCATCTCAATTCTCAGGTAATAACTACCGTTTCGAGGATGGTGTGTTGAAGCTAGAGGCGAGGTGGGAACCAGACTTTCCATTCACAAAGGAGATCCACAAACCTGTCTTTGGCGATCCGATGCCGTATGAAAATATCACAGTCCCCTGCTTGATTGCAAGGCGAGGTTTCAAGTATGGCTATATCGAGATCCGTAGCAAGTCGGCAGATGCAGAGATCACGAGTGGTTTCTGGTCGATGGGGGAGGGGTTGGAGTTTGATTTCTTCGAGTCGTTTGGCGATGGTCGAAAGGCAGGGAAGGAGCATCTTGATAGCCAGCTGTGGTGGTCGATTAGGGATTGGAAGGAGTTGCGTGGTCAGCCATCCTATACGGAGCGTCGAGATGTGGGGTTTCGATTTGCAGATGATTTCCATATTTATGGTGTTGAGTGGGATAGCCAAGGTGTGAAATATTACATTGACGGTGAGTTAATAACCCAAGTCACCGCAGAGGAGGTGACGGAGTGGGCTAAAAGTAATCGTGAAGTTAACGATGATTACAACGGATATGTGGCGACAAAAGAGATATTTTTGTGGCTCGATATGGAGATATTCCACTGGAACGGAATGCCAACAACAAGAGAGGAGCTAACGAAAAACGGCACACAGGCGCAGAAGGATGGCGGATATATTGACTTTGAGGTAGACTATATTCGAGTGTGGCAGAGATAAATAAAATAAAAATAAATATGAAGAAGATTTGGTTAAGTGTGCTAAGTGCACTCTTTTGTTCAGGATCGCTAATGGCGCAGGTCGACACCCTGAGTCACAAAGTAAACAGCGAGATAATTCACGTCAACCACCACCTCGGTGCTGGTCGGACTGTTCAGCCTAAGCGCGAGATGACGGTGAAGTGTGACGTAGCCGTCATCGGAGCAGGTATGTCGGGTATTAGTGCGGCAGTCGCTGCGGCACGTCAAGGGGCAGATGTGGTCTTGATAAACGATCGTCCCGTGTTGGGAGGAAACGCATCGAGCGAGATCCGTGTGACTGTAAATGGTGCGCACACAGAGCGTGAGACAGGTATTGTCGAGGAGATACTTCTCGAAAACAGAAAGTACAATCCACAATTCTCCTACCCAACGTGGGATCACGTGCTCTACGACTATGTAATCCGCAACGAGAACCTAACGCTTATGCTCAATACCACAGCGATCGACGCGGTGATGGACTCTGAGAACCACATCAAGTCGGCTCTCTGCTGGCAGTTCTCGACAGAGACAAAGGTGACGTTGGAGGCAGACGTATTTATCGACTGCACAGGTGACGGACTCTTCGCCGCTGCGGCAGGTGCGGAGTACCGCATTGGTCGTGAGGGCAAGGAGGAGTTTGGCGAGCGTTTCGCACCCGAAGATCCCGATGGTTGGGTGATGGGTGAGAGTATTATGATGATTACAAAGGATATGGGTAAACCAATGCAATTCTACCCACCATCATACACAATCCCATTCGACAATGAGGCGGCAAAGAAGTATCGTAAGATTAGAACCTTGACCGAGGGTTTCTGGTGGATGGAGCTTGGCAGCGATGGCGACATCATCGGTGATCGAGAGCAGATCCGCCACAACCTAATGGCTCGATTCTACGGAATTTGGGACTACATCAAGAACTCAGGCGACTTCCCCGAAGCGGAGAATTTGGCGATCGACTGGGTCGGTTCGTTGCCGGGTCGACGTGAGTCGCGCCGCCTGATGGGTGACTATATGTTGAACTCTGAGGATATGTTGACCTATCGCCACTTCGACGATGCTGTTGCGTGGGGCGGATGGTCGTTGGATGAGCACTGCCCGGGGGGAATCCTCTCGCTCAACGAGAAGCCTAGCTACTTCCATAGCCACTTCAAGCAGTCGTATGAGATCCCATATCGTGCGCTCTATTCGCGTAATATCGAGAACCTATACTTTGCAGGTCGCAACGCAAGTGTATCGCACTTAGCACTCTCGTCGACACGTATCATCGGAACTTGCTCGATGATGGGTCAGGCGGTCGGTGTAGCTGCGGCGATGTGTGCAGAGAAGGGGGTGTTGCCCCGTTCGATCTATGAGAACAATATCGACGAGTTGCAAGATAGAATGTTGCGTGTAGATTACTACATCCCGAACTGCCCAGCCTCAGACGAGAACGACCTTGCTCGCAAAGCATCAAAGATCACCGCTTCATCTACCTCTTCGGGTGACACGAAGAACCTCATAGATGGCGTAGGACGTGACGTCGAGGGAGAGCCTTGCCACCATTGGCAGTCGGCTGAGGCTACGGCACAGCTCACATTCGAGTGGAAGAAGGCTGTAAACATTTCGAGTGTCGAGATGAAGTTTGACACCAACCTACACCGTGACATCAATATGCACAAAAATCCCGACAAGCACAGCGATCAGGTCGAGGGAATCCCACCCGAGCTAGTCAAGAGCTACACGGTCGAGGCACTCATCGGCAAGGAGTGGGTCGAGGTAGCTCGCAAGGATGACAACATCACACGTTTCGTGGCGGAGAGTTTCGGCACGATCAAGACAAAGGCGATTAGAATCAACCTTCTCGAAACATATGGTGAGCCAACGATCAAGCTATTCGAGGTAAGGTGTTACTAACAGAGATCGTTGCAAAACTAATGTTTTGCGATGATTTAATTACAAATAACGACACAAAAATGAACAGCAATAGGTTATTCCTAACAGCAGTAGGTTGCCTCTCGCTAGCCTCGCTAACGGCAAAGGAAGCGGAGCGCCCCAACGTCCTATTTATCATAGCCGACGACGCATCACGTTGGACACTAGGTGCATATGGTGGCGATTTATGTCACACGCCAGCGATTGACAAACTCGCAGAGGAGGGTGCAATTTTCCAGAACGCATTCACCGAAAACCCAAAGAGTTGTCCCTCGCGCGCAATGCTCGTGACGGGTATGCACAGCTGGCAGCTAAAGGATGCAACAGACCACTTCTGCCACTTCCCTGACGAGTTCAAATACTACCCACACCTCCTAATGGAGGAGGGCTACCACGTCGGCTACACAGGCAAGGGGTGGGGACCGGGAACTCATTCGTCGGAGCACAATCCAGCAGGTCCAGTCTACAACGACATCAAGGTCAAAGCACCATATAAGGGTATAAACTCAGTCGACTACGCAGCCAACTTTGAGGCGTTCCTCAAGGCGAACGAGAAGGATGAACCATTCTGTTTCTGGTTGGGATGTTTCGAGCCGCACCGCTTCTACGAAAAGGATTCGTGGAAGAAAGAGGGGTTGGAGCTCTCAAGCGTGACGCTCCAGCCATTTATGCCAGACAACGACATCGTGAAGGGTGATTATTTAGATTATGCTGTCGAGGTGGAGTGGTTTGATCGTCACGTTGGCTTGGCTGTCAAGGCGTTGGAGGAGAATGGTAAGCTCGACAACACCCTCATTATCGTCACCTCCGACCACGGAATGCCATTCCCTCGTATTAAGGGGCAGATCTACAACGAGGGCTTCCACGTGCCATTCATCGCCTACTGGAAAGGGGTCATAAAGGCTGGTCGCTCGATAGAGGACTTCATCGGTTTTCAGGATGTTGCACCTACAATTATGGAGGTGACAGGTCACGAGCCACACTCGCAGATGTCGGGGCGCAGTTTCCTAGATGTTATCAAGTCGAAGAAGAGTGGCACAATCGACAAGACGCGCGACCATATCCTACTCTGCAAGGAGCGTCACGACACAGGACGCGCGAGCGAGGATGGTGTGAATCTAGCCTATCCCGTCCGTGGAATCCGCACCGATAAGTTTATGTATGCAGTGAACTACAAGTCGGATCGTTGGCCTGCTGGTAACCCTGAGTATGGCTACCGCAACTGCGACAACTCCCCAACAAAGAGCTACTTGCTGAGCCTCAAACCTGCCGACGCCGACTACCCACTCTACGAGATGGCGTTCGGCAAACGCACCGAGGAGGAGCTCTACGATATGGAGAACGACCCCCACTCGATGACTAACCTCGCCTACGACCCAGCCTACGCTCAGATCAAGGCGGAGCTTCGCGCACGAATGGAGCGCGAGTTGACAGAGACGGGCGACCCTCGAATGGAGGGCAACGGAGAGATCTTCGAGACATATGAGTATGTTGGTAAATCTTTCGACTACTCCAACCCATACGAGGTTGTGAAGCCTAATTAATTTTTAATTATAGGGGACTTCTAAAAATTAAAGTTTTGATATTCAATAAATTATCACTATCTTTATAGTGTAATATAAAACACAACTACTATGATTTTTAAGAGTA
>JBCQTT010000020.1:0-41209 GCA_047174765.1 Rikenellaceae bacterium | reverse complement strand
TGGCTCCATTTGATCCGATACACTGGCTCCATTTAGTCCGATACGACTGGCTCCGTTTGATCCGATATGGTGGCTCCGTTTGGGGTGATATAGTCATTTAAGGCGAGTGAATAAAAATCAAGAATAGGGTGGGTTGCGCCACCGAGCCATTTTTCTTTGAAAAATAGCTTTTTTAGCGGTGGTGGCGAGGGGGTATAGTCGGGGTCTGCCTCCGGCGGGTGGGGATTGCACCCCCACGGGTGCTGGAGATACTTTCGTATCTCTTTCTTTGGATGTGATGAGAATATAGTCGGTGGCGAGGGCGTATTGTCGGGGTCTGCCTCCGGCGGGTGGGGATAGCACCCCCACAGGTGCGCGAGATACTTGCGTATCTCTATGTGTTTTTACTTTTCTAGCTCAGTCTCTAAATCATCGGGTAGTTGATAGTATAAATCGATACCCGTCACAATCTCAACGGAGTCAACAGAGGTGCGATAGTCAGATAATTCACCACTAACTTTTGCATTGGGAATTATGAATGCCCACATTTTTTGTGTTGACGGATTGTAGGCAACCTTATAATATGCACCCGGCACAGTTACACTATTCTTACCGATACTACCAATGTTATCCCTAAATATAGGACCGGTCACAACATAGAGCGTGTCACAGTCGAGCGTGCGGATATAGCTCTCACACGACCGCCATATTCCTCGATTGAAAGATGGATTTTGTGGCGACATATTCGACATATAGAAACTCTCTTTCATCGCTGTTGATGAAAAACTCATATCCCCAGCAGGACAGAGATGTCCTCGATCGTAGCCACTCTTTACATAATCACTTGGTGTTGCTGAGCCACTCGAAACAGTTGGATCTGCTTTGAAGCTATTTGATCGGCTGCTACTACCATTTGCCATATCGGGTGTGAAAATATAGTAGACCCAGTTTGGTTGTTCGTGTTGCTCGTTGTAGTCGAGAGAATAGTGGGTGTGTTGTACGAACTCTCCTACTGCTTCGGGTTGATATTGAGCCAAGAGTGGGGTAGTCGAGACGAATAGTAGTGCTGCAATTGTCTGTTTTATCATAATATATTTGCATTTTGTCTAGCAATATAGTTAAACTTTGTGATAAATCAATATTCCTTTGCGTCGAATTTGGTTTTGTAAACTCTTTTTGGTATATTTGTTTATGGCTTCGATATATCTCCATATCCCATTCTGCCGCAGATTGTGCGGTTATTGCGACTTTTTTAAGTCGGTTCATTGCGATCGTATAGATGAGGTTGTGGATGGAATGTTGGAGGAGTTGGTGAGTGAACAACACTTTATGTCGACTCGAAATATCTCGACAATATATTTTGGTGGAGGGACACCATCTCTTTTGAGTGTGGGGCAGGTTGATGCTTTTATGGATCGAATATCCTCTGTATATGATATGGGAGGAGTTACAGAGGTTACCTTAGAGGCTAATCCCGATGACCTTACACCTCAGTACCTTAGGGGGTTACGAAATGTTGGAGTAAATAGGTTGAGTATAGGTGTGCAATCATTTGATGATGAAGAACTGCGATTTATGAATCGTCGTCACACCTCGGAGCAGGCTATTCGAGCAATAGAGGAGGCTCGACGTGTAGGATTTGATAATATTGCTATTGATTTGATATTTGGAGTGCAAGGGTTTGGCAATGAGGTGCTTCGCCATTCATTGTCGAAGGCAATAGAGTTGGGCGTAGAGCATATAGCTGCATATCACTTGACAATTGAGCCGGGAACGATGTTCGCTAGACGTGTCGAACGTGGTGAGTTCTCTTCTGTCGAGGAGTCGGTGAGTGAGCGAGAGTTTGACTTGGTGCGAGAGAGACTTGTAAGTTCTGATTATGAGCACTACGAGATATCTAATTATGCCCGAAAGGGGTATCGATCACGCCATAATTCAGCCTATTGGCAGGGTGAGGAGTACCTCGGTATAGGGGCTGGAGCACACTCTTTTTCTGGAGATGTTCGACGTTGGGGGCGTGAGTCGATTGACGAGTGGTTAGGGGGGGGTCGATATGAGAGTGAACAGTTGACAAAACTACAACAGCGTAATGAAATGATTATGACATCTTTGAGGTGTTGCGAAGGTCTAGATCTTCTGAAATTTGGTGACAAATTTGGGTTGGATGAGGTAGTTAGGGTAAAAAACGATGCAAAAATGTCGTTAAAATTAGGAACTTTAGTGATGGAAAAAAATAGCCTTAAAATACCTACAGAGCACTTTTTACGTTCTGATAGTGTAATTGAAGGTCTCTTTGTATAGAGTAATTTTAAGAAAATTTAATAACATTCTTGTTTTTTGACAATATTTACTCTAACTTTGCAGCGTGGAAATTGTGTAATTTTTTACACGCGAGGGTAAGTGTTATTGATTTGAAGGATATAGTTTTAATATAAAACGAAAACGATTAAACGTTATGAGTGATTCAAAAAAGAGTCTCGATCATCTGTTTGAGGTGAGTTGGGAGGTTTGTAACAAAGTGGGAGGTATCCACACTGTTGTTGCAACTAAGGCATTAACTGTTGGTAAAATATATGGTGACAAGTATATTCTTGTTGGTCCAGATATTCAGCAGGATGGTGGTAACCAAGAGTTTGAGGAAGATCTGAATCTGTTTAAGAGTTGGCGCTTAGCTCTCTATAGTGAGGGTATTCGTGTAAGAGTAGGTCGTTGGAAAATTGCTAGTGCACCGATTGTTGTACTTGTCGATTATACAACGCTATTCTCTAAGAAGGATGAGATTCTTGCCGAGTTGTGGGGAAGTTATCAGGTTGACTCGATCTCGGGAGAGTGGGATTATGTTGAGTCAATTCTTTTTGGATATGCAGCGGGTATGGTTATCGCCTCTTATGCCGAACTATTCACTACGCCTGTAGAGCAGGTTGCAGCACATTTCCACGAGTGGATGACAGCTTCGGGAGGTCTTTACCTTCGTGAAAAAGCACCTTATGTTGCGACACTATTTACAACACACGCTACGGTGATGGGTCGTTGTATTGCTGGTAATCGCCTACCTTTGTACAATAATCTAGAGAACTTTAATGCTGATGAGTTGTCTCGTCAGTTCAATGTCGTTGCAAAGCACTCTATTGAGAAGGCGGCAGCGCATAATTTCGATGCTTTCCTAACGGTTAGTGAGATCACAGCGAACGAGTGTAAGTCGTTGGTTGGACGTAGTGTAGATTGTGTTACACCAAACGGTTTCGAGGATGATATCGTATGGAAGGGCGCTGAGGCTACAGCTAAGCGTGATGCTGCTCGTGCTAAGATGATTAGTGTTGCGGAGTCTATGCTTGAGTGCAAGTTTGAGACAGACCCTATTATTATAGGTACAAGTGGTCGCTATGAGTTCCGTAACAAGGGTGTTGATCTCTTCCTTGAGTCGTTGAAGGCGTTGGCAGCAGATCCTTCGTTGGATCGCGAGATTTTGGTCTACCTCACAATCCCAGCTGGAGACCACGGTGCACGTAAGGATCTTCTAGCTCGTGTGGAGGATAGAACTCAGCCACTCGATATGTCACAGAATCGCCATATCACACACTATATTGATAACCCACAGTGGGATCCAATTTTGAACTCTATCTCGGGGTCGAATCTCGACAGTTCAAATTCAAAGGTTAAGGTTGTATTTGTTCCAGCATATTTGAACTCACGAACAGGTTTGTTCGAGTGTGAGTATTATGATCTGTTGGCAGGTATGGATCTTACAATCTACGCTTCATACTATGAACCTTGGGGTTATACTCCATTGGAGTCGGCAGCTTTCTCTGTACCAACTATCACAACTACGTTGGCAGGATTTGGTGTATGGGCAGGTTCTGACGATGAGTTCTCGGGCGTTAAGGTTATCAAGCGAGACGATTATAACGATGGTGAGGTTATCTCAGGTATCGTAGATGCAATTTTACGCTTTACAACATATGATGATGCTACAGTAGCTAAGGTCCGCAAGTCGGCATCCGATATTGCAGCTACAGCATTATGGTCTAATTTATTCACTAAATATCAAGAGGCTTACTCTATTGCCGTGTCAAATTCAATTCTTCGCACACAGCGTGCGGTTTCAAACGATTCGAACTACCGTGAGGATTACTCAACGTTAGTTAACAAGCTGCAAGTAGTTGAGCAGCCAACTTGGGGACGTGTATTGATCGAAAAGAGCCTTCCAGAGCGTCTTCACGCATTGGAGGAGTTATCACGTAACCTATGGTGGTGTTGGACTGCCGATGCACGTAACCTATTTGAGTATATCGACCCAGTTGCTTGGGTGGAGGTATACCGTAACCCTATCGCGTTGCTTGATAGTATCTCTTTGCAGAGAATGACAGAGTTGGAGAGCGATGAGAAGTTCTTGGCAGAGATGGATCGCATCTATGCTGAGTTCCAAACTTATATGGCAGAGAAACCATTGGAGACTATGCCAACTATTGCATACTTCTCGATGGAGTATGGTCTACACTCGTCGTTGAAGATCTACTCGGGAGGTCTTGGAGTGTTGGCGGGAGACTACCTCAAAGAGGCGTCAGATCGTAACACACCAATGGTTGCAGTTGGTCTATTGTATCGTTATGGATACTTTACACAGAAGTTGTCTTCTCAGGGAGAGCAGGAGGCTACATACGAGGCTCAGAACTTCGACAAGTTGCCTATCGCACCAGTTCGTGACGAGAATGGTAACTGGGTGACAATCCAGATCGCTTTGCCGGGACGTACGTTGAATGGTCGCGTTTGGAAGTGCCCTGTAGGACGTACTGACTTGTACCTTCTCGACACAGACTTCGAGGAGAACTTGCCAGAGGATCGTAGCATCACTCACCACTTGTATGGAGGTGATTGGGAGAATCGCTTGAAGCAGGAGATCTTGTTGGGTATCGGAGGTATCCGTGTGTTGCAGGCTATCGGTATCGAGCAGCAGGTATACCACTGTAATGAGGGTCACGCAGCATTTATCGGAGTTGAGCGTATGCGTACATTGATCCGCGAGAAGGGTCTTTCGTTCGCAGAGGCTAAGGAGGTTGTTCGTTCGTCGGCACTCTTCACAACCCACACACCAGTTCCTGCGGGACACGATGCATTCCCTGAGTCAATGATTCGTCAATATATGTCTCACTATCCGGGAGTATTGGGAATCTCTTGGGAGGAGTACATCCACCTTGGAAAGGTTAATTTGTACGATCAGAATGAGCGTTTCTCAATGTCTGTATTGGCTTGTAACCTTTCACAGGAGGTTAATGGAGTCTCTTGGCTTCACGGAGAGGTGTCGAAAGATATTATGGGACATATGTGGCCCGGATACTTCAAGAATGAGCTTCATATTGGATATGTTACAAATGGTGTTCACTACCCAACTTGGGTTGCGTCGAACCTACATAATCTATATAAGAAGTACTTGGCAGCAGATTTCCGCGATGCTACTTACAATATTCCAGCTTGGCAGGGTGCTAAGAATATTCCAGATCAGGAGCTTTGGGATGCACGTTTGCGCTTGAAGAAGCGTTTGATTAATCACATTCGTAGCCGCTACGAGAATCCTAATAATGTGCGTTTCGACTCACCAAGTCAGATCGTTCGTATTATGGAGGGTCTTAAACCAGAGGTGTTGACAATTGGTTTTGCACGTCGTTTCGCGACATACAAGCGTGCTTCACTGTTGTTTACAAACTTGGAGCGTTTGGATTCAATCGTAAACAATCCTAACCGTCCAGTACAGTTTATCTTTGCAGGAAAGGCTCACCCTAACGATAAGCCGGGTCAGGATCTAATCAAGCGCATCGTAGAGGTGTCGTTGATGCCACAGTTCGTTGGAAAGATCCTCTTCATCCAGAACTACGATATGGAGCTTGCGCGCCACTTGGTTCAAGGAGTCGATGTATGGTTGAATACACCAACACGTCCATTGGAGGCATCTGGAACATCGGGCGAGAAGTGTGTAATGAATGGAGTACTTCAGTTCTCTGTCCTCGACGGATGGTGGGTTGAGGGTTACCGCGAGGATGCAGGATGGATGTTGCCTATGGAGCGTTCATTCGCAGATCAGCGTTTCCAGAATGAGTTGGATGCTGAGAAGATCTACACTACAATCGAGGAGCAGATCGCACCACTATATTACAAGAGTCGTGAGGAGGGTAATGAGACTCCAGCAGAGTGGTTGAAGTTCGTTAAGAACTGTATCGCTGATGTAGCCTCTAACTTCACAATGAACCGTCAGTTGGTAGATTACGAGGAGCGTTTCTACAACCAGTTGGCAGAGCGTGCAGAGTGGATTAACAAGGATGACTACGCAGAGGCTCGTTCGATCGCACTATGGAAGAATAAGATCTATAACAACTGGGATAAGATCCGTGTGGTTGACGTACAGCGTGCGAAGATGAGTGAGGAGGCGATCTTCGTTGGTCGTGACTACCACTTTGAGGTTACGTTGAATGTAGGAAACTTGAGCCACAATGATATTGGAGTAGAGCTAGTTGTAGCATCTCAGATCGAGTACGGTTCTCATCCAAATGTTGTTGGAGCAGTACAGCTAAAGGAGAGATCGTCGACAGGAAGTTTGGTTACTTACGATCTAAATTATACACCAGATGCAACTGGTAGCTATGATGTAGCGCTCAGAATATTCCCTAAGAGTGACAAGCTACGTCACAGAATGGACCTTCCACTTGTTAAGTGGGTTTAGGTATTTAATAAAAGGAGACTTGATAAATTTTTATCGGGTCTCCTTTGTTAAAAATATTCGTATTATAGGCTGTAAAATGCTAAATGTGGTCAAATTCGCCTTAGGAATAAAAAAAATCACTGTAAATGTTTGGTGTTTTTGAAAAAAGATCTTAACTTTACGGTGACAAGAAAAAATTATGATATATGGCAGCTCTAACTTTTGATAAAAAGGAACTTGGAAATCTTGAATATTCGTTGACTCGTGAGATGTTGGCGACAGACCGCCGTGGTGGATATATGAGCACTACGATTGTGGGATGTAACACGCGTAAATATCACGGATTGATTGTGGCACCTATCGATGATAGTGGTCGCGACTTCGTGTTGTTATCATCGCTAGATGAAACTATCATCCTCGATGGTCAGCGTTTTAATTTGGCTCTGCACCGTTTCCGCGGAGTCTATGAGCCTCGTGGACACAAGTACATCACGGATTTTGAGTACACCCCAACCCCAACTATCACCTACCGAATTGGTAATATAGTGTTGAAGAAGGAGTTGCTGTGGATTCACCGTCGTACTCAGTTGATGGTTCGTTACACTATTGTAGAGGGTGATGCTCAAGATGTGACATTGCAATTGCGCCCATTCTTGGCGTTCCGCGATCGTCACGAGTTGAGTAAGGCGAATATGTACGCTAATGGTGCTTCGTATCCTGTAGAGGGTGGTGTAAAGTGTCGTTTGTATGATGGATTCCCTTGGCTCAATATGCAGTGTAGTGATTTGACCGCTGAGTTTGTGTCTGCTCCAGAGTGGTATAATGATTTTGAGTATGCAAGGGAGTTAGAGCGTGGCTATGAGGGTTATGAGGATCTTTTGACTCCGGGATTTTTCGAATTAAAGATTAAGTGTGGTGAGAGTGCTATCCTCTCGGCATCTACAAATGAGGTAAACGCGGCTAATCTAGCTGCGGATTATGAGGCTTCACTCGCACGACGAACACATAAAATTGATTTTATCTCTTGTTTGCAGCACTCGGCACGCCAATTCTTGGTTGGTAGAGCCGATGGAGGTATGGATGTCATAGCTGGTTACCCTTGGTATGGTGTTGTTGGTCGTGAGGCGTTGATTGCGCTTCCGGGTTTGACGCTTGAGCAGGGTCACAAGGAGGATTGTATGGCTGCGTTGGATACAATCGTTCGATCTAATATGGAGGATATGTACCCTTCATTGCAACCTTGGAATGCTGCGGATGCTCCACTGTGGACCTACCGTGTTTGGCAGGAGTTGGAGCGCGAGATTGGTGCTGAGGCTGTATGGCAAAAGTATGGCTCTTCGATGAAAGCATTGTTGAACTACTATCGTTATGATGGTTGCGACAAGATTACGATGCACGATAACGGATTGATTTGGGCTTGGTCTGATGAGAAGTCGTTGACGTGGATGGATACAACCGCTGATAGTCGTCGCTATGCGTCGCGTCGCAATGGTTATCAGGTTGAGGTCAATGCACTTTGGTATAATGCAGTATGTTATACCCTTGAGTTGGCTAACAAGTTTGGCGATACAGATTTCGTAAATGAGTGGAATTGGTTGCCAGAGCGTACGAAGGCTACATTCCAATCTCTATTCTGGTTGAACGAGGGATGGTTGGCAGATTACGTAAACAACCACTCGAAAGAGTACTCGGTTCGTCCAAATATGATTATTGCGTGTGCTTTGAACTATAAGATGGTTAGCGAGAGCCAGCAGGTTGCGATTATTCGTACCGTGCAGCAGCATTTGTTGACGCCGAAGGGTATTCGCTCTCTTTCACCAATCAATCCTCTATATGGACTTGGCGGTTTGTCTGTCAACAACATAGCGCCAAAGAATGGTTCGGTGTGGGTATGGACATTGATGTTCTATGTAAAGGCTTGTTTTGATGTGTCGGGAGATGCGTTTGTTGAGGATGCAAAGGCGATCTTATCAAACTTTATTGAGAATATTCAGTTTAGTGGAATTGGTTCAATCAGTGAGTACTTCGATGCAGATCCACCACACCACCCACGTGGTTCTATCTCACAGGCGTGGAGTGTAGCATCTCTATTGGAGATTTCGAGAATGATCGAGGAGCGCACAAAAACTAAGAAAAAAGTTGTTAAGCGTGCTACAGCGGCAAAAAAGCCCGCTGCGAAGAAGGCAACAACAGCAAAAAAGTCAACTGCAAAGTCAAAGAAAACAGAGTAGTTGCAAATATTGATGACAGCTGGGTTGTCGGTATGATGTGGGGCGTCAGTAGGTCGCAATTGGATGTGACGGCGAGCGTTGTTGGTTCGTCGAGATGTGATGAAAACGATAAAAAACGATTAGGATAAAAAAGAAAGCTTACGATGAGAGTATTGATGTTTGGATGGGAGTTCCCTCCGCATATTGCAGGAGGTTTGGGTACAGCGTGCTATGGAATGACACGTGGATTGGCTCGTAATGATGTGGATGTTACCTTTGTTGTTCCGAGAGCCTATGGCGATGAGGATGAGAGATTCATTCGCGTTGTAAATGCAAGTGATGTAGAGGCTCAGTATGGTTCTACATATGGGGGCTCTGAGGAAACTAAGGATATTATGTCTAAGTTGAGTTTTATCCATATTGATTCAAATATGGTTCCTTACGTGTCTCCAGAGGAGTATAATGCTTATCACGAGGAGTTCGTAAAGACCGGACGCAAGACGTGGGAGACTACAGATGCTTGGAGTCAGCGTTTCACTTTCTCTGGAAAGTATGGTGCGAACTTGATGGAGGAGGTTGCACGTTATGCAATTGTTGCTGCACAGGTTGCTAAGGATCTAGAGGGGCAGTTTGATGTAATTCACGCCCACGACTGGTTGACATACTACGCAGGAATAGCAGCGAAGAACATATCGGGTAAACCATTGGTTGTACACCTTCACGCGTCGGAGTACGATAGAAGTGGTGAGAGTGTAAACACACAGGTCTTCGATATCGAGAAGGCGGGAATGATGGCTGCCGATAGGGTAATCGCAGTGTCAAACCTCACTCGTAATATAGCAATTACGAAGTATGGTATCGAGGCTCGCAAGGTTGTTACGGTTCACAATGCGGTACGCTTTGCTGATGGCAAGGAGGAGGTGACTCCAGTGCGCGGTGTGAAGGATAAGATTGTGACCTTCTTGGGTCGTATCACATACCAGAAGGGTCCCGATTACTTTGTTGAGGCGGCTGCAAAGGTGTTGAAGCACGTTCCCGAGGCACGATTTGTGATGGCGGGTTCTGGCGATATGATGAACCACGTGATCCGTCGCGTTGCTCGTTTGGGTATTGCCGATAGATTCCACTTCACAGGATTCTTGAAGGGCGATGATGTACACAAGATGTTCCAACTTTCGGATGTATATATTATGCCATCTGTATCTGAACCATTCGGTATCTCACCATTGGAGGCTATGCGTTCAAATGTTCCAGTTATCATCTCAAAGCAGAGTGGTGTAGCAGAGGTTTTGGATTATGCTGTTAAGGTCGACTATTGGAATGTCGACGCGATGGCAGATGCGATTTATGGACTATTGCGTTACCCAGCGTTGAGTAAGATGTTTGCCGACAAGGGAATGAAAGAGGTTACAGGTCTTAAGTGGAATGGTGCTGCGGCAAAGATTCGTGCTGTGTATCAGGATGCTATCGACGAAATGCAATCAAAGTAATTAACAACACACAACTAAAACAACAACAACATACAATCATATGAAAACGATATGCCTTTACTTTCAGGTTCATCAGCCTTGGCGCCTGAAGACCTACCGATTTTTTAACATTGGTATCGACCATAATTACTTGGATGATCTGCTTAACCGCTCTATAATGCAGCAGATTGCTAACGACTGTTATCTACCAATGAATGCTCTTTTGTTGGATCTTATCAAGTCATCGAATGGTGCTTTCCGTTGCTCGTTCTCGATCACAGGAATTGCAATCGAGCAGTTTAAGCTATTTGCTCCAGATGTGTTGAAATCATTCAAGGAGCTAGCAAAGACTGGTTGTGTAGAGTTTATGGCTGAGACCTATTCACACTCTTTGGCATCATTGGCTAACGAGGATGAGTTCCGTCAGGAGGTTCAGCGTCACTCAGATATGATTCAAGCTGAGTTTGGTGTAGCACCAACAGCTTTCCGCAATACTGAGTTGATCTATAGCGACCAAGTTGCAGAGGTTGTGGCATCAATGGGATATAAGACTATGCTTGCAGAGGGTGCGCGTCACGTGATGGGTTGGAAGTCGCCAAATTTTGTATATGCAAGTGCATTGAATCAGAAGATGCGTCTTTTGTTGCGTAATTATAAGTTCGCAGACGATATCGCTTTCCGTTTCTCAAATAGTGGTTGGGATGAGTATCCATTGACTGCTGAGAAGTATGCAGAGTGGTTGGCTAGCTCTCCAGAGGCTGAGGGTGATGTAATCAATTTGTTTATGGATTATGAGACATTCGGTGAGCATCAGAAAGCAGACACAGGAATCTTCGACTTTATGAAGGCTATGCCATCGCAGGTATTGTCTAAGGGAATGAGTTTCGCTACAGTTAGTGAGGCTTCGCAGCGTACACAACCTGTGTCGGTTCTTTACTCTCCACACGTTATGTCGTGGGCTGATGAGGAGCGTGACGTTACAGCTTGGTTGGGTAATGAGTTGCAGAATGAGGCATTCGGCAAGTTGTATGGCTTACGTGATAAGGTTGTTGCTCTTGATAATGCAGATTTCAACTATGTATGGCAGTTTATGCAGACTTCGGATCACTTCTATTATATGGCTGCAAAGTGGTTGTCGGATGGGGATGTTCACTCATACTTCAACCCATATGATTCAGCATATGAGGCATTTATCAACTATATGAATATTTTGTCGGACTTCGAGATCGAGGTTGACAAGGCTTTGGCTCTAAAGGAGGTTGAGGAGGTAGTTGTTGAGACACCTAAACCAAAACGTGCACCAAGAAAGAAGGCTGCTGCGGCAAAGGCTTAGAATATGTTTAAGTTTTTCTCGCAAGCAATTATAGCGAGAGAACCCCCAACAGATTCTTAAACGACACATATAGTTTTATTATAGAGGAGAGGGAGTAGCTACTTGTAGGGTAGCTATCCCCTCTCTTTCGTGTTAGATATACGGTAGTGTATTCAGAGCACTTGCAGAGGTGCAATATCCACCCTCCGGAGGCAGACCTTGAACCTAAATAGTCGATAAAAAAGAGCTAAAAGGGAGTAAAATAGGTGGGTTCGTCTAATTTGTTGTAGTAATTAATAATTTATTTATATCTTTGATCTAAATTGATTCAAACTAATAATTGTTATGACAAGAGTAAATGTATTTAAAGCTACTGCGCTACTGTTTCTATCGGGCATATGTTGTCAGGGCTATAGTCAGGGTAATACGCTTGTGATGTCGTTGGAGGAGTGCCTCTCCTATGCCAAGGAGCATAGCATCACCCTAAAGCAAAAGGAGCTAAACCTCGATGATTACAAAATTGAGGTGGAGAGTGCAAAATCGAAGTTCCTACCCTCAGTTTCGGGGTCTGTGAGTCAGAGTATGACAAACACACCATTTAAGGAGAGCCAGAGCGGCTTTGCAGAGAGTGTTACCAAAAGTAGTTATAGTGGCTCTTATGGTGCAAATATGTCGATGACTCTCTATAAGGGAGGTGAAAACGCCCTATCTTTGAAGCAGAGCAAGTTGTACACTCAGATCGGGGAGCTTGGTATCAAGGAGGCAGAGAACTCAATCGAGTTGAGCATCACACAAGTTTATGTGGAGATTCTCTATGCGATAGATATGATTGAGGTTGCTAAGGTGAGCCTTGAGTTGAGTCTCAAGAATATCGAGCGAGGAGATGTTATGTTGAAGGTTGGCTCGATGAATGAGGCTGACTACGCGCAGCTCGTTACTAACGAGGCGACAGCAAGATACAATCTTGTTGCGGCACAGACGTCGCTTCGTAACAAATATGTGGAGTTGAAACAACTTCTGGAGATCACCGATAGCACAGAGCTTCGAATTGACACCTCAGAACTTAACAGTGACGGGTTAACAAGTTCTATTCCATCTGTTGGTGAGGTATACCTTTCGGCGATGGATATTCGTCCAGAGATTGCGGCTAGGAGCCTATATGTGGAGTCTGCAAAGATCAACAAGCAGATTGCTAAGGCTGGATTTCTCCCTACGTTGAGTCTTTCGGCAGGTATTGGAATCAACCACTCTACGAACTCTTCATATACCTTCTCCGATCAGCTTAACAACAACTATAACCACTCTGTTGGTTTGAATCTATCTATTCCGATCTTTAGTCGATTTGAGAATCGTCAAGCTGTAGCGAAGTCGAAGAATGCAATTAAGTATGCAGCGTTGAGTTACGACGAGGAGAGCAAGAATCTCTATAAGACAATCGAGACTCTGCATAACAATGCGCAGAATGCAAAAGCTATGTATGTCGTGTCGAAGAGCAAGTTGGAGGCACTTACGAAGAGTCTTGCGCTCGTTACGAAGCAGTATGAGGTTGGTGCGAAGAACATCATCGAGCTTCTCACGGAGCAGAGTGATCTACGTGAGTCATCACAGGAGTACCTAGAGAGTAAATATACTCTTATCTACAACATTGCGATATTGGAGTTCTACAAATCTGGAATTATAAAATTATAAAACATATTATGAATAAGAAAGTTATATTATCAGCAGTAGGTATAGCTGTAGTAGCTGCGGCAGGGTACTTTATCCTCAAGCCAAACGAGTCTAACTCAACTGCCCCAAAATGGATTGTGTCGGCGGTTACATCGGGAAGTATCGTTCAGAGCATCACTGCAACGGGAACAATTGAGCCAGTAACGTCGGTTGATGTCGGTACGCAGGTTTCGGGTATCGTAACAAACATATATGTAGATTACAATAGCGTTGTTAAGAAGGGTCAGATTATTGCGGAACTCGACAAGAGTACATTGCAGTTGGAACTCGATAGCAACAAGAATAACCTAGAGGCTGCGAAGGCTAAATTTGAGTATCAGGAAGCTAACTACAACCGCACGAAGGCTCTATACGAGAGTGGTTTGGTGTCGGATAGCGAGTATGAGGTAGATCTCTACAACTACACAACAGCCTCAACTGATTATGAAACATCAAAGAATAATGTAAAACGTTCACAAATCAACCTCGACTATGCAACGATCTACTCTCCTATCGACGGAGTTGTTCTATCGAGAGAGGTAGAGGAGGGACAGACTGTCGCTTCGAGCTACAACACTCCAACCCTCTTTAACATTGCGGCTGACCTTACCGATATGCGCGTTATAGCAGATATCGACGAGGCAGATATCGGAAATGTAAAAGATGGACAGCGTGTATCATTCACTGTTGACGCCTTCCCGGGTGATACATTCGAGGGTCGCGTGACGCAGGTTCGTCAGCAGGCAACAATCGAGAGTAACGTTGTTACATACGAGGTTGTAATCTCAGCTGCTAACCCAGATCTTAAACTTAAACCCGGTTTGACAGCAAGCGTTGAGGTATTTACCGTTGATGTAAATTGCAAGACAATCGTTCCTGCCGCAGCAATTTCGTTTGACCCCGGCTTCGAGATGCCTACAGAGGCTCCAGCAGGTGCTCCAAAGAGAGCTATGCCATCAAAAGATGCAATAGTAGTATGGATTAAGAACGGTGAGAGAATCGAGCCTCGCGAGGTGACAATAGGTATGACAAATGGTATCTTGACAGAGGTTGCAGGTCAGATTTCGGTACGTGATAGTGTCGTAATCGGCAGTGAGTCTCCAATTGTGGCGAAGGGTGCTCCAGCAGGTGCTGCACGTAGTCCATTCGTACAGTCTCGTCCGGGTCAACGTAGATAATAAGTCGAATTGTTATGGGTAAAAAAGTTATAGAGCTAAATGATGTAAAGCGCTACTTTCAAGTTGGAAGTGAGACCGTGAGGGCTCTGCGTGGAGTGTCATTTAGCATAGAAGAGGGTGAGTTCGTGACCATAATGGGAACGTCGGGTAGCGGTAAGAGTACGCTACTCAACGTCCTCGGATGTCTCGATATGCCCAGCTCGGGAGAGTATTATCTCGACGGTATCTTGGTTCGTGGAATGAGCGGTAACAAACGCGCAAATCTACGAAATGAGAAGATCGGATTTATATTCCAAAACTACAACCTCCTCGCCAAAACTACGGCACTAGCAAATGTTGAGTTACCGTTGATGTACAACACAAAGTACTCGGCAAAGGAGCGTGAGACTATGGCGGAAGAGGCTCTTACTGCGGTTGGTCTAGCAGATCGAATGTACCACAAGAGTAATGAGATGAGTGGAGGTCAGATGCAGCGTGTTGCGATTGCGCGAGCGTTGGTGAATAGACCTGCCGTAATCTTGGCGGATGAGGCTACCGGTAACCTTGACACACGCACCTCATTTGAAATCTTGGTTCTGCTACAAAGGTTGCACGCCGAAGGAAGCACAATAATCTTCGTGACGCACAACCCCGAGATGGCTGATTTCTCAAGCCGTAATATCGTCCTTCGAGACGGAATGGTGAAGAGTGATACCACGAACGAAAATATCTGCAACGCGAGCGAAGCACTTGCTGCTCTGCCAGTCGTTGAGGAGGATTAAACAAAGGAGGAGAAAAATGAATATATCAAATCTATTTTCAATAGCGCTCAAAGCCCTAGTAAATAATAAATTGCGTGCGTTTTTGACGATGCTCGGAATTATTATCGGTGTTGGGTCGGTTATTACGATGCTCGCCATTGGTCAGGGATCGAAGGCGAGTATCAACTCTCAGATCTCGGAGATGGGATCGAATATGTTGATGATACGTCCGGGTGAGGATGTTCGAGGCGGAGTACGTCAAGAGGCATCGGCAATGCAGACCCTCAAAATTGAGGATTTTAAGACCCTATATAATGAGGCTGAGGAGTTGGCGTTGGTGAGCCCTTATGTTACATCGTCGGGTCAATTTATCTCTGGCGCAAACAACTATCCAGCAACAATTACTGGTGTGTCGGCAGATTATCTGGGTATTCGTCAGTTGAAGATGAATACCGGAACAATCTTTAGTGAGGATGATATCTTGACGGCAGCAAAGGTGTGTGTAATCGGAAAGACTATCCAAGATAACCTATTCCCCAATGGTGAGGATCCAATAGGAAAAGTTATTCGTTTCAAGACCATCCCGATGCGTGTTATCGGAGTGTTGAAGGAGAAGGGTTACAACACCAATGGACAGGACCAAGATGAGATCGTCCTTGCTCCATACTCTACCGTTATGAAGCGAATCCGTGCTATCACCTACCTAAACTCAATCTATGCAAGTGCGATGGATGAGGATCGAACAGATGAGGCGATGGCAGAGGTTAAGACTCTTCTTAGGGCAAACCATAAACTGCGTGCTACGGACAACGATGACTTCTACATTCGTTCGCAGCAGGAGCTTGCAACGATGTTGAATTCGACGAGTTCACTTATGACAACTTTGTTGGCGTGTGTGGCATCTATCTCGTTGATAGTCGGTGGTATCGGTATTATGAACATTATGTATGTTTCGGTTACGGAGCGTACGAAGGAGATCGGTCTTAGAATGTCGGTTGGAGCTCGCGGTATTGATATTTTGTCGCAGTTCTTGATCGAGGCACTCTTGATTAGTATCACAGGTGGTATTATCGGTGTCATTCTGGGGTGTGGTGCGTCGTATGGTGTGAAGTTCTTCGCCAACTGGCCTATCCAGATTGAGATGTGGACTATCATCCTGTCATTTGCAGTTTGTAGCTTTACGGGTGTCTTCTTCGGTTGGTATCCTGCAAAGAAGGCTGCGGCACTTAATCCAATCGACGCTATTCGATACGAGTAATTTTTGAGGGGGAGTTCGAGTATGAGTACAACAAAGACAGAGCGCAGGATATCTCTGCTAAAGCTTATTGGTTGGTGTGTGATTATCGCTGTCTCATTGTTTTGGAGTGCCCATACAAGTGATGAGGGCTTGAATCTTTTTGGGTTGTTAGTGCTCATTATGAACTTCATCCCGTTGATTCTAATATATGCGATCAATAGCTTGCTGTTGATACCGCGCTATCTATTTCGTGACCAGAAAGGTTGGTTTCTGGTCACGAATTTTTTGGTGCTGGTAGCGCTGTTGTTTTTATCCTATCACATTGATGATCGTGAAATAATAGCCTCCCTTAATATTGTGAAAGCCCCTCCGTTTAGGGCTAGAACCGATATGATGTTCTTGGCGCGCGAATTAATCAATTATGTATTGATGATTGGTTTCGTTACATCGCTAAACCTAATGGGGCGTCTTCAAAAGAGCGAAGAGGCTCTACGTGAGGCGGAGAATGCACGAATAAAGGCGGAACTAACAAATCTGAGAAGTCAATTGAACCCGCATTTTCTCCTCAATACCCTTAATAACATCTACGCCCTCACGGTGATAGATAGTGAGAAGGCTCAGAAAGCTATAAAGGAGTTGAGTCATCTTCTTCGTTATGTCCTTTATGATAACCTTAGCGAAAAAGTTTTACTCATTAAGGAGGTTGAGTTCCTGCATAACTACATAGAGTTGATGCGAATACGTCTCACCAAACAGGTGCAACTAGTTGTTGAGAGTAATGTTACGGCGGAGTGTAGTGCTCAGATAGCACCTCTTATCTTTATTTCGTTAATTGAGAATGCCTTCAAACACGGTGTAAGTGCCGACGAACATAGCTTTATAAATATCAAGATCGACAATAACTGTGAATCGAGAGAGGTAACACTTTCTATTCGCAATAGTAACCACGCGAAGTCGAGTAACGACAAGAGTGGTTGTGGAATAGGGCTCGATCAAGTTCGCCGACGCTTGGAACTCCAATACCCGGGGCTATATAGGTGGGATATTAATGAGAGTTCCACGACGTACGAGAGTATTTTGACACTTAAGGGTTGTTAGTTAGATGAGATTAAGAACAGTCGTGATAGATGATGAGCCCCTAGCGTTGGGGTTGATCGAGGCATATGTTAATAAAACTCCCTCATTAGAGCTTGTAGCGAGTTTTTCGAGTGCTGTTGAGGCTCTCCATAGCGAAGCACTAAAGGATGCAGATCTTCTGTTTCTGGATATTCAGATGCCGACACTCAATGGTTTGGAGTTTAGCCGTATGGTTAGACCTGAGACGCGTATTATATTCACTACAGCATTCGATCAGTATGCGATAGATGGTTGGCGTGTAAATGCCCTTGACTACCTACTAAAACCCATCTCATATCCAGATTTTATATCCTCAGTAAACAAAGCTATTGCGTGGTTTGATCTACTCAGTAGGGTAGGTGATCTCCCTCAGAGCGTCGACGACGAGGAGATAGATAGTATCTATGTAAAATCAGACTATAAATTGCTTCGTATAGATCTCAACGATTTGATCTATATCGAGGGTCTGAAGGATTACGTAAAGTTCTTCGTAAAGGGAGAACAGCGCCCCATAATGTCGTTAATGAGCATTAAGAGGGCGGTGGAGTTACTTCCAGAGCGATACTTTATTCGCGTAAATCGTTCGTTTGTTGTCCGCAAGGATCAGATAAAGGTTATCGAGCGTAGCCGTATTATCATCGGGAGACAAGAGATCCCCATAGGCGACGCCTACAGGGATCAACTCAACGACTACTTACGTAGCCGCGGGGTATAAACAATTAACAACTAAATTTATAGCGACAAGCTACCTACAACCTCATACATTAACCCCTCCTCTGTTGGGATCTGTTTGTAGAGGTATCCTTCGAATTCAAAATATATCTTATCGTCAATCATAATCTGACTAACGTTAACTTTGGGGAGTGCTGGGACAATCATTCCTATCTGTGGCTCAACAACCTCGTACTCGTTACTTCCCGATACTGAGCTATATATCACACCATCCGAGCAATAGTATCTCATATTGTTGAACACAAATGCTGTATATAGTGCTGGTAGTATCGCAACACGCAATCCAAATGGAGGAGGTGTACGTACATACTTAGGACCACTCTTCACATAATACTTTGAGTTGTGACGATAGTAGTTATTACCTTTGTGGCTCACAATGGCGCTACTCTTTGGGGCTTTGCTAACTGTAGGGGTCTTTGGGGACTTAACAACCATAGGAGATGACTTCACACTCACTGATGGGGCTTTCGAGGAACTCTTCACAGAAGAGCTCTTAGCAGGAGCACTCTTCGAGCTACTTTTCAACGATATCTTAGCATAACTCTCCGGTGCTACCCCCACGAGGATAGCTAACATTAAAAATATTGAAATAACTCTGCTTTTCATTTTGTACATATTTTTATTAATTACGTTTCAAATTATACAATAACCTAGCCAACAAGGTGGGTTTTTATAAAAAAAGAGTGCTAACACGAACAGAACGATAAATCTATATCATTTATTGTTATCGAGTACCATATTTGTTGTAACTAACCTTTTCGGGTGCCCACTTATCTTTGATTGTAGGCTCCGAGTCGGGGTACCCAATGCAGTTGATGCTCATTGGTATAACATCCTCAGGAAGCCCCAATAGTTGCTGTATCTTAGCGACGCGACCTCCTTGGTCGGGGTATACACCGCACCACACTGCACCCAAATCTAATGCGTGTGCCGCCAACAGCAAGTTCTCTGTCGCTGCCGATACATCTTGAATCCAGAACTGAGATAGATCACCGGCGAAACTCTTGCTTGGAATACCACACGCAACAATTGCAAGTGGCGCAGAGGATGCCATACGCGCCCCCTTAACAATGCCGGGGATCTCGTCGAGTATCTTTTGGTCTGTCACAACGACGAACTCCCAAGGTTGACGATTTCCCGCTGTAGGCGCAGCCATTGCTGCGCGTAGCATAGTCTCAACCTTGTCGCTTTCGATCTTCTGCGATGTATATGATCTGACACTTGATCGAGTCATAATAGCCTCAATAACTCCGATTGAAGTTGACTCTTCGGAGCTAGCGGGTGTAGAGTTATCCATCAGAGTGAACTTGATTGCCAATACTACAAGTGCGACCGCGAGAAGTAGATTTAGAATTTGAGAACTGTTTTTCATAGCTATTTATTTTTTTGAATTAACGTAAGAAGTGCTCCCGTAGGGCAGACAAATCGACAATATGGTCGATGAACAAATATTGACAATATTAAGAACAGAAGTGCCGCAATTAAGATACCGAGCGATGCCGACTTGAAGATGAATGCCGAAAATAGCTCATAGTCGAGCAGCGAAAAACCGACACCACACCACATTAAAAGCATCAATGCCCCTAAGATAAAATCTCTCACACGCCCCAATTTTTTAGCGACATTGGGAGGTATAGAGAGTTTGTTTACCTTGATAAGGCTTGTCAACTCTTGCGCTGCACCCATAGGACAGTGGTGAGAGCAGTAGCTACCTTTGCGCCCTAATAGAGGCATCGCGAGTGCTACAACGAGTAGTGTTAGAGGTATTATAGCTGTTGTCAATGAAGCACCATTTGCAATCCACGCCGTGAGGAGTGATAGAGAAAGGAAGCTGCCACACCAAACTCCTAAAACGGCAACATTTGCCACAAAGAGTAGTATCTTTAGGGGTTTTGATGATACTCTAAGGAAGTTGAGCACCACGCCAAAAAGTATCACTACCAACGCAAAGATATCCTTTAACGATGGAGAGAACTTTGTGCTTAGAGAGTCGACAACCCCCGCAGAGTGTGCCGCTGTGATCTCTACATTTTTTATAATCGAAGAGGAGCTCATTGTAGCACCCGATACGACATCTGTTTTCGACGTTGCGACCTCACTCAATGACATTCCATTCCAACGTGTAAGTAGACCTGTCGCCACGACAGCATCCAAAAATTCGGGGGTCTCGGTATTGGGTTCGAGTTCAACTTTTGTGATCTGTTCTCCGTCGAGATGGATCTTTACGGGGGTCTTTCCTCCATATCCAAATACTCTCTCCACGACGGCAGCTGAGTTGAGTATTGTCGACCCATCAGCTCCGTAGCTCACCAACTCCACTACACTCACCTCTTTGTTGTCACCCTTGACAATCTCCTCTACAGGTGTGCCGAATAGTTGTGCATCTCTATTTACTGCCACCGACATAAACATTACTGTCACGATGACAATATTTAATATGTAACGTAATTTCTCCATAACATTAATATCTTTAGTTTCCATTCACTAGCTGCAACATACTCACAGATATAGCTTTTCGACAATGTGTTATCGTCGTCTCTTTTTCTCGGGCTTCACACCCCACATTGTGTTGGGGTTGTAGTTCCTAAATGAGGGGTGTCGCTTGTCGCGAGGGGTCATATTGAGATACTTCTCGTCAATCTCCCATCTGTCGAACTGCCAATCTATAGCCAATATTTGGTCGTCATAGATTATACCTGCATCTTGATCTACAGAGTGTACCTCGCTACTATTTATCACAACCTCCGTATTTGGTTCTAGAGTCAGAAATCCGTGAGCAAAGTAGGGTGGTATGTAAATCATTCGACCACTCTCAGCTGTAAGTTCTACTGCATATGCTGCGCCAAACTCCTTGCCGGGTCTAAGATCTATAGCTACATCGTATATACGCCCCTTAGTAACGGCGACAAATTTTCCTTGAGGTTTGTTGGGTTGGAAGTGTAACCCTCGCAACACGCCACGGGCGAATCTCTCCACGTTGTGGTGCTTAAACTCAACTTCAATACCCATCGAAAGGTACTCCTCCTGTGATTCGAGGTCGAACAAGAAATCGCGACTTACCCCCTCCTCAATAGGAGTAATTAGATTCAGAGACTCAATACCAGTCTCTTTAATACTATATTTTTTGGAACTCATAATTATTACATTTTCGACAAAAGTAACAAAAATATTGTAGATCTCCTAAAAACAGGATGGATAACGTAGGGCAAACGCACGAAAAATAGAGGGTAGTACTGATGAATCGATACTCTGTATTATCTGCAGTATGATAAAAAAAATACGAGTAGCTTGTGATGAAAGCTACCCGTATTTTGTGATGAATTGATGTAAATTTTTCTTACTCTTTAGAGACTTCAACTGACATACGTCGAAACTCCTTCATTAGTTTCGAAATTTCTAACGCAGCTTTGCGAGCTCTTGTGCCTGCTGCTTTGTTGTTTTTTGTTAGTTGAGCATCTGCGTTAGAAGAGAACACCTCCATCTGCTCCTTAATTTGTGTCAATAGATTTTCCATTCTTAGTGAGTTTTTATTAAAATTTAGTTGTTGAGTTTTCGGTTTCTTGGCTTTGTAATGTCGTATACCCTTATGCAAATATAAAAAAGGTTTTTCAAAAAAACAAATATAATCAATTAATAAATAGCCCTACGTTCAAACTATTAAACACATTTTTTACTCTTAATAAACTACATTATTTCAAATATATTGTGTATATGTTCAAATGATTTTTCTCACTCCGTAAACCCTTCGAGCATTTTGTTAATCACGTCTGTATGCTTTGGGGCTAAGTTTTTCCTCTTTTCGACATTGTTTGGGTGATTGTATAGTGGATATTTTTGTTGGATATTAATTCAATCGTTGGAGTGATAAACGTCCGGTGTTCGCTCTCTTAAGAACAGCGATTTTTTGGGATACTTTTGCCTTTTGTTAGAGCTTTAATGACACTAAGAATTAGCATAAGTTTCATTTTTGTATTTCACAGCGAAAAAATATTAGGTATGTTTTTTGCCGTATAATCTCAAAAAATCATACAACGATGAATAAAACAACATCCATTTTACTACTCCTACTACCTATTGTAGGGGCAATGAGTTGCAACAAGCAGCCGAAGAGTGGTGAGATGCCACCCCTAAAAGTTGAGGCAGCACGAGCGACAACGCGTAGTGTGAGTGAGCAGATTTGGTTCGCCACATCTACCGAACCGATCCGTAGTATCACGATCGAACCTCGTATCAATGGCTACTTAAACTCCATAAACTATAATAGTGGTGCACCTGTTAAGCGAGGCGAGGTGATCTTCACGATCGACCCAACGCAGATAGAGACTGATCTCTATGCGGCAGAGGCGTCGTTGGAGTCGGCGCGAGCATCGCTTATTGAGGCTACGAATAACTATCAGCGAGCGATACCTCTTGCGCAGATGGATGCGATAAGTCAAACAGCCCTTGATCAATATACAGCTACCTACAAAGCTGCTATTGCATCGGTAAAGTCCGCAGAGCAGACTCTTCGCAACGCGCAGCTCAATGTGTCGTATGCGACGATTACAGCCCCTATAGATGGTCTTGTTGCCGACTCTCCGGCTAGTGTGGGTGATTTTGTTGGTACGGGGACATCATTCGCCACTTTGACAACTATATCGGATATTGATACGTTAAGTGTTAATCTAGCAATACCTACCTCGAAGTATCTAAGATACACGAATGGTAAGGCTAGTTTCAACAATCGAGATCTTCTGTCGAACATCGAACTGATACTTCCCGACAGCTCTATTTACCCACTCCAAGCAACATATGACTATACCAAAGAGAGTGCCTCTAGTGGTAGCTCAACGGTGGTTATAGTCGCAAACATACCAAACCCGAACTTAACACTCAAGGGAGGTATGTTCGCACGCTTGCGCGCAAATATCGGAGAGCCTACAGAGAGGGTGATGATCCCACAGCGTGCCGTGACGCAGATGCAGGGTGTGAGCTCTGTGTGGGTGATAAACCCCGACAGCACAACGTCGTTTAGGCGCATAACTATAGGTAATACGTATGGTGATGATTGGCACGTGGAGTCGGGGCTTATGAGTGGTGAGATGGTTGCGACGACGGGGCAAATTAAGATACATCAAGGATCAAAGGTGATTCCAATAACTCAAAAAGCAGAATAGGTATGGGAAAATTCTTCATTTCGCGTCCGATATTTGCAATCGCGATTGCAATCGCAACAGTAATGATCGGAACAATAGCACTGCTTACTCTAGCCGTAGAGCAGTACCCCAACATAACTCCTCCCGTTGTCTCTGTTTCGGCAACCTACGATGGTGCCGACGCACTCACCGTAAACGACGCTGTTGCGACCCCTATTGGGGAGAGTATTATGGGTATCGAGAATATGTTGTATATGCAGAGTACGAGTGCCAACGACGGCACGATGAATATTCAAGCAGTCTTTAACATCGGCACAGACCCCGACATCAACGCCATATTGACACAGAATAAAGCCTCCACAGCCTCTGCTCTTCTTCCCGAGGCGGTGACGCGCGAGGGTGTGGTAACACAGAAGACAATGCCTTCATTTATGATGGTCTATACTCTCTATAGTAACGATCGGTATGACACCTCATTCCTCACCAACTACGCTAACATAAACATAAAAGATGAGTTGCTCAAAATTTCGGGTGTCGGAGAGGTTCAAGTGATGGGTGCTGGGGATTATGCAATGCGAGTTTGGGTCGACCCCGAGAAGATGGCATATTATGGTATTTCGCTCGATGACATCTCCACGGCTATGGAGTCTCAGGGAGGGGTATATCCTGCTGGTAAGTTCGGTGCAGAGCCCAATGGTGGGCGTGCAAGCTTCACCTATACTGTAACCCTTCCGCCTCAAATATCGACTGCGGAGGAGTTCGAGAGTATAATATTACGGTCGTCATCCGAGGGTGGAACAATCCGTCTGCGTGACGTTGCGAGGGTTAACCTCGGTAGCGAGGAGTATACCGTTAAATCGCGTTACAACTCATCTCCTGCAGCGATGATGGTTGTCTACCAATCGACAGGTAGCAATGCCGTAGAGGTTGGCGCAGAGGTGAAGAGCCTCATTGCTGACATATCGAAGAAGTTACCCGACGATGTAGTGTGCGACCTTGTGGTTGATAGCACTCGCAGCATCGAGGCTGGAATAAAAGATATCTTCCGCACACTTATCATTGCTCTGTTATTGGTGATATTTATCATCTACCTATTCCTACAAGATTGGCGAGCAACGCTTATTCCGTTGATTGCGATTCCGGTCTCTCTGTTGGGGGCTTTTATAATCTTCCCGATACTAGGCTTTACAATAAATATTATCTCACTCTTGGGGCTTGTGTTGGCGATTGGTTTGGTTGTCGACGACGCTATCGTTGTTGTGGAGGCGGTGCAGCTCAACATCTCGCGAGGTATGTCATCTCGCGAGGCATCCGAAGCGGCTATGCGTAGTGTTACATCACCGATTATTGCGACGACGGTTGTGTTGTTAGCGGTCTTTATACCAGTTTCATTTATGGCTACTCTTACGGGACTTCTGTTTCAACAGTTCGCAATTGTGTTGGCAGTGTCGGTGGTTATATCGGCTATTAACGCGTTAACACTATCGCCTGCTCTATGTGCAATACTTCTACGCAAGCGAGAGGCTCCCACCTCTGGATTTTTTGCCACTTTCAACCGTTGGTTCGATGATGTAATGAGGGATTACACCTCTTCGGTTGAGTCTGTTGTGAAGCATACTCGTCGAACTGCAATCTTTGTGGTTGTACTTCTATGTGCGATCTTCGCGGGGTGGAAGATCATCCCTCAGGGATTCCTTCCCGAGGAGGATCAGGGGTTTGTTATGTTGGTTGTCTCGACACCTTCAAATAGCGCACTCGAAACAACTCTCGCTGCGATGGAGCGTGTGGGAGAGGTGATTATGAGCGATACAAATGTAGAGTCTGTATCATATGCCGCAGGATATAATATGTTGGCGGGAATCTCTGCGACAAATAGTGGGGTTATATTCGTAGAACTCACCGACTACTCGAAACGCAAACTCTCCGCCGCAGAGATCGCCGCTAAGTTCAACGAAGAGCTATATGTAGCTACTCCGGAGGCGATGAGCTACGCATTTATTCCACCAGCAATACCCGGACTGGGGTTAAACTCGGGTGTTACATTCGAGGTGCAGGATCTCGAAGGGCGTGGGGGTGACTATCTCTGGGAGCAGACTTCGGCGTTGATGGATACACTGCGTCGTAGCCCTCTAGTGGCGTCGATGACGACTCAATATCAGGAGGGAATAGCCCAACGAGAACTCAACGTGGATGTCGAAAAGGCTTTGAGCCTTGGCATATCACCCTCAGATCTCTACACCACAATCGGCACGATGTTGGGCAGTACGTATGTCAATAATTTCAATCGCTTTGGTCGCCTCTACGAGACATATATTGAGGCTGCCCCGGAGTTCCGCGCCGACGAACGATCGTTAGAGAATATCTACATCGAGAGTACTTCGGGGGAGCAGATCCCACTTAGCACGGTTGTAAATGTAGTTGAGACGACAGGTGTTGAGTATGTATCGCAGTTTAACCTCTATCGTTCAATTGGACTGACACTCACTCCAAACTCCAAAGTATCGTCGTCGCAGGCGATGGCTCTGGTCGAAGAGAAGATGAGTAGCGTAATGCCTCCCGACATTGGGTTGGCGTGGAGTGGTGTCTCTTATGAGCAAGCGGTAGCCTCGAACAGTGGTGGTGTACTCTATGTTCTGGCTATAATATTTGTCTTTTTGGCTCTTGCCGCGCTATATAATTCGTGGGGTATGCCGTTCTCGATCCTGCTAGGTGTCCCTATTGCGGTGGTGGGAGCACTCGTCTTCACAGGGGTTGCGCACCTCTTGAATGCACTATATGTAAATGATATCTATATGCAGATATCGTTGGTTATGTTGATCGGGTTGGCAGCCAAGAACTCTATCCTCGTTGTGGAGTATGCCGATAGGATGTTTATGGATGAGGGGCGATCACTACTCGACTCAGCTATTGAGGCGGCAAAATTACGTGTTCGACCAATCGTAATGACCGCATTCGCATTTATATTGGGTGTGACACCATTGGTGTTTGCGTCGGGGGTCTACTCTACGGCTCGAAATATTATGGGTGTAGCACTAGTTGGAGGTATGTTGTTTGCCACACTATTTGGGGTGTTCCTCTACCCGGCTCTATACTATTTGATTGCAAAAATTGCCGGGTTCGAGGCCCGACGTGAAAAGATGAAAAGAGATGAGAAAAATTAAATTAACAACCTATATTATGGCTGCTACATTTTTGTTAGTCGTGAGCTGTTCTCCAAAGCTAACACCCTCGGATGATACCCCACCCGAAGAGTGGCTGTTTGGCGAGGGGTATCCAGCAGACTCACTGCAACTACCCATCAATTGGTGGGAGAGCTTTGGTGACACGACTCTAAACAGATTGATAACAAAGGCTCTAGATAACAATCGAGACCTTACGGCAGCAGCAGCAAAACTAATTGCAGCGCAGGAGAATATCCGGTATGTACGCTCGACATATCTGCCATCGGTATACTTGGCTATGGAGGCTGAGGGGGATTATACGTACTCCACAAATACGATCCAAGAGTATTCCATAGAGCCTACCGTGGCGTGGGAATTACCCCTCTTTGGGCAACTTCGACACACTTCACAGAAGGCGCGTGCCGAGGCTCTAGAGTCGAAGTGGGCGGTGCGAGCTATGCGATTGTCAATTGCCGCGGAGGTGGCGACAAGTTACTTCACTCTAATCGAGGCAGAGCAAAATTTGTCTATCGCTGAGCAGAGTTGTAAGTTGCGTGCTCAGGAGTCGATATTAATAGACTCTATGTATTACTATGGGATGAGTGATGGTATAGCGCGCGAACAGGCTCGTAGCCTGCTCTACACTGCACAAGCCGACATAAGCCAATATAGGCGTGCCGTAGCGCAAACACAGATGTCGTTGAGTCTGCTTTTGGGAGAGAATCCGAACCTTACACTTGTTGGGGGATTTGAACAGCGTGTGCCGTTACCGATACCCATTGGGTTACCCTCGGAGCTTCTTGAGCGTAGACCCGACATACAGGAGAGTTACAACGCAATGGAGGCTGCTGCAGCATCGGTAGGGATTGCTCGTTCGGCTCGTTATCCGTCGATAGCCCTTACAGGTAGCGGTGGTGTGATTAGCAGTAGCATAGATGGGCTCACGTCGGGGAAGCCGTGGGCTTGGAGTGCAACAGCGACACTGACGCAACCAATATTTAACTTCGGGAGGCTCAAAAGTTCGGAGCGCATTGCCTACGAAGAGTATATAGAGGCGATGGCGGAGTATGAGCAGAGTATGTTAACTGCATTTTCGGAGGTGGAGCAGGCTCTAATTGCAATCTCGACCTATGCCGAGCAGCGTGAGGCGATGGTCGATCTAGTGATAGCAAACGAACATATAGCACGTACGACAAACGCACTCTACGACAATGGAATGAACGACTACCTCAATGTAATAGATGCCGAACGCGAACTCTATAGTTCGCAGATGGAGTTGATGAGCGTTATTGCAAATCAATATATTTGTTATATTGGGCTTTATAAGGCTCTGGGAGGAGGATACTAGCTCTTTCCCAAAAAACGCCCCGTGAAGATAATTCACGGGGCGTTAATTAAATATGTGTTTAATCTCTACTTAAGAGCCTCTTCGATATATCTGCAAACCTGCTCTGCAAGGAGTCTATATCCAGCTGCTTTGAAGTGTACATTAATGGGCTGCATAAGGTCACTATTCTCTTTGCTCAATGTGTAGTGGTCGTCGATTACGATCTGGGGGAAGTCGCGAAGAACCTCCTCTGCTGCCTTGTTGTAGATGGCATCATCGCCAAAGTCACGTCGGGGACTCACTCCATCGGGGTAGTAGGTTGTGTTTGCCCATATGACCTTCTTGCTACGCTTTGTCATCTCCTCGAATAGAATTTTGAGGTTCGCCTTGTACTCCTCGACAGTTACGTCGGGGCGCTCTTGGCTGATGACATACTTTAGATCGTGTAGACCCCAGTTCACGTGGATCACATCCCACTCCATATCGCTCAACCAGAAGTCGATTGTCTCAACGCCAACCGCTGTGCTGAATGAGTTTCCGGGAATACGGAAGACGTTAGCTTTACCAGCCAAAATTTTTCTAACATCAGGGGTGTAACCAATCGAGATAGATGTACCGATAATCAATACGTTGGGTAGTGATTTGTCTTGCTCTACAAATTCGAACGCTACACCGTTACGTTTTTTTGTCGCCTTATACCACGCCGCAGAGTCTCCATAGATGTCGGAGTCGGCATCTTTGGGGGCTACGTAGTTCCAACGAGCTGTAGTACTCTCCTTTTTTAGGGTTGCGGTGACCTCAATCACTGCGTTTTTACCCTTTACGGGTTCGAATATCTCAAACTTATTGTCGTAGGTGAGGATTGAACCCTCTCCTTCGACTACAGTATAACTTAGAGTTGTCTTCTTATTTCCGTTATGTGTTGTCGAGAGCTTAAGCTTCATTACATCTGCCTCGACCTCCACAGACTCTGCGGTGAAAGACTCTATTGTAAGGGCACTCTTTGCCATAACTGAGGTGATAGAGGCTACGGCTGCTACTGCTACAATGATCTTGCTATTCATTTTGACTTAATGATTTTATAACATTATAGGTTTTGAACAAATTCAACTTTGTCGCTTGTCTTGTCAGCCTCGACCTTCATCTGCTTGCGTAGTTGAGTGATCTTCTTTGCATACTTCTTCTCTCCCGATAGGTCGTTAAGCTCCTTGGGGTCTTTTACGATGTTGAAGAGCTGCGTTGTGCGAACGTCGTTTACGAAGTACTCGATCAACTTCCACTCACCATCGCTCACTGCACGTTGCTTTTGAACATATCCGTGGTATAGGTAGTCGCGAGTGCTCTGGTTCTTTGCGATGATAGGCTTCAAGCTAACGCCATCAACAGTCTCTGGTACAGTTACTCCTAGGTAGTCGCAAAGTGTTGGGAAGATGTCGATCAACAAACAGTGCTCATCACGTGTTGCCCCCTTGCTAGAAGAGTTCGCCTCCTTAATCATAAGTGGCACCTTGATGCTATGCTCATACATATTCTGCTTTCCAACCAATCCGTGCTGACCTACAGCGAGTCCGTTGTCGGCTGCGAAGATGATGATTGTATTTTCGTATAGCCCCTTCTCTTTTAGGGTCTCGATGATCTTACCTGTTCCTGCATCCATATGTGAGATCATTGCGTAGTAGTCAGCGATTTGACTCTTTACATCCTCCTCAGTACGTGGGAATGGGATCAACTTCTCGTCGCGAATACGAAGCTCTCCATTGTCGAATGGATGCTCGGGGCAGAAGCTCTCGGGGAGTTTCATATCGTCGTCGGCATACATATCGAAGTACTCTTGGTGTGTACTGCGAGGGTCGTGTGGCGACATATAGCTAACCGATAGGAAGAATGGTTTCTCGTTTGTTGCGTCGTAATCCTCGATGTAGTCGATTGCTACGTCGGTGAAGATATCAACCGAGTGGAATCCAGATAGGATATAATCTCCCTTCTCATACTTAACTTCGTTAGAGCTCATTGGAGAGGTGATTACCGGTCTGTTGTTCTTGTAGACACCCGACTCGTGGTAGTCGCATAGAGGTACATTCCAGTGGTCTGCCATACCTCCAAAGTAGATAGCCTTACCGTCGTTGAAGCAGCGATTAAATGCGTCAGTTCCGTTGTGCCACTTACCGGTGTGGAATGTGGTGTAGCCATTTTGTTGTAGAGTTTGACCAATTGTAGCGTGTTCAGCCGGGATTGTACCGCCCTGTTTTACGAGGGTGTGGAGATATTTTCCACTCATCAACATTGCGCGGCTTGGCATACTCACAGCGCCCGATGTACCACCCATAATGTAGGCGTTGGTAAATGTTGTTGCATCTTGTGAGAATTGATCGAGGTTGGGAGTCTTTACATCCTCGTGTCCTAAGAAGTTTATTGCGCTTCCTCGCATATCATCCGCAAGAATCAATACAATGTTTGGTTGTTTGGTTTGAGCCATAGCAGAGACAGTGACGCCAACTGCACCTGCTGTTAGTAGTAGGTTTTTCATATTTAGAGATTAGTTATTATTAGGCGAATAAAATTATTTCAAAGTATAACGATGCAAAAATACATACAAATTTACACTTTTTATCCGCTTTCCATAACTAATCTCTATCTTTTTCTAGCAAAAATAGCTATTACAGAGAAAAAATCTAAATTTAGCTATTCCCACGTATCCTGTCGTCGAAGGCAGCCAAAGCAGCTTTTGCACCCTCGCCCATTGAGATTATGATCTGTTTGTAGCTAACGTCAGTGACATCTCCTGCTGCATATATGCCTGTTTCGGAGGTGCGACCATTGCGATCTACTTCGATCTCTCCCGAACGGTTGAGGTTAACTATATTTTTGACTATGGCACTATTTGCCGATAGTCCAATTTGAATAAAAATACCATCCAATTCGATAAACCTTAGCTCCTCAGTCGAGCGATTCTTTGCCTCTATAGCTATCACTTTCGAACCATTACCTAGGATTTTGGTGGTTTGGTAGTTTGTGAATATCTCTATGTTTTCGATGCTTTGTAACCTCTCCTGTAGTACGCTGTCCGCCTTTAGACTCTCCATAAACTCTATGAGGTAGACTCTTTTGCACACACCTGCTAGGTCTATTGCAGCCTCTACTCCAGAGTTGCCACCACCGACAACAGCAACTATCTTACCCTCGAATAGAGGTCCATCGCAGTGGGGGCAGAACGCTACGCCACGTCCGATATACTCCGTCTCACCCTCAATGTCGAGTTTGCGCCACTCTGCACCTGTCGCTATTATCAATATTTCGGACTCTACGACCTCACCACCTTTGATTTGCAATCTTTTGATACGAGCCTCCTGCTCCACGGACTCTATTGTGCGATTGTCCAAGATCTCTATGGTTGGGTAATCTGCGATGTGTTGGCGAAGGTCACTCGCAAGTTTAGATCCCGAGGTGGAGGGGATGGAGGTTATATTTTCGATTGCTGATGTCTCGTTGACTTGACCGCCTATTCTCTCTGCTACGATCGCAACACTTAACCCCTTGCGGGCGAGGTATAGTGCCGCGGTGACCCCTGCAGGTCCCGCACCTGCAATTGCAACGTCGTAGGTGTGTGTGACAACTTCGGCGCTCGTCTGAGTACCATACTTTGTCTCTAACTTTGTGAGTAGATCGGCTATGCTGCCACGTCCTACGTGAAGGAGCTCTCCATCGGCATATACAGAGGGGACAGATTGAATCCCTAGCTCGTTGACCTCCTCTTGGTAGAGAGACCCGTCGACCGCTTCGTGTCGGATCTGAGGGTTGAGGATAGCCATAACATTTAGGGACTGCACAACGTCGGGGCAATTTGTGCAGCTAAGAGACATATATGTGGTGAGATTTATAGATCCTTTGAGTCGTTTGATTCTCTCTGAGGTGAAGTTGTTGGGGAGGTTCTTGCCCTTACCATCGAGGTTTAGAATCGCGAGGATGAGAGAGCTAAACTCGTGCCCATTGGGGATTGCTCTAAACACTACGCCACTCATCGCACCATCTTTGACGATTGTAAATTGGATAGCTTCACCATCGACTACGGTGAGGTTTATCTTTGGAGAGCTATCTGCCACATCGCTTAGAAACTTTATGATCTCCGATGCTTGTGGATGGTCCGCACCTCTCTCGATGAGGAGTGTATATTCGGATGAGAGCCCAGAGAATATCTCTCTGAGCTGCTCTTTTGTTGTTCTATCTAACATAATCCGAATCTCTAGATCTTACCTACAAGATCGATACTTGGTGTTAGAGTCTCTGCCCCCTCTTTCCACTTTGCGGGGCAGACCTCGCCGTCGTGTGATGCGACGAACTGTGCGGCCTTAACTTTTCGCATTAGTTCGTCGGCGTTGCGACCAATCGCGTTGTCTTGGATCTCCGCCAACTTTACCAAGCCCTCGGGGTTTATGACGAAAGTTCCTCGGTATGCCATTCCATCCGACTCGATCATTACGCCAAAGGCTCTCGCGAGCAGTCCTGTCGGATCAGCCAACATTGGGTAGTTGATCTTCGATATCGACTCCGATGCATCGGCCCACGCCTTGTGGACGAAGTGTGAGTCGCAACTCACTGAGTAGATCTCGACTCCCATCTGTTGGAACTCGTTGTACTTTTCTGCCATATCGACGAGCTCTGTTGGGCAGACAAAGGTAAAATCTGCTGGATAGAAGAAGAAAATTGCCCACTTCCCTTTTACATCCTCCGACGATACTGTTTTGAACTCACCCTTTTGGTATGCTTGAACAGTGAAGGGGGGCAACATTGTGTTGATAATTGATTCCATCTTTTCTCTTTTTTAATTGTGAATTTAGATTCTGAGATGGGTATTATCAAAAATATTGCCACGCTCTGTGTGCGACTTAGAAGGCAACTGTCGTGGCGACAGTGAAGCGATCTTGAAGAAGTGAGTTCGTCTCGATGTCTGAGGGTCTGTTCGACATTAACACCTTCTCATATCCGATACTAAATCTCGATTTGATCTTCGCCCCCTTCAACATAAAGTGCATAAAGGCACTTATGCGTCCCGCGTTTTGTTGCTCAACCTCTTGAGATAGGGTGTTATAGTAGTCGATGTTGTCTCCAAAGTCGTAACGTATGGTTGGAACGTAGCTGTCAAATACTCTTCCGTCGGGGTTACTTATCTTGTAGTAGCCTTGGATGAGTCCAGTCTGAGCAATTCGAGGTGACGAACTATCGTCGCTCTCGAGATGTCGCTGTTGGTAGTTTGTCTCGATGAAAAATTTGTTGGCGACGTATCGTAGCTCACCGCTCCAGATCGTGATATCTTGATCGAGAGGTGTTGTTCCTGTGTAGACGCTTGCGCCTCCAGCTAAACCCTTTGAGCTGCCGAACTGAACACGACCCGTGACATTTATGTCATTGTCCCATACGATTACATTCTTTCCCTCACCGTTGAAGAGTCCCAAACTTAAGGTGATTGGAATCTCTCCTTTGAATGTGTAGTTTCCGTAGAGTCCAATGTCGCGGTTGCTGAGTTCGCTAACTCCCGAACCAGTTGAGTAGTCGGTTATAAATACGACTCCGTAGCTACGTGATGTTAGGAGGTTTGGTTTCGCGCCACATCGGTCGAAGTCGGATGTGAGGTGTATCCACTGCTGTCCTAGGGTTAGGTCGAATCTCTTTTTGTTGTCGGTGTATCGCATATAACTGTCGAGGACTGTCACCTTAGCTAGGTTGTGAAAGTTGATGTGTATTACATATGACATATTTTGTGACGCCTGCCCTTTGACTCCTAGCTGTGCGTATCGAACAGCAAAACGTTGATCGCCAGTGTCGGTGTTGAGGTTGAAGTATGCCATCATCGCTCCATATAGCTGTGGAGTGTAGAGCTCTCGTTTGTTCTCGCTCTCTATTGTGTCGAGTCTATCTTTTAGGGCGTTGAGTTCCGACAATAACACCTCTGTCGATGGTGTCGCCTGCTCTTGTGCGATTGTTGTAGATAGTGATAGGATGAGAATTGTTCCCAAAGCGTATTTAGAAAATAATTTTGATATATTCATAGCTTATTGTCGTTTTTTTCTAAGTAGGGTAAAATAATTATGGCTGTGTTTTTAACAGTGCTACTGGAGATGTGATTTCTTGTTATTGAATCGAAAATATAGTGGTTCTATATTGAAATTTAATAGTGAGAAATATCGCTCTAAGAGTACTGTTAAAAATATGGCAATAATTGTTTTACACTATTTACATTCCTGTAGTGTATCCATACTTGTCCCAAATTTCGCTGCACTCGGGGCTTAAAATGTACTTGAAGAATTTTTCAGCCTCTTCGTTGCTGTTTCGTTGTTTGATTAGGATTCCTGCCTGAACGATTGGTTCATAGAGGTTTTGTGGGATTTCGTAATAGCTACCTTTTAGCTCCACTTCGGGGTTGAGAAGAAGTGAAAGGGCGACAAATCCTAGATCTGCATTGCCCGTAGTGGCGAACTGTGCTGTCTGAGAAATGGAGTCTCCGTAGATTACCTTTCGCTCGATAGCCTCCCATAAACCTTGTGCTTTAAGCAGATCAATCGATCGAGATCCGTAGGGAGCTGTGCGAGGATTGGCAATTGCAATTCGCTTTGTAGATGGGTCTGTGAGGAGTTCTAACCCCATTTTGTCGACCCCATCACCAACTCCGTAGAGTGCTAATTTGCCACAAGCGTATATTAGACTCTCGCCAATTGTACGCCCAGCCTCTTTTAATTTAATGGGAAACAGATCATCCGCCGATAGGAATAGATCGTACGGTGCTCCGTTGGTGATTTGTTGGAAGAACATACCTGAAGCTCCGTAGTTAATTTGCAGATCGACATCTGCATTTTTTCCTTCGTAGATCCTCTTTATCTCCTCCATTGCGTACCTGAGGTTGGCTGCTGCCGCCACCTTCACTACGCTCTTCGACTCTGCAAAAGTGAGCTTCGTCGTAAATAGCAAAACCATTGCTACCCACAAAAATGTTCTTTTTTTCATACTATTGTGTGTTTGTTATGCTACCCTTTAAGCCCAAAGAGTATGCCGAAAGAGTTTTTGAGAGCTTTTATTAGGGTAGGTTTGTGGTTAATAGATTGTGAATTAGATAGATGATTATTTAATAATTTCAAAAATGTTTGTTTGCGTTATTGTCAAAAAACGGTATTTCTCACAATAATGTAATTTTTGCATACATTATTGTGAGAAATACCGTTGTAAGTAGGGTAAAATAATTATTGCTGTGTTTTCAAGAGTTCTATTGGAGATGAGATTTCTTGCTATTGAATCGAAAATATAGTGGTTCTATATTGAAATTTAATAGTGAGAAATATCGCTCTAAGAGTGCTATTAAAAATATGGCAATAATTGTTTTACACTACTTAGTACTCTTTTGTAACGTTATTTTAACACTCCGCGACTACGATTGTATCGTATATGGGCTAGACGTTGATTTGATTTGGACTCTATGAGGTCGCTCATAGCCTTCTGCCATATGGCTTGTGCTTCGAGATACTCCGATAGAGTCTCCATTCCCGATAGATATAGTTTTTCGCTCTGTCTAAGGTTCTCTTCGGCTTGCAGTAGAGTGTCCTCCATTAGTGATACTTCGGCACGCGCCTCGTTATAGGCGTTTATGGATTGCATAAGTTCGAGAGTCATCTTTAGCTCTAGGTCCTCTTTGGTGTTCTCTGCCATCTTCACTTCGCGACGTGCTGCTGATACTTTGCGACGTCCCTCGCCCCAGTTGAAGATCGGTATGTTCAACATCACGCCTCCTGTGAATGTTGTATTATTCATTAGGGTCGAGCTGTTGAATGTCAGCCCATTCGTGTACCCATATGATGCAAGTGCGGATATTGAGGGTTTAAAGTCGCTCTCGGCAAGGAGAACTTCGAGCTCTTTTGCCTCAATGTTTTTAGCGAGAAGAGTATACTCGGGGCGTCGTGTGATATCGAGTGATGGGTCTATGTTGTCCTGTAGGTCGAACTCATCAACGACAGTTAGCTCTCGTGTTGTGAGTGGTAGACCTATCACGTAGCAAAGATTCATCCTCGCAAGCGTCAAACCGTTGCGTGCCTTTAGCTGCTGTAATTTAGCCTCATTTGTCCTTACTTCCACCTTTAGTAGGTCGTTCTTGGTACACATACCTCTCTCCAGCAGACTCTCTACTTGGCGTTGAAACTCATCAACCACTCTTCGATATGCGTCGGCACTACGGAGAATCTCCTCAACTTTTAGGTAGGTATAGAATGCTTCGTCTGCCGCTACAATAACCTCTGATTCGGTGCGTATACGTTCGATTTTGGATGCCTCTACACCGACCTTTGCTAATCGAGTCGCTGTTTTAATCTTACCACCCATATATATAGGTTGCGCCAACATAACACTGGTGTTAAATACCGATCCGACTTTGAGGTCGAGATTTATGTCGGGTGAGTAGGCGTAGCTGCTAAATATCGCAGAGCCATCACTTGCATATCCCACAATGTTGGGGATCATCTCACCCGTTGTGAGGTCGGGTGTAAATGTTGGAAGATAGCCTCCGTCGAGTGTCATATTCAAAGATGCTGTCGAGTAGAGGTAGTTTCCCGAGAGTGATATCTTGGGTCGGTTGTTGCTTTTGTATGCCTTAAACATATCCTCCGATGCAAATATCTTCTCTTGAGATGATTTGAGGTTGAGGTTTGTCTCGATCGCCATCTCGCGACACTTCTCCAGAGTTAGATGTTCGGGTTGAGCCTTGGCTGAGAGTGGCAGAGCTAGAGCAAATACCAATATATATACTATTCTATTCATTGTTGTTTATCGAGTTTTGATTCTAAAGAGTATTGAGTAGAGGACGGGGATGAAGATAAGAGTGATGACACTACCAACCAACAACCCACCCATAATAGTCGCAGCAAGTGATCCAAACATATCATCGGGGAGGAGTGGGATCATACCCAAGATAGTTGTGAGAGATGCCATCATAACGGGGCGAAAACGTGTAGCCGAACTGTCGAGGATCGCATTGAATGGCTCTTTGCCCATTTCGATCTGGAGGTTGATCTCATCCATCAACACAACGCCATTTTTAATCATCATACCGATGAGTCCCAAGATTCCACATATAGCGACAAACCCAAATGCTTTGCCCGACACCAACACCCCAAATAGAGCTCCCACAAAAAGAAGTGGTACACAGAGTAGAATAATGAGCGGCTTACGATAATCCTTGAAGAGCATAATCAGAATACCAATCATCAACACAACCGCAAGAGGAAGGTTTGCAAAGAGGTATTTTAATGATTTACTCTTCGCAAAGTACTCTCCTTGCCAACTGAGTTTGTATCCAGCTGGTAGTGGGATCGCCTCGATCGCCTCGTAGATCTGTTGTCGAGCATCCTCCGCACCTACGTTTGGCAGAGTGTTGCACTGTGCGCGCATTGCACGCTGCCCATTGTAGCGAATAACCACGGGATCTTCCCACTTGAGTCTGATACCTTGGATTGATTGTGACAGTGGGGTAGTGGCTAGTGCTTCGGAGATAATATCCTCCTTCGAAATAGCGCCAGTCATTAGACTCTGTAGAGTCTCGGTGTTGAGGGATTTGAGGGAGGGCATCATCGAGAAGATCGGTGCGGTGTCGAGGTTCTCAATAGGTGAGCCGTTGTTGTCGACACACTTGATGATAATCGTTTCGCTAGTCGAACCGTCGTAGATCGTCTCAACGGGAATACCCTCTGTAGAGGCTAGCAGCGAAACACCTACATCTTGACGACTCAACCCCAAAGATCGAGCAATCGGCTGAGTGTAATCCACCTCTAGCATTGGTACTTTACGCTCCCAGTCGGAGGTTACGAGGGTTATATTTTCGTTATCCGCCATAATTTTTTGAGCTTTATGCGTCAGGTCGCGTAGCACGTCTGGGTCGGGTCCTGTAAACATCGCCTCAATCGGGAATTTACTATACATAAGATTATATCGCTTTACTCGTGCATATGCCTCAGGGTAGTTGTCGTTGAGGTATTGCTGTAGGGCAGGGATAGCCTCGACAAGCGCTTTCTCGTCGGTAAACTCAACGATTATATCTCCATATGAGAGGGCTGGGTTTGCTATGCTTCGTACCAAATTATATCGGCTTGGAGTCGCTCCAACAGATGTTGTCACGTGGGTAATATCCTCGCGTGATAGCAGGTCGTTCGATATCTTTTCGAGGGCGGATTGTGTCGCCTTCGATGAGTAGCTTTCGGGGAGCTTGTACTCTATGTAGAGCTGATTGTAGTTTAGATCGGGGAAGAAACTTTGTGGTAGCAGGGTGTAGATCCAGCCACTCAGTGCCACAGATAGAAGCGATACGACAACCGATATTGTTCGATTTCGAAGAGCCCACGTCAGTACATTATTGAGCATTGCATATATCTTCTCATTCGACTTCTCCTCTTTTGTTGGGGTTTTCAAGAGATACTTAGCTTGGAGAGGAACCATCGTGAGGGAGAGAATCCAACTCAAGAAAAGCGATACCGCCAAGACAACAAATAGATCTCTTACATACACACCCGCAGTGTCGGGAGAGAGGAAGATCGGGAAGAACGCTAGTATTGCGATGATCGTTGCACCGAGTAGGGGCATAGCTGTTTTCTGTCCGATTTCGGTCAGTGCTTTGGTGCTGAGGCGCCCTTTTTTCATATCAATGAGGATTCCGTCGACAATTACAATCGCATTGTCAACTAACATACCCATTGCTAGGATAAATGCCGCGAGAGACACACGCTGTAGAGTGCCACCGAAGGCGTAGAGGAACATCAACGATCCGAGAACAGTAACAACGAGTGTCGTACCCAACAATATACCACTACGCAGTCCCATTGCGAACATAAGCACCACGATCACAATCGCAACAGAGCAGATCAAGTTGAGGAGGAAGTTGTTGATAGCCTCCTCGACACGTTCGGGTTGGAAGAATACTTTGTTGTACTCTATACCCACGGGGAGATGCTCCGAACGAAGGTCATTGAGTAGAGTCTCTACTTGAGCTCCGATTTTTGTGATATCTGTGCTTGTCAGTGCCGAGATAGAGATTCCAATGGCTGGTTGACCGTCGTAGTAGAGAGCGTTGCGGATAGGTGTTGCGTAGTCACTCTCGATCTTAGCTATGTCGCTGAGACGCATTTGGTCATCTTCGTGACCTGCGATGATGAGATCTGCTAGGTCGGCTGCCGTGCGATAACGATCGTTGACGCTGACTCTTATGCGTTGCTCGCCACTCTCGAAACTACCTGAGTAGATTGTCTGATTTTGACCCTTTATGGTCTGTATAACCTCTGCGGGAGAGACCCCTAGTGTCGCCATACGATCCTCGTATATCGATACATTGATGACGGGGGAATTTATGCCGTACAGCTCTACCTTCGAAATGCCCTCTATTGAGAGTATCTCGCGCTTAATCATCTCAGCATAGTCGCTGAGCTCCTTGTTGCTGTATCCGTCGGAGGTGAGGGCGTAGAACATACCAAACACATCTCCGTAGCTATCTATGACTACGCTCGTCGATACACCCGTGGGTAGTGATCGTTGTACATCACCCACCTTGCGGCGAAGGATGTCCCAATATTGCTCCAACTCACTATCCTTAACAGTGCTGAGTAGATTGACCGTTATGATCGAGAGGTTGGCAGAAGATCGGCTTTCGATTCGGTCGATGCCATTCATCGAGAAGATAGCCTTCTCCAACTGGTCGGTTACCTGTAACTCTACGTCGTGTGACGAAGCGCCCGGGAATGTTGTGACAACCACAGCTTGTGGAACTTTGACTGCTGGATCTTCTAGTTTACTCATTTCGTAGTACGACATAATGCCCCCTACGACTAAGATTGCTACGAAGTAGTATAATAATTTACTATTGGTTAGTGCCCATTTTCCTATGTTCATACTTTAATCTCGCTTACATTAAACCACCTATGTTCGATGTAGAGACCGCCTTAAGAACCTCCACTTGTTGTCCCTCTTCGAGGCTGTTGACACCCGCTGTGACGATCACATCTCCAGCGGAGACACCACTGCTTATCTCTGTTGTACCGTCGCTATTGATATTTGCGATAGTTATTCCTCGACTCTCAACCTTACTATCCTTGACAACCCATACGTAGCTTTGACTATCGCGTTCGACTATGGCTTTGAACGGAATGGTGACCAAGTTGTCACCCTCAATGTGGTAGCGCATCTCGACCATAGCAGTCATACCTGCTGCTGGGAGTAGTTCGTTGTCGCTATCGACGATGAATGTTGCTTTGTAGAGTTGGTTAAGATTTGCTTTAGGGCTTATTCCTTTGAGTTGTAGGGTGAATATATTCTCTCCATAGTGTTCTATTGTCGCTGTTGCAGAGTCGAATTTACTCTGTTTGAGATAGTGTGCCGTAGGTATGTTGATCGTGATCTCGGGTGCTGTGGCAGAGATCATTGAGATGACAGGTGTCCCTGCTCCAACAGCCTCTCCTCGATCGAAGTTGTTTTTTTGTATATATCCATCAAATGGAGCTCGAAGCTCTGTGTCTGCGAGTGCATTTTGGTGTGCCAACAGCTTTGCGGAGATAGCTTTTAGTCCATTTACCGCCTTGTCGTAGTCGTTTGCCGAAACGCTCTCATCTTCGTAGAGTGATACGATACGATCGACCTCCGATTTTATTGCACTATACTCCGCCTCCGTTGCGGCAAGTTGTATCTCGTAGTCTCTCTTGTCGAGTCGAGCAACGACCTCTCCGCTCTGGACAAACGCTCCATCCTTAACACAGATCTCTTCGATAATGCCCGCTATACGAAACCCTAAGTTAACATCGGTGGCAGCTACCACCCTTCCGGGGAATGTCACAATGTCGAAATTTTCACTCGACGCTACGACCATCTCGCACTTAACTTTGCGTGGGGTCTCCACACTATTTTTAACACCGACACAAGATACCGAGCAGAGTGTCAAAAGCAAAATAAAACTGTTAATAAACCTCATCTAGATTATATAATTGTATTATGATTAAAATTCTGTTACAAAGTTACACAATGTTCGTGAGTTAAAAAAGTCTGCTTTTTGGTAAAAAATGTTCTATATTGGGTTTAATGTTGGTTGAAGATGAAAAATATGTCTATAAGTAGCGCAAAATAATTATTGCGATATTTTTCGTATTTTCTTTGGATAATTGACAAATATTTCGTATATTTACTTCATAATCAGAAGTTTATATGAGA
>JBCQTT010000004.1:0-110841 GCA_047174765.1 Rikenellaceae bacterium | reverse complement strand
ATAATCGCCCTCGTAAAAGGCTCGGCTACCTCACACCAAATGAAAAATTTAAACAAATATTAACTATGAATTCAGTTGCATTTGCAGGTTGAATGCAGCTTCTAGTTATTACCAACCCATATTATTTTCAAGCCCCTTCACAACCTCCGTATATGGAAGAGGTAGGTAGTAGTGATGAGTTCCGTTGTATTTGCGCTCCTCGACAACCACCGTAGTATCGTATTTTGCGACAATCTCATTACCATCATCATCATACTCTCCCGAACCTGTCAACGAAACACCTCTAACAGACTCTGTAAGATCCAACAAACAACGACGAAGATCAAAGAAACGACTATTCTCAAATGCTAACTCAAGACGACGCTCGTTGTAGATCAACTCACGGAATGCATCTTGCCCCTCATCAGCAACCTCCTCCAGATAGCCATCTCCACCACTAACACCATCAAGAGAAATCGCACGGATCATCTTAATTATGTCATACGCCGAGTATGCAACAGTTTGCGACACATTATCACCATCCACATAACTACCATACTCTCTTGGACCCCAAGCCTCATTAGCTGCCTCTGCATAGTTAAGCAAAAGCTCCACTCGACGAATCTCTGGACAGTAGTGTTTTACATTCGTTGTCGACAGTGGGTTGTTACAAGCAAAGTTCTTTGAGATAAACTTTGCTAGGTAGTAACCAGTTTGTGACGCGTAAGAGTTTTTTGAATTTCCATATGTTGGGCTATCCAAGCCTCCCGGAAGTACATCAACCTTTGTTAACGGCAGATCCTCCGACTCATATGTTGACTCACCATAATCAGCACCGTGATAGTAGATATTTAGGTAGAAACGAGAATCACGATTTACATATGGATCATTAGAATCATACCCCGAATCGTTATGTGTAATTGGGTATCCATTCGCCATAGGGAAAGCATCTACCAAATTCTGCGACGGAACAGTGTATGAAGAGCCAAAATAGCGTGGCAAGAAGTGACCTGTCTCCAAGTTGCGATTGTTGAAGTAGAAACGGAAGATAAATTCAGAGGGGGTAGAGGTAGAGGCATCAGCAAGATCTGACGACAAAAGTCTATATGCCATAACTCCATTATAGACCATCGACTCATAAGTAATACCCGCAGCCTCTTCCCAAGAATCGACATAGGTATCTGTGTTTACAACAGAGAAATCGCCCATACCATTGATCTTGACAACAGAATCATCTTGGTAAGCTGGACTCGCGGCATAAAGAGCAACACGACTCCTAAATGCCTCCACAATCTTCGCATCAGCACGACCAATCGTATAGGCTGCCGACGCGTTAGGCATAGCGAAGTAGTAAGCAGCACTATCGAGATCATTCATTATCTGATCGACACAATCCTTATAACTATTTCGCTTGTAGTCTATCAGCATATCCACGGCATCATCAGTTGTCGTATACTCATTGATAATGGGTACACCCAACGCCTCTCCTGAGTCGCTCTTTCCACCGTAGACCTGAATCAAATCGAAGAGATAAAAAGCACGAATAAAAAATGCCTCGGCTTTATAACCATAACGCATACCTAGATTATTATCCTCATTATCGGGGTTAAATGCCAACACATCGTTCATTACGTTATCCATAAAGAGTGATGCGTACTGGATACATAGATAGTCCGTATCCCAACAATCAAGAGGATTGTTGTATGCAGAGTAACCTCCCGACGACAAATCAGTGACATAACTATCCCTATAAGACGTCATTGCATTATCTGTTGCAGCATCCAAAAAGTTGCTATCATACGAATCTGGGCGGTGAGGGATCATTGTGTAGGTCTCATTCAAAACACCCAAGGTACTCTCAGCAATAGACCACACCTGCTCGTCAGAGAACTGTCTATTAAACTTATCCACATAGATATCTTCACACGAACACAATATTAATGCAAAGGAGAGAAGTGATATTATTTTATATTTTTTCATATTCAAGAGAGTTTTTTAATTAAAATGTCACATTAATACCACCTGTGATAGCTGTACTTACAGGGTAGTTAGTAACACCAGCCTCCAACACCTCTGGATCAAGCTCCTTGATCGACGATAGCACAAATAAGTTTGTTGCATTAACAAATAACTTTACTTTGTCGAATGCTGAGTTTGGAGATTTAAAGTCGAACGTATAGCTAAGTTGTGCATTCTTCAAACGGAAATATGCAGCAGAGTCGAGCCAGAATGTTGAGTTAACCAAATTGTTAGATGCAGTTAAAGTTGTCAAACGCGGATATGTTCCATCGGGGTTATTCTCGGCGTGCCATCTATCATTTACTATCTCTGAGTACTTACTAAGACCATCAATCCAGTAGTAACCATTACTCTTCATAGTCTGAATACCTACCTCGGCTGTTCCCAAAAGATAGAGTCCCCATCTCTTGTAATTAAGATTGATGTTCAAACCAAAAGTTCCTGTTGGATGAGAGTTACCGATAACACTCCTATCGCTCTCATCAATAATGTTATCTCCATTAAGATCCCTATATGCAATATCTCCATCTTGATAATCACCAAGTCTCTGCTCAGGATGTGTTGCTACGTCGATACCATTTGTACCAAATAGTCCAATTGCCTCGTAACCATAGATTGCAGATGTCGACTGACCAACCACCGATGCGTTGTAACTATCGGGATAATTGACCTCGTTCCACTCTAGAATCTTATTCTTCGACAACAACGCATTCACACCAACTGTGTACGACAAATTACCACGACGATCAGACCACTCCAAATAACCATCCATTCCACTGTTGCGAACTGACCCCACATTATCGTACTCAATAAAAGTTGATATAACATCCGCCACCTTATAGTTCACAGCAGAGACCATATCCTTACGTGTCTCGTGGAAATAGTTAAGCTCTCCACGTAGACGACCTCCTAAGAAGTAACCCTCAACTCCGATATTAAACTCGCGAGTATACTCCCAATCAATATCAGACGCTACGTTGATAATCTCAAATGTAGCAGTAGAAGATGTGTTTCCCTCGCCGAATGATGTGGTACTCTCATTTCCCCAATCGTAAGATCCAAGGTCATAATCTATCGCCTCATCGTATCCAATAACTCCATAACTAGCCTTCAACTTCAAGAAGTCAACATACTTGTTATCACTCAAGAAATTCTCCTTCGACAAGATCCAACCAAGACCAATCGCTCTCGACATAAAGTAACGATTATTAGCATTGAATCGATTACTTCCAAGGTATGCGAAACTTCCCTCGGCAGTATACTTATCATCATAAACATAGTTCACACTGAGTGTAGCATAAGTATTTACAATATCTTGAGTAACACCGATGTTCTCATAATAGTAGTAGTTATATGCCAAACCAGCATCGATATCGTGATCTCCAAAACTTTTTCCATAGTTAAACATCGCTCTCCAATTGGTTGTACGATTCGAACTATATGACTCACGGCTATCCTCCGATTCTAAAGTAGTACTACGTACCTGCTGAAGAATGGGAGTACCATCATCTCCTGTTCCGACAAGAGCATATGTTGCATATTGGTCTGTCTGACCATATTGAAAATACTCATAGTTGTCGAACATAAAGTCACTACCAAATGTCAATCCTTCGACATAATCGCCCAAATCAAAACGCAATCCGATATTTGTCTGACTTGTAATATAGTTCTCCGACATATTACCTCCGTAAGCCGTGTCAGCCAACAGGTTGGCAGTAACTCGCTTACTTGCGCCAAAGTATGGTACTGAAGACTCTTCCCAACCAACTAAGTCTGCATCAATAATCAATGGAGCCTCATTCGGAAGATACGACGCCACACGGTTATAGATCGTGTTTCCATCTAAGTTACCGTAGTCACGATTTTCGAACACAGCAGCTGAGTTTGCTACAAAACGGATCTTATCGGTGATATTCACATTCATACTACCGCGAATGTTAACACGATTCATTGTCGAAGTAGGACCTGTCGACTCATATCCATTTCCACCCAAATAGCTTCCGATAACGGCATACTGGATTTTGTTGTTACCACCCGACATATCGAGTGTCGCCTTAGTGAAGTTCACCGAATTATTAAGGAAGTAGTCACTATAGTCAACATTTGGATAGTATAGGTCATTTTCACCTGTCGAGTTCTTGTACCCCTCTAACATTGAATCTGAGTACATCTTCGCGATACCATCATTCTCACACGCCTCGTTATAGAGTGTTGCATACTCATAAGAATCGAGATACTTCGCCGTACGAGTTGCCACCATAACTCCTGTCTGAGCACTAATACGAGCAACACGCTTATTTGCCACACCGCGTTTAGTGGTAATCACCATAACTCCATTAGCACCTCGCGATCCATAGAGAATCTTACCAACGGCATCCTTCAAGATTGTGATCGACTCGATCTCCTCGGGTGAAATGTCATCATATAGACGCTCCATACCATCGACAACCACCATAACTCCATTCGTGTCATTACGATGTAGACCGCGAATAAAGATTCCCGAATTATTGTTACCGTGGTTACCCGAAGTGGCCGAAACAACAGCTCCAGCAAAACGCCCTTGAAAAGCATTCGAGAGAGAGTAGTCAACATATGACTCAAGTTCCTCTCCCGTAATAGAGCTCTGCGCACCCGTAAAAGTAGCCAACTTCTGCTTTCGTTCGTCAGCACGCTCGACCATATCACGACTAGTTTCGAGGATACCAACCTTTTTCATCACAACCTCCGTAGGGACAAATCCCTTCGTAAGGTCAATCACAACATCGTCATACCCCAAAGCCTCAATCAAGATAATACCATCCGACTTAGCTTGAATAGTCACATCACCCGCGGCATCTGTATAATCCGAAACAGCACCCTCGCGAGTAATCATCTGAGCATTTACAATCGGCTCTTTATTCTCATCGACAATAGTTGTCGAGATTGTAATGACCTCAGACGTATCCTTATTTTTTTTGTTTTGTGCCTCCGCCGACGACACCCCTAAGAGAGCAGTCAGCAACGCAAAACAAGCTATATATTTTATATTTAACTTCATAGTTTTCTCTCTTTAATTATTACCAACCCGGGTTCTGCACCAAATTACTCAATGCATCTACATCTTTCGTCGAGAAAGGATACCAGTAGTTCTTACTTGTGAATACACGAACCTCAGGCGACAATATCTCAGGCTTGCAAACAAATGTACCTTTCTCGATTGGATCGTTACGGAATCCCGCAACATACATATTTTCACCATAGTATCCATCGAAAGCATAAGTTGACTCATCGATAGTCGATGGTGTAGTCGCCTCATAAGATGAATCGTAACCATTACGTGTTGCAAATACTCCATATATTGGCGACGACGCCTTAAATAGATCCTCTGCAATCATCCAACGACGAATATCGAACCAGCGACTATGCTCGAACATTAGCTCCACAGCAAACTCACGACGATACGCATCACGGAAATCCTCAGTATCACGAACCCAATCAGTGATTCCACCTCGATTACGAATCGTATTAAGAGCATCCTCCGCAGTAAGAGTACAACCCGTAGGAGGTGTGTCATAACTTCCTGTCGCCTCATAAGCCATCTCCGCAAAGTAGAGATACAAATGCGTCACACGCATATAGACCGTATAGAGAACATAATTATTGTAGAGTACCGCATCCGATCCATACTGATTATTCGAGAAATCAGGATGCACAAACTTGTTTATTACATATCCCGACTGCTGTCTAGTCTGAATATTAACCTGCTGCGTATAATCTGTCGTACGCATTGTATTATATGTGAGATTGTTGTCATCGTCATAATACGCGTAATATGTATTCTCAATTGGAGTCTGCGCATAGCGGAATATACCACGCCACTGACCCGGAAGAAGAATATTCTTGCAAAGACGAGGATCACGATCTACCCACATATCTGTCACCGACCCATCAGGTGAAATTCGATCTGGATAGCCTGACTGATCGAGTGAAATTGGATAATAATTACCATCATCACCCAAACACTCAAACATATCGACAATATTCTGAGTTGGCGCATAATACATATATGTATCGCGACCTCCGGCATTATCCTCTACCGCAGCCCAGTGGTGTGGGAGGAATATACGACGAATATCCGATGAGTGAGAATCTCCAATATCTCGCTTATACCAAAGTGCCTCCTCTGGTTTATAATCATATGAATAGCTGTTGAGATCCCAAACAAAGATCTTCTCATATTCGTCAGCGCTAAGGTCACTACCGTCGACACACGACAAACGAGTTTGAGTTGTTGACGCATTAGCATTCACATAATCAATAACCTCTTGAAGATACTGCGCCGCAGCTAAAGCTCGTGTCTTGTCGTATCCCTTATCTACCGTAGAGTCGAGACCATTCTGCATAAGTGGACTTGCATCATAGCTCATCGCCATAGCCTTTAGACCCATCGCAGATAGTTTACTTGCGCGACCAATATTCGACTCATCCCACATAAGAGGGAGTAACTCGATAGCTGCATCGAGGTCAGCTATCAAGAGCTCATTCGACTCGTGATAGGTCAATCTAGGTACATTATATGCCGTGATCTCATCGTGCAAAATAGTCAAATCTGGCATACCGCCATATCGACGCATCACTTGAAAATATCCCCACGCACGTAGGAAGTAAGCTTGACCAAGAAGATTATTATACTGTGTGTCGGTCATCGGAACACTATCAATATTATCCAAAACCGCATTACAGATACGGATAGTACGATATGCTCGATAGATTACCGAAGCATTATCGGTTGCCAACGCAGCATTTCCATTATCGCCAAACTCATATCCTGAGACTTCGTAACCACCCCAGTTACCAGAATTTGGGACAGCCATACCACTAGAGTTATAGACCGAAGCACACTCATCAGACATAGCCGAATTCCACGCATAAGTACCCATCTGTGAACTTAGCTCAAACTCGTTGGTGAGCCACTTATAAGCTCCATCAAAGAAGAGCATTACAGAGCTATAGCTACCATAGATTTCACTCTCATCAACACCCATTGATGGTGCTTTATCCAAGTAGTCCTCGCAACTCGTCATACCTAACAGCAGTGATAGAGATGCAAAACTCGTTATTATTATATTTTTCAACTGTTTCATAGTTTTTCTTAAATATTACCGCTACTATTACTGAAATGTTATACGTAGTCCAACATTATATCTCTTAACAAGAGGATATACACTCTGGCTATTTGTCTCAGGGTCACGACGACTATCGTTTCTCTGCCAAGTGATAAGGTTGGTTCCATTAGCATACACCTGACATCTTGATATATATGCCTTCTTAGTCCACTTCGCAGGTAGAACATAATTAATCTCAAGATTCTTCAGACGCAAATAAGAGTGATCCGTATAGTTATAGTTACTATCGAGTTTATTCCACGCATAGCTACTAAGGTGAATTGATGGACGAACGATCTCGGTGCTCTCTGCGTCGGCATATGTCCAGCGATCCAATACATCCACCTGTGTCATAAGTTCACTAGCTGGAAAATCATATAGCAAATAGTCGATCTCATCCTTATACACATCGGTTGCAGCGTAGAAGAGTGCTGACAACCCTAAATTCTTATAGTTAAACCCTAATGTCAAACTATATGTTGTCATAGGATAGCTACTATACTCGGAAGGAACCATATCATCACTACTAACTTGACCATCCGAGTTATAATCAACATACATCAAATCTCCCGGAATAATTGTCTCTGCGGTTGTTGTAAGACCCGATGGCGCAGCATTGAACACATCACTAAGAGAAGAGAAGTTTCCTGTACAAATATACTTCGATGTATATCCGATCGACTTACCCTCATCCTTTGAGTACCAATCGCTGTCGAGTGGATCATCTGCATATACGATACGGTTCTCACTCGTTCCAAATGTAAATCCGATATTGTAACGGAAATCCTTACCAATTTTATCATTCCAACGAGCCTCGACCTCAATACCGTGATTCTTCGTTGAACCAATATTATCCGAAGGCAAATCAACACCGATCCAAGATGCTGTGTTGGTAAGAGTTGTGAGAATACCTGTGCGCTGCTCATCGAAGAGATCAACCATCAAACTCAACTTCTTGAAAAACGACATCTCAATACCAAGATTCTGCTTTACAGCCTCCTCCCAAGTTGCTGCCTCATTAGCCATAGTTCCCTCATAATAGAGTGTATCAGTAGTCGTAGAGCTATTTCCTCCGAAAATTACGTTAGAACTTGCCTCATAAGTCTGAATGTAGTTGAAACGATCGGCACCGCTATCACTACCAACCTTACCCCACGAGTAACGAATCTTGAAATTCGAAAGCCACTTATCCTTTATCGCCTTCATCCAAGGCTCCTCTGTCAAGCGCCATCCTGCCGAGAATGATGGGAAGAATCCAAAACGATGTCCCGGCGCAAACTTCTCAGATCCTGTATAGGCAGCGTTGAACTCAGCCAAGTAACGCTCCTTGTAACCATAGGTCAAACGTCCAACCCAGTCCTCCTCATATGAAGGAAAACTAACACCAGACTGCGCTTTATTGCGGTTAAAAAGAGCAAGTGCTGTCACATCGTGCATCTCGTTAAACTCTCGCACATAGCTAACACGCGCCTCATAATATGTCTGGCGACTCGATGAGACATATGTATTGTAGGCTACCGATGCCATCGCCTCTCCGACGAGTGGGTAATCTGTTGGGTAGCGTGTTTCACTTGTCATTTCGTATGTGACGTTGCCATCTTCATCCAGAATCTCTGAAGTATAATCATACTTTCTGTTGTAGTTAAGGAATCCGCCAGTCTGATATGTTGACGAGTTCTTTGTTGTTGCAGTGTAAGATAGCTTTGCACTCGCTGTGAGACCCTTCGTTATCATTCCGAGATCTTGTGTAATAGCAAGGTCATACATACCCTTAAACGTCTTGTAGGTGGTTTGTCCCATATAGTTAAGCTCCGCAACGCTATTCTCACTTCCGGCATCCGAAGAACCCCATACACCATCAGAATATTTAATAGGATACTCATTCATCGCACGGCAATAGTACTTATTGAAGAGGTAAGCATCGCTATTACTCTGTGCAAAAGGCTGATTTTGATAGCCTTGTGATCCAGCGATATTCACCGACACTACAGTTGACGAAGTTACATTGTAATCGAAGTTAGTACGCCAGTTATAACGACGATAGTAGTAACGTGGATCGTAATCCTCCTGCTTGTAGGTCTCATAAACGTCACCATCGAAGAGATATCCCAATGATGCGAAATACTTCATACGCTCCGTACCTCCCGACACATTCACATTGTAGTTGTGAGAGAATCCGAAATCCTTTGTACACTCGTCGATCCAATCAACTTCGGGGAAGATGTCATTATATGGACCATAGTTACCCGTTGCATAGGCATTCTCCCACGCTGCAATCTCCGACTCGGGGATTAAATTATCCCACATCAAATCGTTAGCTGCCGCCTCGTTATACATATTCATTGTAGTAACGTAGTCTGCATAATCGAGATCTGTAGTCAACTTCTTGAAGCCGAAGTTAGACGAGAAACTAACTTTCGCCTTTGAGGTAGTTCCACGGCGAGTTGTTACGAGGATAACACCATTCGCACCCTTAACTCCATAGACCGCTGTTGCCGAAGCATCCTTAAGAACAGAGATAGACTCAACCTCATTCATATCAATGTCGTCGATACTACGCTCAACACCATCAACCAAATAGAGAGGGGTATTATCAGTGGTAGAGGACTTACCACGGATGAAGATACTCGTATCCTCCTCTCCCGGCTGCGATGTAGAACTGATAGAGACAACTCCTGCCATCTGACCCTGTAGAGCCGACGACACTGAAGTAACTCCTCCTTGAGTAAGGAGATCCTCACCTTTCGTTGTAGCGATAGATCCCACGACTGAGGCTTTTTTCTGTTGACCATAACCAACAACAACGACCTCCTCGATCTCTTGGCTATCACTTAACAGCTTAACTGTTAAACTCGTACGAGTACCGACGGGCACCTCCTGTGTTCCCATTCCAATAAATGAAACAATAAGGGTTGATCCCTCCGGTACATAAATCTCGAATGAACCAGTAGCGTCAGTTACAGTACCTATTCGAGTGTCATCTTTCAAGGCAACGGTGGCACCTATCACAGCTTGATTGCCATCGTCAACCACAACTCCACTCACACTATATGTTTGCTGAGCAGACGCAGAGAAGATTCCAAACAACATCGCAAGTGACAGGCAGACAATTCCCGCTAACTGCTTTTGTAGATTTCTTTTCATTTTGCACTTTTTTAATGCTGAACTTAACTTCCTTGTCGGTCACTAAGTTCGAATTAGTAATTAGGTTAGTTTTTGTAAATTTTTTAGGGGTTTATATAGTTATCATCTATTATGTTACAACATCTTAGGGCATATAGCCCCCAGAGAATCACTACTATAGCACGATCCTCTGGGTGACTCTATACACTCTACTAACTAGTTCGCAGAAGGATACGCTATACGCATAATGGGTCGTGCACAATATGTATCCACATTCCAAGTTATATCTTTCGATTGACCGAAAAAGCTTGTCGACGATGCGTACCACGGATCTATTACCTTAAAGACAAAACATTGACCACCATTCAACGATGCCGATCTATAGAATGTCTCGTGATCCTCGAGAAATGGACACAACTCTTGATTCGAAGCTAATCCACTCTTCATACTATCTGGCAACGCATTAATCTTATCACTCAACAAATATGAGCCGTGCGATTGATATGCAGCGTAAATATAGAAGAGGCTATACAACTCATTCTGCGTTGGAAGATACCATATGCCACTACTTCCAGTGCCAGCCCCCTTTGTCCAGTGTGTAAATCCACTCGCTACATAAGGCGCATTATAGAAGGTATCGGGTGTTAGAGCTGCAACCGCAGCATAGAGAGGCGATATACCAGCGAACAACTCCCCATAAGTATCATTCTCCGCATTGGTTGTATGAGCATTGAGCGCTGCATTTGAGTCTGAAGAGACAGCACATAGCTTATCCAAATAAAACTGCATCTCATACAAACCATCACACGTCTGTGTAGTTCCAAATCCCGTAGAGTAATTGTAACCATCTGTACAGTAATCAGAGAGAAGCATCTCTCCACTGTAAGAGTAGAAATTAAGAATCTTCGCAACAGTCGTATTAGCACCATCCTTATTGAGATCGTAAACAATACCTATTGGATCGCTACCTCCACTCATAAGCGTTGGCGAATATGTGCCATCAGCATAGTAGTAGTCTCCCACTTTTGGGGTTACACTACCTGCTGCTAGTTCAGTTGCACCAGAGAGCGAAATCGGGTTGTCATAGTTAAAGATCTTTCCCGCCTCCAATGTAGCCGAAACACTCTTCGTAACAACACTCTCTGAACCATCCGTGTAACATACGTATAGAATCCAATCTCTATTCGAGAATGACTGTGGGATAATCGGCAAACGAAGAGGTAACACACCCGATTCATTTGGAGCAACTCCCAACTCTCCGTTCTCATCATACAACTCAAATACAAAGGTCGACATATAAAGGAAGTAGTTGATAGTACCACCATTATTCTTTCCAGCTGCCATAGTTACATTTGGAATATAGTTATTGACTGTAGCAGTACCATCCGCAGCTAGAGATAGAGCTTGTCCATCAAGGTAGAGGCTTGTTGTTGAAGCCGATGCACTACCATATGTTGTACCATTATAGTAGTTGGAGTCTATCTCTGTAGTCGACACATAGACGCGCTCAACCTCTTTTCCTTGTGCGATATCTTTCAAGTCGAGATCAACAAATGCCATAAGGTGCTTTGCACTACCCTTTAGAGAGGTGTTATCCTCCGACACCACCTCATCAGAGATGAAGTGAATATAGGTATACTCACCAACAGACTTTGGTGATAGGTTTGAATCCGCATCGTAGTTATACTTAAAGTACGTAGGCTGAACAATATTCATCGCACTAAGCAGATTTGACGACGTATAATTCATCGAGATAGAGCTTGGATAGAATCCCGAGACCTGAGCTCCTATCAACGAACTCGAAATAGTACCCTCGAATATCGCCTTACCCTCAACATCTATCTCTGCCTCAAGATCAGTCCAAGTTGACGAGTCACCTACATAAGAGCTTGAGTTATAAAACATCATCTTATCACCCGTCTCCCAATCGACACTCTTTCCGTCGACTCCGACACGTGTCTCTGGCTGCTCAATGGATATACTTACATACAACCCCTCCGAAGAGTCGACACCGCCAAGCGTCGGCTCTGACGTCTCGCAAGATGTAGCAAGCAATGCCATCGTAGCCACCAATGAACCATATATTAATTTGCTTTTCATATCTTATTCTTATATTTATTATTTTTCAATTCTCTTAATGTGAGTTCGACCCAAATTATCGAGGGTCGAACCCACAGTCAATATTTAAGATAGTTTATACTCACACCTAATTGAAGAAACTACCTCCATCAACAAGGTCATCAATATCAAGTCCATTCTTTATAGTGATAGTACAAGTGTCGACCACCGTTACCGAAGGATCATCTGACGTAACAGTAAGTGTTACTGTACCAGCTGTAACCGCAGTAATTTTATCACCCTCAATAGATACCGAACCTGTTCCACTTTGAGAGTAAGTATACTCTGTATATGTGGCGTTATCGGGCAATACACCAACTGTAAATGTATAGCTACTACCCACGGCGAGGGTGAGAGTATCAATATCAAGAGCAATAGAGGTTACATCTCTCTTCTCCTCAACATCAAGAGTTACAGTGTCTGTTTTTCCTGCATACGAAACTTGAACTGACACACTTCCTGCAGCAGCTACTCCCGCAGTGAAAACTCCAGTCGATGAGTCGATTGTTGAACCAGTTCCACTCGTATCAGAGATGATAGACCATACAGCCGCCGCAGTTGTTGGATCAAATGTACCATCAGAGACAGGAGTGTACGTAAGTTGTAATGTTGCAGCAGAACCCACAACGGTATTATCATCTTGATCGATAGCAACAGCAGTGATAGTTGCGTAACTAACTGTCACAGCACAAGTTGCCGTATAACCACCATCACCACTCGTCACAGTAATAGTTGCCGAACCAGCACCTGTCGCTTTTACATTACCTGACTCATCCACTGTCACAACAGACTCATTAGATGAACTCCAAGTGACAAACTGATTTGTCGCACTACTACCCGAAGCGTCCTGAACAGTTGCTATAAGTGCCTCTGTCGAACTATTCGCAGAATCAAGTATCAACGAAGCAGTCGTTGTGTTGAGGACAACTTTTGTAGCTGCCACAACAGATCCATCAACAACTGTAATCAAACAAATTGCAGTATATGCACCATCCACAGTGGTGGCTGTAATAGTTGCCGAACCAGAAGCCACCGCCGTAACTAATCCATCAACTACCATCGCTACACTCAAATCACCTGTCGACCACGTAACGTTCTGATTAGTTGGGTTATTAGAGAATATAGCCTCAAGTTTAATCGTATTTAGTGTTCCTGTTAAGCTAAGTGCATAAGAGTTATAATTCAACGAAACATCCATAACTGGAACATTAACAGTCAATGTTAACTCACCAAACTTAGAGCCATCAGCAGTAGATGTAGCAACAACCGTTACATCTCCCTTATAAGCACCAGCCGTAAACTCTCCTGTCGTAGCATCAATCGAAGAAGCTGTAGTATCACCACTTGCGATACTCCATACGACTGATGGATTTGCATTTTCATTAACCGAAGAGGTAAGAACAATTGTTTCACCTGCATTGAGCGTTGTACTAACAGGAGTATCAATAACAACTGATGTAACAGCCAAATAATCAACCATAACATCACAAGTAGCAGTTGCCGTTCCATATGCCGCTGTAATTGTTGCTGAACCTGAACCATTAACAGTTACCGTAGCCTTTGTATTATCCTCACTATCAGCAGCAACCGCAACAACACTCTCGTCAGACGATGTCCATACAACAACAGCGTCACTATTCTCTGGTGAAATAGTTACCGATATCTCTTTAGTCTCTGTCAACGAAAGGTTTAATGTAGGATCACTCATCTCCATAGAGTCTCCATATATAGTAATCGTAACCTTATCACTATATACAGTGCTATTGTCATCCGAATCAGTTAAAGTAACAGACAGAACAACCACTCCCACGTTAGATCCCGCCTTGAACGAACATCCACCAGTGTCAGTTGTCGAGATAGTAGAACCGGTAGAGTCTACATCATCAAGACTCCACTCCAAATCTGTAACCGAAGCATCCTCGGGTAATACGGTAGCTGTAAATGAGAACGAACCATCGAGATAGGTTGAAATCGTCTTATTATCCGGATCATCATAGTTACCATCAATAGTCACAGACTCAACAGCAATAAACTCATCAGTTACCGTCACCGGGATTCGTATCGTGTGCTCACTATCCATCGACGAGACAACAACCTCTGCCGATCCCTCAGCTACAGCAGTCACAAGACCGGTGTTACTCACTGTGATATAGGTCGTAGCATCCGCGGTTGTTAAGACGGAATACTTCACAAGACCATCCAGCGAAATATCGAGATCTGTCACAACCGTAAGTTGCTCTGTTTCGCCAGTAATCATATCAAGCGATGATGGAGTAACCTCGAACGTTGCGAAAGATACCGAGTCGACATCATTTTCGGAGCACGATGTGACGATCGCCATCGCCAATAGTACCACAGATGCCGCAAAAGAGAAAAATAATCTTTTCATACGCGTAATTTTTTGGTTTTTTTGTTAGTAGTTAATTCTTATTCTATAAACTTTAGAGTGGGTTGGAAACGTTGATTACATCAAAGATTCCAACCCTAGAAGAGGTCTCTTGGTCAAAGATCTGGTATCTACCTCCACTACTCTCTATAACACAATTTGACCACTCGTCACATCCGAGATCTGCATAATTGGTCGAGCTAACTGATAGCTCGTAACGTTTGCCCACTTAGCCTGCCCTGAGTAAGCGGTACTTGTCACATTAGATTTATTTAGCGCTCGCAATCGGAAGTAGAAATTCTGACCACTACTGGTCGATGATGTGCGAACAAATATAGTCTCAACGGCAGTCGAAATAATCGGCACAAAGAACTGTGTATTGTCTGCCCATTCGCTATTTGCATCTGAAGATGAGCCATCTACACTTGCTGTACTACCCGAACCACTATAGTCGCCTTTCATACTATCGGGCAATGCAAGCATACGCTCCGTCATATACATTGTACCATTAGATTGAAGTTTTGTCGCGGCATAAGACAACTCGTAGAGCTCTGCCAACGATGGTAAATACCAAATACCATTCTCTTCTCCCGTAAAGTGATCTGCTACATACGACACATCATATAGTTTATCCTCTAGAACATAGCCATTTGTAGCTTTGTTGAGATATGCTATCTGTGAGTGAACTGGTGACAAAACCTCGAAATAATCACCAAATGTAACACAGCTACTCACTGCGGAGTTGATCGTCGAGTTTGATGACGCGAGCAACGTATCGAGGAAATCTTGAAGATCGAGCAATCCCGAATCATTCTGAATTGTTCCAACATCAGTGTTAATAGTACCACCAGAACAATAAGTTGACGGCAAAAGTGCACCCTTGATGGTATTCATAAAGAAGACTTTTGATATTGTCGTCGTTGCACCGCTAAAATTCAACTCATAGACGATACCTATTGGATTCGTATCACCGCTAAGCAAATCTGTTGAATATGTACCATCTGCATAGTAATAATCGCCAAGTTTAGGGGTAAAAGTTTGAGTAGTTGTTGCACCAGATAGGTCAATCGTCGCCTCGTCGTTATACACCTTACCAGCTGTCAAAATGCTATTATATCTCTTGGTTATGATATCCTCGCTACCATCAACATAACAGACCGTAATAGTCCACGACGCATTATCAAGTACCTGTGGGATAATAGGTAGACGCACAGGAACATAGCCATCACTATTTGCACCAACTCCCAAGTTGCCATCAGAGTCACGCAACTCAAAGATAATGTAATCCATCTGCTGAGGGTAAGTACCTGTATTATTAGCATTATTAGTATACGTGAAGTAATTTGTTACTGTGGTCGTACCCGATGGCTCAACATACATAAACTGACCCTCAAACTGCTCCTCTGCGGTAATAATCATTCGAGCTACATCTGCTTTTGGACTCTTAAGGTTAAAGTCAATGAACGACATTAGATGTTTTGCACTACCTGTCAATGTTGCACTTGTTCCTGTGAGATATGAGTCCGAGTAGAAATGAATATAACAATACTCACCTATTGACTTTGGTTCGATATTGTTATCCGCAGTGTAACTAAGTGGAATATATGTAGGCTGAGCGATTCGAAGTGTCGACAGAGCACCCGAAGCGTCTGACGCGTGTTGATTGAGATACGCATTCACAGGATAAAATCCAGACACTTTACTCGCTGTGAGCGAAGAGCTCAATGTGCCACTAAAAGTTGCTGCACCTGACTCATTAACATCTGCCGTGAGAGTTGTCCAAGTTGATGTACTACCAGCATATGAACTACTGCTGTAGAAAATCATATCGTCGCCATCAGACCAATTAACACTCAATCCATCAATCTCAACTCTCGTTAAGGGTTGTTCAACAACAATGTTCGCAAACACTCCATTCGAATTCGAATCTGTAGCGATCGTCTTCTCAGACCTATCGCACGCGGTGAGTAGCAAAATTGTTGATGCTAACAACAGTTTATAGGTAAAATTTAGCTTCATAATTTAAAATCTCTTTGGTTAAAGTTTTAGTAGTTTTATATTTCGTTACAGTAGATTTAACACAGTTATTGGGCAAAAAAACACTATTTGAATAGCCAAATGAAAGCTCTTTCTTAAGTCTCACGTCACTACAAATATACATCTTAAAAGCCGAAGTAAAAATAAACTGAAACAGGATAGCGCACAAAACAAAACACACAACACACACGCATTCAGACAGTTATATTTTGCACATACTACAAAAGTGGAATATTACAATCACTTTTTGCTCATTTATTAGACTCTTTTTATAGTACGTTTTACAAAAAAACACATCTAAAAATTGTGTCTGTAATTTTTACGGGGAAATATAATTAGACTCTAATAAAGACATATTTAATTATAACCTTTATCCGATTTATTTGGGTATTAAATTAAAGGCAAAAACCTATTCAAATACCTCTGATCGACGAAAAACCAAACAAAAATATTATGACAAGTGTAAAGTTGAAATTTAGAACCTCGACAGTCGAGGGCAAGGAGGGTGTAATCTATTATCAAATTATCCACGAAAGAGTTATTCGGCAGATTAGAACTAGCCATAAAGTTTTCTCATCGGAGTGGAATGAGATCTCATCGGAGGTGATTATACCTCAACCCGGAGATCCGCGAAAGATTTTTATCTCAGCCATTAGCAGACAAATAAAGATAGATTTAAGCAGGCTGGATCAGATTATTAAATCCCTAGACAATAGGGATTTTTACTCCACCGATGATGTTGTCGAGACATTTGAGAGACAAATCAACAGCTTAACTTTATGTAGTTTTATGCAGAGTACAATTGATCGTTTAATAGAGCTCCGCAAGTTTCGCACCTCTGAGACCTATAAAACTACTCTCTGTAGCTTTATGCGATTTAGAGGGGGAGTAGATATCTTGCTCATAGATATCTCTTCAGATGTAATGATGGATTATGAGGTATATTTGAAAGCCAAAGGATTGACGAATAACTCGATCTCTTTTTATATGAGGGTTATTAGGGCGGTCTACAATCGGGCAGTTGAGCGAGAGCTGATTGAGCAACGGTTTCCATTCAAGAGAGTCTACACAGGTGTGGATAAAACCGTTAAGCGAGCCTTGCCGCTCAAATATATCAAGCGAATAAAGAGTCTCGATTTGTCATCAACACCGAAGTTAGAGTTTGCACGCGATCTATTTTTATTTAGTTTTTACACACGAGGAATGTCGTTTGTCGATATGTCATATCTTCGCAAAAAAGATCTAAAAAATGGAATAGTGAGTTATCATAGGCGCAAAACGGGGCAACAGTTGCATATCAAGTGGGAGCAGTGTATGCAAGATATTTTGGATCGTCACCCTAATTCCAACACGGAGTATCTCTTGCCTATAATTCGGAACAATAGCAGAGATAGTCGAGTACAGTATCTAAATATGTTGAGTTCGATCAACCTTAGGCTCAAAAAAATTGGTGAAATAGTTGGATTATCCACCCCTTTAACCCACTACTGTGCACGCCACTCGTGGGCATCCATTGCCAAAAGTCATAACATTCCAATCTCGGTTATAAGCGAAGGTATGGGGCACAACTCCGAGGCTACAACGCAGATTTACCTTGCCTCACTAGATAGTTCGATTGTCGACAAGGCTAATAGCACAATTCTTAAATTATTATAATGTAGTTGTGATTTTTTAAGCATCTCTATGAAAGAGATAATTATTGATCGCAAAGTTAAGAAAATATCGCAATACAATCAAAAATACAGCAAAAAAATTTTCTGTTTAACTATCGTGATCTTGTTTTGTTTAGTTAATTACCATCGCTAGCTATCTCAGAACGACATTACAGCCACATTTTTGTGTAAATATATCTCTTTCATAGAGTGTATCAACTGACAACAATTAACTAAATTAAACAACAAGTTATGGATAGAAAAATTTTACTACTTCCAATGTTGCTGTTTGCAACTGCGGGACACTCGAAAAGTTTGCTATCGCCTACTGCGGAGCAAGAGAGTAATAGTGGTTGGAGAGCTGCCGATCAAAAGCAAAGCGCCTACTACGAACCAACAACTCAATATGATGAGTTGAGTTCTTCGTTCAAAAAGAGTGAGCTTATCTCGGTTCAACCATCTGGATTCTGTTCCATCGGATCACCATCTTGTTCGAATGGAAAGGTATTTGAGTTTATGCTCAATGGTCACATCTACTCTAAAAACCCCTATAATTTCTCGACACAGAGATGTGTAAAGGTTTATGTAGATGATGTATTGGCTAAGACATTGCCATCGTCGGATATCGTTATTGCCGCTGCAACGGGTCTCTACGACACTAAGGTCGTGGCGATGCTTCCCAAGTCGTTGAAGAGTAATCAGACAATAAAAATTGAGATTACCCTTGACGAAGATCTTCACACATTCACTCTAGAGGAGGTGAAGAATGAGAAGGTGTCGAGACGTATGTTATCAATCTTGCCACACTACCCTGTATGGCGTGAAGTGGAGATTGTCGAGGAGCCAGAACCAGAGCCAGTATTTACTGAGGAGGAGAAAGAGGTTGCGATCTTGGAGGTTTCGGATATTACACAGGAGGTGCTCAATGGTCTTCGAGGAGAGTTGCTTCTCTTTATCGACAACTTGAAGCGCAACAAGGAACTCTCGCGCGACACACAAGTAGATGTCAACACGGAGTTGCTTGCTGAGGCAAACGAAGAGGGTCAAATCGAGTACAATATGAAAGTTCGATATGATGTTCAAGTTCTTCCACAGCTCTCATCATTGAATGTCGAGGGTGGCACCGACGACTGGGAACCGGGTAAATTCTTACTCAAAGACTCTAAAGCTGCGCGCTACACCGCAACACTTATCAAGAAGTCGGTAGAGGAGCAGCTCTCGGAGTACCTCACCCCAACGAGCAAGACCACAATTAAGATCATCGGTTCGACAGACGGTAGTAGAATACGAGGTAAGATGGCATACAATGGAGCGGAGGGCTTCGGAGATATCATCGACGGAACATACTTCGTTAATGGATCATTCGACTACGTGACAATCACCGAGGAGAGTGGTATCACGTCGAACGAGCAGTTGGCATACCTACGAACTCTCGACATAAAGAACTTTATGCAGACTCAAATCAATCCATTCAAGATGGGTATCGGGGAGCAGTACTACGAGCACTATGCTGAGGTTTCATCGGAGATCGGTGCGGAGTATCGTCGAGTGGCTGTCGAGATCACAGTCCACAACCCATTCGCCGAGCAGTATCCACAGATCGCTCCAAAGCAGAGTGAAAATATCTACGAGCGTGTTGCAGAGGTTGACAGCAACATTCCGAAGGGTCAGACAATCGACAATAGCGCAGTGGCGGTTATCATCGGAAATACCAACTACAAGACACCAACAGGAAAGCAGGGTGTTGGACTCTTGAAGATGGTTCCCTACGCAATCAACGATGCAAAGACTATGCAGGATTATCTCACAACGACAATCGGCGTAAAGGCGGAGAATATCATCAGCTGCTACGATGCTGAGAAGCGCGACTTCGATGAGATCTTCGGAAAAGATAAGATGACCCCCGGAACGCTCGACGAGTTGGTTGCAAAGGTTGGAGCAAAGACCATCTATTTCTTCTATTCGGGACACGGAATGCCATCGCCTTATGGAGATGGAGATGGTTACTTCATCGGTGTAGCAAGTAACCCAACAGATCCAAAGATGCAGTGTTCGTCGATGAACTACATCTATGCTAAGATGGCACAGATCGAGGGTGTTGAGCGCATCAATGTAATGGCAGATGCTTGTTTCTCGGGTATTGATATGAATTTGGAGACACGTGCATTTGCTGGAGGAGCGAAGATTCAACCTAAGAAGGAGGATAAATTTGTTATTCTCTCTGCGGCACAGAGCGATGAGTCGGCATTGGACTACAAGGAGAAGAAGCACGGAATCTTCTCGTATGCAATATTTAAGGCTATGCAGGACAAATCGACATCGGATCTAAATGGTGACGGTGTGTTGAGCTTCGACGAGCTATATAAATATGTATCGAATAAGGAGGGCTTCGGAGTTCCATACTGGGCTGTCGAGGAGCGCGGCGAGGGAACACGTCAAAATCCTGATTTGATCTATGGCAAGGAGCGTAATTTAGAGACAATAATCAGATATTAATAATTAAAGTATAAACTCTATGAGATCGCTTCTTATATCGTCGTTTCTCCTACTCTCACTCTCTACCATCGAGGCTCAAGTCATCTCGTTGGCAGATGTTGGGGAGGATTGGATCGAGGTTAGCGGGGTGTCGTCGAGTCTTGAGGATGATCGTGTGGCGTTGGAGCAGATGGCGCAACGTGATGCAATTCAGCGCAAGATCGGATCGTCGATCACCTTCTCTGACCACTCGAAGGAGTATGCAGATCAATATAAAAACTATGCTGAGTTTTTGGAAGTTCGTTCCGAGCTACTCGACGGAGTGTGGAAAGGCAACAAAGTAGAGCCAAAGTTCTACACTAAGGTTGAGGAGATCGAGAGCGAGCGACGAGGACGCAAACAGAAAGTTGAACTTTACTGCTGCGAAGTCGAGGGTTATGTTACGCGTATTAGGACGATGCCTGTAGCCTTTGAGTATCGCATCCTCGATCGTGACGGGGCAATTATCGCGGAGCACCCCTCGTCGGGAGTGCCCTCCAAGGCTGCATATAACCAAAATGATGAGATGGTCGTTGAGTTTCGCACCTCGCAGGGTGGACATTTGACCCTCTTTTTGGATGATGGAGAGAATGCTTATCGTCTACTGCCATATAGTTACTACTCGTCACATAGTGATATTAAGATCGAGGCGCAGAGGCTCTATCGTCTCTTCGACCGTGCGGCGGCGGAGTATGGATTGCGAGACTATGTAGATGAGATTGTGATGGCGACCGATCAGGAGTTGGATGCCTTTCGACTCTACTTCATCTTCTCGCAGAGTCCACTGTCGCGAGATTTCTTCCTCTCGAATCGTGCAAGTGCATCACTTGCCGATGGTGTCGAGGCGTTAATGTCGATCGAGTCACGAGAGTTCGCGAGATGGTTACAACAGAGCCGAATGGTGAAAGATGATTTGCAGGTAGCGATTGCCGATCTCATAATAGAGAATAGATAATTTTATTAGAAACAAATAAAAAAGACAACAGATATGAAAAGTATTTATATTAAACTCCTTGCACTACTTATAGTGCTCTTTGTCTCAGCAGAGGGGGTCAGAGCTCAATATATGCGTGTGTCGCACGGCTTTAGTTTGAATAGCACTCGATTGATTGATGGAGGTGCATTTAGACATAGCGGGTATTACGCTCAATTTGAATTAACTTATGAGCAGATTCTCTCGCAGCGTTTCTCTTTATCATTTGGTGCAAGTTGGCAGTTTGGTGGTATGCCTATGTACAGCGAAGATGACGAATATACCCCAAAAGACTATTTTAAACTTTACCGTGTTTCTATCCCTGTTTCCTTAGAGTATAAATTTCGCCTAAGCGACAATTTAAGATTCTTCGTAAATGGAGGTGTTTATGTCGGTTATAACTATAATTTTTATGGTGATGAGTATGATGGTTATGGCTATAACGATCAAGAAGTTTACGCAGACTATCTAAACGAAGGAAAATCAGAGGATGATGAAGACTATATTAACAGTGTAAGCCACAAAGATGCCGCAGAGTATTGTGGTCTCAACCTCCTTGCCTTTGGAGTAAGTGTAGGGTCGGGTTTTGAGCTCGGCAACTTCCGTTTCTATCTTCAGTATCGAACAGATTTGATGCCATTTGCGAAAGAGGTTGAGACAGTTGACAACTCACAGCTAACAAATGCGTTTAACACTCTATCGTTCAACGCCGGCTATCGTTTCGGAGGTAACAAACTCTACAGAACAAAGTCGAAGGTTAAGGCAGGTACAGTAAAATACCCTATTTTGTCTAGTGGCACAACTGTGACAAAGACACAGCCAGCAGCAACCACAACAAAACCCGCAACCACAACAAAACAAAAATCAGCAGTAGCAGTAGCGGCAACAAAAACAACTACCCCAAAGAGCACCCCAGTAGTAGAGGAGAGCCCCAAGAGTGCCCCTATCACCAAAGCAACGATAATAGCAGATGATAGCGAGCGTCTAAACTACATCCGCGTGGGATTAAACCTTGCAAAGATGACAAACGACTACGAGAACGATTACTTCAAGAATGCGCGTAAGCAGGGGTATTATTTGGGTTACGGATTCCACAAACCATTCAGTACTCCCAACCTATATTGGGGTATGGAGTTCGCTCTGACCACACGTGGATATATGGAGAAATGGGACTTCAGCGATGAAGGCGAGGGAGAGATAAAGTTCTATTTGAGCACACACTCCGTTATGGTATCTCCATTCAACATCGGCTACAAATATCAGTTGCCATATGACTTAAAGGTCGATCTACACCTCGGTACTTTTGTGTCGTATGACTATGCCGGAGAGTTTGTCGATAAATATAGCAACTATCCAGAAGATAATAGCACAATGTCAATCAAAGATTTTAATGATCTCGCTTTCGAGAACGATTATGATTGTACCAACTATGAGCGAATTGACGCAGGTCTTATCTTTGGATTCGGAGTGTGGTATCAGGATAAATACAACTTTGACATATCGTTCCGCAACGGTTTTGTTAGTCCTTTTGCAAACTCATCGACCACCCGCAAGAGCCGCAACCTAATGCTCCGCCTAGGTTACTCATTCTAATTTTTCACGATAAAAAATAATCAACTATGAAAAAACTACTATTTTTGATGGTGGCGTTGGCAACTCTCTCGATCTCCGACGCCTCAGCCAAAAAGGCAAAAGAGTTCAAAAAAGAGCGAGAGGTTGTACAGCCCTGCACAGGTAAAGATTATATGACAGGCAGTGGATTTATTCGCGCTTCGGCAACTATGGTCGACGCAAATATGGCGATGGCAAAGAAGCGTGCACTCTCTGCCGCACGTGCCGACATTGCATCACAAATGGGAGCTGTCGTGAAGCGAGTGACGGACGACTACGCAAAAGCTGTAAATGAGGAGAGCGAAATTCGTTTCGAGGAGCGCACAATGACGATTGTAAACCAACAGATCGGAATGACACGCACCATCTGCGACCAAGTTATGCAGACTAAGGATAAGAAATTCCGCGCCTACGTATGTGTAGAGTACGATCTCAACGACGCATTCAACGGCATCGACCAAGGCATCAAACGCGACGAGGAGCTACGAGTAGATTACAACTACGAGAAGTTCAAGGAGACATTCGAGAAGGAGATCTCGGCATTAGATCAGCAGTAGATGTAAACCCAATTTTGCATAGACCCAGCACGGGTCAACAAAAGAGTGGCAGGAGATAACAATCCTACCACTCTTTTTGTTGACCACATTACTCTTTGACAACCAACCCCTCGAAACAAGTTGCAACCTCTGGCTAATACGTAAAACTTCCACCCCCAATAAACTCTCTCAACGTCGACGTTGGAGGAATCTCGGTAGGCTCTATGACCAAAAAATTATCGAGGAATTTGAGTAGTCGTACCGCCTCATCATACTCTTCACCGGTGTTGGGGACTTCACGTAGAATCTTCTCCACGTAGGGTCTTAGGACCGGAATCTCACAGAACTGAGCCGTATTTATCATCCAATCCGCATTCTCTTGATATGGGAATATATGACGCTCCTCACCTCGTCGCACACTACTCCACATCTTCAATGTTCGCAGAGCATCTGCTCCTCGCTGTGCATAGTCTCGCGTAAGACGTCGCAATAGGCGATTATCCACAGAGGCTATACGAGAGGTATCGTCCATTGCAATTGTGGTGAAACACGACGCATAGAGCCTAAAAATATGGTTGTCTGCAACCTCCGACGTTAGGCGAGGATTCAACCCGTGAATGCCCTCGACAATCAAGATTGAATTTTCCTTCAACTGCAATGGTTTCGTGTGCATTCGACTCTTCCCCGTTATGAAGTCATAACGAGGTATGTCGACACTCTCTCCCGCAAACAAAGAGTTCAAATTATTGTTAAACCTCACAATGTCGATAGCCTCCAACGCCTCAAAATCATACTCCCCATTCTCATCCTTCGGGGTTAGTTCACGATCGACGAAGTAATCATCGAGCGATATCAACACAGGGCTATACCCCAACACCTGCAACTGTACACCCACCCTCTTTGCCGTCGTGGTCTTACCACTCGAAGAGGGTCCTGCCAAGAGCACCATCTTCACTCCACGCGACTTGTGAGCCTCGACAATCTGATCCGCCGCAAGTGCCAACCCTCGCTCGGCAAGTGCCTCAGCGAGCTTTATCATCTCGCTACTATCCCCATTGAGGATCTTCGCATTGAGTGCCCCAACATCTTGAACACCCATAATATCTACCCACCGCTGGTGTAACTGAAACACCTCAAACATCTTACTCTGATGTGGTGACACACTCAACTGATTCGGAGCATCACGACGCGGCAACCCTAAATATAACCCTCTATAATAGGGCTCAACCTCAAACTTCTCAACATACGATGTAGATGGAGCTAGCGCCCCATAGAAGTAACCTATTGCGTCCCGTAGGCGATAAATCTCACTATATAGACGAGGACGAGTAACCAGCAGTGCCACCTTATCAAAATATCCTCGCTGCTCATATAATCTTCGAACCTCCTCTGTAGGGAGTTTTTGTCGCGTTATGGGTAGTGCCGCCACGACAATCTCGCGCATACGTCGCTCGATACCACACACATCCTCCGGTGTGAGATATTCAATCTGATTATCACTTCGTCGCTCCAACTCACAATAGAGACCATTCGACCCCATTGAGTGGCGAATATGGAGTGTCAAATGGGGCATTAACTCCTCGACAGCACACTGCAAAACGATCGAAATCGTTCGCTGATATGCGCGCATACCTGCAAATGAAGTGATATCTACAAATCGAATTGTAGCCGCAGAGAAGAGTCTATAATTCAACTCTTTGATACGGTTGTTGACATATGCAACAATTATAGGTTGTGTGGTTTCGACATTTATACTGCGAGCTACCTCAAGTAGAGTCACACCCTCCTCTACCTCCAACTTTCGACATTTGCAATTCTCACAAATTATCGTTATCTTCTCTCTTTTGTTTGCCATAGTTTGTGGTTTTCGTAAATATATGAAATATCTTCTACAAATACAACAAGCTCCATCAAGAAGTTTGGAGTGAACAAAAAAAGAGTGTCCAAAAACGAAAGTTTCTGGACACTCTTTCTCTATTTTTATCGGGACTACTCCTCGACCTTATCTACTGCCTCGATCTTTTCGATCTTCTGCAACTTAACCAACATCTCCTTTACCTCCTCGCAAACGGTCTCTCCGTTATAACCGAACTTATCATCGAGAACTGACGATGGTGCTGAGTATCCAAAATGGTCAAGACCGTGGATAGTACCACACTCTCCAACCAACCCACGAAGTGTAACTGGAAGACCCGACGTCAAACCATAACGTGGCATATCGACAGGCATCACGCTATCTTGATATGATTTGGGTTGATCGCGGAAGAGACCCTCACTAGGTACACTCACCACACGAGCCTGAATACCCTCCTGAGCCAACAATCGAGCTCCATCAACCAATGTTGCAACCTCTGAACCCGACGCTACCAATGCAACAACTGGCTTCGGTGTGTCGACAACAACGTAAGCTCCCTTTGTGATCTGCTGCGCCTCCAAGCGACGACTTGTACCCAATGCCGGGATATGCTTCACATTCTGACGCGACAAAATCAATCCTACAGGACGACTCTCCGAAAGAGCCAACTTCCACGCCAAAACAACCTCCTCACCATCTGCAGGACGAAGAACAACCATCGAGCGCTCACCCTTGTGGTTATGAAGATGCTCCATAAGTCGAATCTGTGCCTCCTGCTCAATTGGTTGGTGTGTTGGACCATCCTCACCTACGCGGAATGAGTCGTGTGTCCAAAGATATATCACGTGCAGACGCATCAACGCCGACAAGCGAACAACAGGTTTCATATAGTCTGAGAACACGAAGAATGTACCGCACACAGGGATAACACCACCGTGCAACGCCATACCATTCATAACGCAAGCCATCGTAAACTCCGACACACCAGCTTGGAAGAACTTACCCGAGAAGTCACCCTTCGTAAATGCTTTCGTCTTCTTCAAGAATCCGTCAGTCTTATCGGAGTTACTCAAATCCGCTGATGAGACGATCATATTATCGATCTTGTCACCATAGACACCCAACACCTCTGACGAAGAGACACGTGTAGCTTGATCCGCCTTGATTGTCAACGCGTTGTAGTCGATATCGGGCAACTCATTACGTAGGAAGCTATCGAGTTTCGACGACAATGCACGATTCTCAGCTCTCCACTGCTCCTCAACTTTACGATGCTCAGCGACGATTTCGGTCAACTCCTCTGCGCGTGCTGCATAGATCTCAGCACTCTCTTCGAACACTGTAAATGGATTCTCTGGATCACCTCCTAGATTTGTTATCGTTGCTACGATGTCTGCTCCAGCAGCTGTAAGTGGCTGCCCGTGAGTTGAGACCATATCCTCAAAGCTCGAACCATCAGCCTTACGAGCTCCCTTACCCATAATCGTCTTACCGATGATAAGGGTTGGGCACTCACACTCCTCGTTAGCAGCCTTCAGCGCACTGCGCAACTCATCTACGTTGTGTCCATCGACCGTAATAACACGCCATCCCCACGCCTCATACTTCATCGCTACATCCTCTGTATCAATCTCGTCTACCTTTGTCGATAGCTGAACATTGTTCGAGTCATAGTACATAATAAAGTTGCTGAGTCCAAGGTTACCAGCAATACGACCAACACCCTGTGAAACCTCCTCTTGGATCGCTCCATCCGAGATATAAGCATAGGTCTTGTGAGCCATCCACTCACCGAAGCGAGCACACATAAATCGCTCAGCAATAGCTGCTCCAAGAGCCATCGCGTGACCCTGCCCCAAAGGACCAGAGGTGTTCTCGACACCACGCATAACATCTACCTCGGGGTGACCCGGAGTAACACTACCCCACTGACGGAAGTTAGCTAAATCCTCCATCTTATAGTTGCCCGCCAAAGCGAGAACAGAGTAAAGCATTGGTGACATATGACCCGGATCGAGGAACAATCTATCTCGATATGACCAATCCATCTGCTTTGGGTCGTAACGTAAAAACTCCGTGTAGAGAAGATTTACAAAATCTGCACCTCCCATCGCTCCACCGGGGTGTCCCGACTTAGATTTCTCTACCATCGCAGCTGCCAACACACGAATGTTGTTAGATGCTGCATTAAGTTTTGAGCTGTCAAACATATTATTTAGGTTTACTAATGATTATTTTTTATCTCTTCATTTAATTGTTTATCACTCGCACAATTACGCGACAAATCCTCCAGCCTCAACACGCTCTTTGGCGTAGTCAAGCGTCACACAAAAGCTCTTCACTCCCTCAGCTGCCTGCGTTGGTATATCGTACATCGACTCGATCATAATAGTCTCACAAATCGAACGTAGACCACGTGCACCTAGCTTACACTCCATCGCTTTATCCACAACATACTCCAACACATCATCTTCGAACTTAAGCTTTACGCCATCCATCTCAAACAGACGCTCATATTGACGTACAATAGCATTCTTCGGCTCTGTAAGGATCGAACGCAACGCCTCGCGACTCAACAACTGCATCGACGTCAACACCGGAAGACGACCTATCAACTCGGGAATCAATCCGAAGCTCTTCAGATCTTGATGCGTAAGATACTTCATCAAGTTTTTACGATCGACATTATCCGTATCTAGCTTACCATATCCAACGGCGCGAGTGTTGAGTCTCTGAGCAATTCTCTTCTCAATGCCATCGAACGCACCACCACAGATGAACAGAATATTTTTGGTATTAACTTGTATGAATTTTTGATCTGGGTGCTTGCGTCCCCCCTGAGGTGGTACATTCACAACTGTACCCTCCAAAATCTTCAACAAAGCTTGTTGCACACCCTCACCCGACACGTCGCGTGTGATACTTGGGTTATCACCCTTACGGGCGATCTTGTCGATCTCGTCAATAAACACGATACCTCTCTCTGCCTGCGCAACATCGTAATCTGCCACCTGCAAGAGCCTCGAAAGGATACCCTCTACATCCTCACCAACATAACCAGCCTCTGTTAGGACCGTTGCGTCGACAATCGTAAATGGAACTTTCAAAAGTCTCGCTATAGTTCGAGCCATCAAGGTCTTACCTGTTCCCGTAGGACCAACGAGAACAATGTTACTCTTATCAATCTCGACATCATCCGCCTTTGCAGAACCACCACCCATAACACTCAATCGCTTATAGTGGTTATAAACTGCAACCGACATAAATCGTTTAGCATCATCTTGCCCAATAACATATTGATCCAACATCTCCTTAATCTGAGCTGGACGCAACATATCAGCCAGCTTTAGTGGCTTTACTCGACCTTTCGCTTTGGGTTTAGCAACGGGTATTTCGCGGTTGAGAAGTCCCCCCTCAACCAACATATGGTAGCCATTCTCAATACAGTTATTACAGATATTTGTACCATCTTGACCTGCAAATAGAATACCCACCTCGGAGCTAGGCGCTCCACAGAAGTCGCACGAACCGCCCCCTGTATTTACACTGTTTCCTCTTCCTTTTACCATTCTTACCTCTTTTTCAACACACTGTCGATCAATCCATACTCTTGAGCCTCCGCAGAGCTCATCCAATAATCGCGATCTGCATCCGCCTCGAACTTCTCAACTGGAACACCCGAATGAGATGACATAATTTCATACAACTCCTTTCGGGTCTTTACTATCTCACGCGCCGTGATCTCAATATCACTCGCCTGACCCTGCGCACCGCCCAATGGCTGGTGGATCATAATTCTCGAATGAGGTAGCGCCATACGTTTCCCGGCAGCACCAGCACACAACAACACAGCACCCATTGAGGCTGCAAGTCCCGTACAAGTTGTCGCCACATCGGGCGCTACTAGCTGCATAGTATCGTAAATACCCAACCCTGCAGAGACAGAACCTCCGGGTGAGTTTATGTAAATTTGGATATCGGCTTCGGGATTTGTAGTCTCCAAGAAGAGTAGCTGCGCCTGAATAATGTTGGCAGCATCGTCGTAGATAGGAGCTCCAAGGAAGATGATACGATCCATCATCAAACGTGAGAATACATCCATCGTTGCGACATTCAATTGACGCTCTTCGATAATCGTTGGCGAGACATATCCACTCTGGATAGACTCGAAATCGTGGAGACGCAGCGAACTAATGCCGCAGTGCCCCATTGCATATTTCTTAAATTCTGACATAACAATAATTTTTTTCGTTTCTGTACACCATCACCCAAGCAGAGGTCAAAATCACCCTACTCGACACTGCACAGCAGAAACAAAAACTCTGCAAACTCAATAGTTTGCAGAGCCAAAGATAGTTATTTTTGTTGATTGCTCAACAAAAATCTACAATATTTTTACATTTTTAATGCGTCAACCTCTTTTCCGAACTCCTCAACAGTGATCTCTGCAACCTCGATTGTGATCTTCTCCTTGAGTGAAGCTACAACCTTACGCTCGAACAAAGACTCGTAAACCTTCTGTCCCTGCTGCTTATCTGAAAGCATCTGCTTTGCGTAGTTCTCCAACATATCCTCTGGAGCTGTTCCCATACCATACTGAGCCAACTGCAACTGAACCATAGCCTTAGCCTCCGCCATAGCCTCCTCTGGAGTAATGGTAATCTCCTCAGCCTCGATAACTCGCTTCTGGATGAAGTTCCAAGTAAACATCTGAATAAAACCTGCGAAATCGCGCTCGATCTCCTCCATCGAGAAACGCCCCTCGTTGATAACAACCAACCATCTCTTCAAGAACGCCTCTGGCATCTGAATAGCCAACTTCTCGCGAACGTAGTTTGCAAGCTGAGCGGAGAATAGATTCTCACTCTCGCGTGAAAGCTCAACAGCGATCTGCTTGTCAACATAAGCGTCAAGCTCCGCCTCAGATGTTACGTCACCCTCTGGGAACGCCATCTTGAAGAACTCCTCGTTCATCTCTGGGTCTGCGAACTTACGGATGTTTGTGATCTCAAGTTCGAAGTTAGGGTTGATCTCTGCCAACTCATCCTCCTTAACACCCAAGATAGAAGCACGCTGAGACTCTGTTTTATAGAGCTCATTTACATTAACGCTCAACTTAGCACCCTTCTCCAAGCCAATAAATGGAGCACGCTCCTCGGCACTCATCGAGATAAGACCTACATAAGCATCCTCAATCTGCATATCGCCATTGTCGAGAGTAACTGTCAAAGCCTCCTCAGCCTCAACCTTCTCTGCGTCAACTAGACGACCGAACTTACGAAGGTAGTTCGTGCGATAGTCGTTGTGCATCTGCTCCTCGATCTTGATTGTGTTGTAACGCACCTTGTCGCTCTTCGACAAATCTAGCTCGAACGCTGGCGCCTCACCGATCTCGAACAAGAACTCAAACTCAGTTCCATTATCGAAGTCGAAGTCACCCTGCTCCTCAGATGGGATAACGTCACCTACATAGTCGATCTTCTGCTCCTTCAAATACTCGAATACAGCCTTCGATGCCGCCTGATACGACTGCTCAGCAAGAACGCCCTTACCATACATCTTCTTAACAACACCCATTGGGACCATTCCCGGACGGAATCCCGGAACATTCGCCTTACGCTTATAATCGCGCAATATTTTATCAACTGATGCAGAGTAATCTGCCTCTCCTACTACGACCTTAATCAGCGAAACACCCTGCTCGCGTTGCTCTCTTACGATATTCATATTATATTTTAAATTTGTTATTTACAAAGTTTAGCGCACAAAGGTAGAAATTTATTTTCGAAATTCATAATTTTTGAACCGATTACTTGTTTCACCCCTTTTCGATTCTCTTTTTTTGGTCATAAAAGCTAAATATTCGAGATTTTTATGTAAGTTTGTGCCTTATTATATATTGTAAAGAATGATTTTCAAAATAGCCCACATATTGGTCGTGCTGCTGTTTGTGTCGTGCTTTGGCGGAGTCTCCACACCAACAAGCACTGCTCAAAACACCTCCACTGAACCAACTCACTATAGCTACATCGTCAAGAGTAGCTATCCTCACGCTACAGATAGCTACACCCAAGGGTTGCAAATCGTCGACGGAGAGCTATTCGAGGGGACTGGCTGGGAGGGGCAATCCCGACTTATGAAGGTGGAACTCACCAGCGGCGAAACCACTCTTCTCGCCAAACTACCCGACGACGAGTTCGGTGAGGGGATAACAATCCTTGGTGACACTGTATATATGCTCACGTGGCAGTCCGGGGTTTTACACCTCTTCAATCGAGAGAGCGGCAAACAGATCGATAAACGACTCTACTCGGGCGAGGGATGGGGGCTCACCTCAGATGGCGAGAGGTTGTATATGAGTGATGGCTCTAACAGAATTACCATTCGAGATCGCGATAGCTTCAAAGTGATATCGTCCCACGCGATCACTCTCAATGGTAATCCAATTCCATACCTCAATGAACTGGAGTGGATCAAGGGTGAGATATGGGCGAACGTCTACACAACCAATCAAATTGTGATAATAGACCCCAACGAGTGGAGAGTATCGGGCATTATAGACCTCACGGGGTTACTTCCCGACACAGAGCGCACCCCAACAACGGATGTTCTAAATGGCATCGCATATAACGAAGCGACAGACAAAATATATGTAACAGGCAAAAATTGGAGTAAGATTTTTGAGATAGAGATAGTTGAGATTTAAGAAAAAAAATGCAAAAAAACATTTACAAGGCGATCAACGAGCGTATTTTACTGCTTGACGGCGCAATGGGAACAATGATACAGACCTATGGTCTTGGAGAGAGCGACTTCCGCGGAGAGAGATTTGCTAGTTGGGATCACGAACTCAATGGATGTAACGACATATTGGCTATTACACAGCCACAAGTCCTCTCCGAAATTCACAAACAATACCTAATGGCTGGAGCTGATATCATCTCCACCTGCTCATTCAATGCCCACCCAATCTCGTTAGCAGATTATGGGTTGTCGGAGTATGCCTACGAGATATCGCGTGCCGCGGCATCTGTTGTACGATCTCTAACCGACGAGTTTAACGAAATGAACCCATCGAAACCACGTTTCGTTGCAGGGTCTATGGGACCCACCAACAGAACAGCCTCAATGTCTGCCGATGTGTCGAACCCAGCCTCGCGAGAGGTTAGCTTCGATGAGCTATATGAGGGGTATCTAACACAGCTACGTGGATTGATCGACGGAGGGGCGGATATCATCTTGATCGAGACAATATTCGACTCCCTCAATGCCAAGGCGGCTCTATATGCTATTGATGCATTAGGGCGTGAGCTGGGGCGTGTTATCCCAACAATGGCTTCAGGTACGTTGGGTGACGCAAGTGGTCGTACACTCGCAGGACAGACCGTGGAGGCGTTCTACAACTCACTCTCTCACGCGAAACTTATCTCTATTGGATTCAACTGCGCCTTCGGAGCTAAGCAGCTACAACCATACTTGGAGAGACTCTCCGAAATTGCCAAATGCCCAATATCTGCGCACCCAAATGCTGGTCTACCCAACGTAATGGGAGGGTACGATGAGACCCCTGAGATGTTTGCCGATGATGTAGAGGAGTACCTAAAGAGGGGACTCATTAACATTATTGGAGGCTGTTGTGGAACGACTCCGCAACATATTATGTGTCTTGAAAAACTCACCAAGATATATAAGCTACGTACATCTCCCAACATCGAACCCACAACAACACTGAGTGGACTCGAACCCCTCGCAATACGTCCCGAGGCGAACTTCATCAACATTGGTGAGAGAAGCAACGTTGCTGGATCTGCAAAATTCGCACGACTAATCCGCAACGGAGAGTACGAAGAGGCTCTATCTGTTGCAAGAGCACAGGTCGACGCCGGGGCACAGATCATCGACGTCTGTATGGATGATGGATTGATCGACGCAGAGGAGGCAATGCACCACTTCTTATGTTTGATGGCTTCAGAACCTGAGATTGCGCGCGTACCAACAATGATCGACTCCTCGAAATGGGAGGTTCTCAAACGAGGTCTCAAAGTGTCACAAGGAAAGAGTATCGTCAACTCAATCTCAATAAAGGAGGGTGAAGAGCTCTTTGTGGAGAGAGCTATGGAGATCCACCGAATGGGGGCAGCCGCAGTAGTTATGTTATTCGACGAGGAGGGGCAGGCTGACACCTACGAACGCAAAATCGAGATTGCTGCGAGAGCATATAAACTACTCACCGAAGCTGGATTTCCGGCAGAGGATATCATCTTCGACGCCAACGTGCTAGCTGTAGCGACGGGTATTGAGGAGCACGACACATATGGAAAAGCGTTTATCGACGCAACTCGTTGGATCAAGGAGAATCTTCCTCACGTAAAGGTGTCGGGAGGAGTTAGTAACCTATCATTCGCATTCCGTGGCAACAACGCCGTTCGAGAGGCGATGCACTCTGTATTTTTGTACCACGCTATAGAGGCGGGAATGGATATGGCGATCGTAAATGCACAGATGTTGCAGATCTACGATCAGATTGAACCGGAGCTTTTGGAGCGCATAGAGGATGTGATATTATGCCGCAGAGATGACGCCTCGGAGCGACTAATCGAGAAGGCGGAGCAGATTAAAAACGAAACAAGTGGCGACAAGACAAAAGTCGTCGAAAAGAGCCTTGCAGAGTGGCGAGCGCTCCCCCTATCGGAGCGTATCGACTACGCAATGACAAAGGGCGTTGCAGACTACATCGAGGCAGACTCTGCCGAGGGATACGAACTCCTAGGTTCACCGATGAGAGTTATCGACGAGTTGTTGATGCCAGCAATGGAGCACGTCGGCAAACTATTTGGAGAGGGTAAAATGTTCCTTCCACAAGTTGTTAAGACCGCACGTGTAATGAAACGTGCAGTCTCGGTACTCACACCTCACATCGAGGCGATGAAGGAGAGCGCAGGTGAGGATCGAAACTCCAAGGCGGGAAAGATCCTAATCGCCACCGTCAAAGGAGATGTCCACGATATTGGTAAAAATATCGTGGCGGTTGTAATGGCTTGCAATGGATATGAGATCAACGACCTAGGTGTAATGGTCGAGACAAAACGTATCGTCGACGAGGCTGTTGCAACTGGGGCGGACGTAATATGTATGAGTGGACTCATCACCCCATCACTCGACGAGATGATACGTGTTGTAGAGGAGTGCGAGAGTCGCAACCTAAATATCCCTATCATCATTGGTGGAGCTACCACCTCTCCTATGCACACAGCGGTAAAGATTGCTCCCCACTACTCGGGTGTTGTAATCCACGCGTTCAATGCAAGCGACAACCCTAAGATCCTCTCTCAGATACTAGGAGAGAGTCGCGACAGCCATATAAAAGGAGTTAAGGTAAAACAACAAGCTCTAAGAGTTGAATACAACAGAGCTGTGCGCGAACGACAGATGCGCCCTCTATCGGAGGTTCGCGAGAGCAAGGCGGTACGCGTTCAAGTCGACAAACCACTTCATACGGGTAGGGTTGTCTTCTCGGATTATAGCATTGTGGAGGTTGAGGAGTTAATAGATTGGAACTTCTTCTTTCCGGCGTGGGGTCTCAAAGGTCGTTATCCCGACATCCTCACATCAGAGAAATATGGAGAGGAGGCAACACGCCTCTACAACGACGCCACGAAACTTCTCGCAAGAATCAAGCGTGAACGCCTCCTAACCCTCCAAGGTGTAGTGGCGATCCTACCAGCTCGTAGCGAGGGTGACGACATCGTTATAACCAACACAAAGGGTAAAGAGGTACGACTTCCAATGCTCCGCAACCAAACGAAGGGTGAAAGTGGACAATCTCTAGCTGACTTGATAGCAACGAAAGAGGATCACATCGGTTGTTTTGCTGTAACAGCAGGCATTGGTCTCGAAAAGCTCACCGATGAGTTCCGTGCAGCAGGTGACGACTACTCAGCGATGATGGCAAAGCTACTCGCCGATCGTCTAACGGAGGCATTTGCTGAGAGAGTACATACATTTGTAAGGGGCGAAATGTGGGGATATGAGACAACGCCTCTCTCTCCAGCCGATACCATAAAAGGTAAGTATCGAGGTATACGTGTTGCATTTGGCTACCCCACAACCCCCGACCACTCACTCAAAAAGGAGGTGTTCCAACTACTCAGTGCAGAGATGACGACAGCGATGAAACTCAATATGGAGAGTTATATGATCTCACCAGCCGAATCGCTCTGTGGTCTCTACATCTCAACAGGAGAGTATTTCTCCGTCGGAGCAATCTCAGATGAGCAGATCGAAGATTACGCAAAGCGTCGCAAAGTAACAACCGATGAGGTAAAACGCCTCATCCCAAACAACATTTAGAATGAAAGTAACAGATATCATATCGACAGCCCTCGCAAAGGGGGAGACAAGGTTTGCCTTTGAGCTACTGCCACCACTCAAAGGTGCAGGAATAGATCGTATCTATGAGGCTATAGATCCATTGATGGCATTCAACCCAGCATACATCAACATCACATTCCACCGCGAAGGTATCAAGGAATGTACACTCGACGATGGATCAATGGAGTGGCATATTGTACGTCGTCGCCCGGGCACAGTTGGAGTATCGGCGGCAATCGCTCGTAAGTATGGAGTACCGACAGTTCCTCACTTGATATGTGGTGGGTTGTCGAAGTACGACACTGAGGATGCTTTAATAGATATGGATCTTCTGGGGATCGAGAATGTATTGGCGTTGCAGGGTGATAGGTCGCAGAACGAGCGTAACTTTATGCCCCACCAGCAGGGACATAGCCACGCCTTAGGTCTCGTGAAACAGATCGAGGCGATGAATCGTGGAGAGTATATCGACTCGGAGTCGCAGGAGGTTCACAGAACAAACTTCTCGATTGGTGTTGCAGGCTACCCCGAGAAGCACTTCGCCGCAAAGAGTATCGAGAGTGACATCGCCCACCTAAAGGCAAAGGTAGATGCAGGTGCAGGATATGTAGTAACCCAGATATTCTACGACAATGCCCACTTCTTCTCATTCGTCGATAAGTGTCGAGAGGCAGGTATAACAGTCCCCATTATCCCGGGTCTCAAACCACTATCGACCCATCGACAACTATCCATTCTCCCCGACACATTCTCCATCACAATGCCAGAGGCGTTGGTCAAGGAGGTGGAGAGTCATAAAGAGGATGCTTCGGCAATTCGAGAGATCGGCATCGAATGGGCAATTGCTCAGGGACGTGAGTTGATGGCGGCAGGTGTTCCTGTACTTCACTTCTACACGATGAGTCGCACAACAAACATTCAACAAATCGCAAAGTCGCTATTTTAAGGATATATAAAAACTATGTCAATAATCGACCCAATAACATTTCGTAGAGACCTACATCGCTACCCCGAATTATCATTCGAGGAGTTTGCGACACAGCGTTACATATCGGCAGCCCTCACAGCCCTCGGCATCGACCATCGACCGATCGCAACGACAGGTATCCTTGCTAAAATAGAGGGTCGAGGTGATTTGACTCAGGCAGTTGTTCTGCGCGCCGACATAGATGCCCTACCAGTCACAGAGGCAACTCAACTACCCTACTCCTCGGAGAATGAAGGGGTAATGCACGCCTGCGGTCACGACATCCACGCGGCAATCCTCTACGGAGTTCTTGCGGGGCTCAATGAGTCACGTGATTTTGAGGGTACGATATTTGGAATCTTCCAACCCGGAGAGGAGCGCAATCCCGGAGGTGCCTCATATGTCCTTGCAGAGAACCCATTCGCGGAGTATAATGTTAGGGCTGTCATTGGTCAACACGTCGAGGGTCAACTTGATGTTGGCTGTCTCGGATTCCGCTCGGGTAAATATATGGCGTCGAGCGACGAGATCCGCTTTCACGTAAATGGAGTGGGTGGACACGGAGCAATGCGCCATAAGATTAAAGACCCTGTTCAAGCGGCATCTGCATTTTTAGTAGAGTTGGTGAATCTCAACAAAGAAGATCTAGTCCTCTCAATTGGCAAGGTTGTGGCAGATGGAGCAACGAACGTAATTCCCGATAGCGTCTACCTAGAGGGGACAATGCGAACATTCGACGAAGAGGAGCGTGCTGCAACAAAGTTACGAATTGTGGAGATCGCCCACGAAATAGAGAGTCGATACGATGGTATTTCGATAGATGTCGACATAAGCCACGGATTCCCCTGCGTAGTGAACAACGATAGTCTCACTCAGCTAGCAATCGAGGAGGCAACGACAAAATACAGAGTCGAGGCACTAGAGCTACGCACCACCTCAGAGGATTTCGGATTCTACACAACACGCTACCCATCGCTCTTCTACCGCCTCGGTGCGGGCTATGAGGTGGGTGCTCAAAATAGTGTGGGAACACCCCACACCTCAACTTTCTGCCCCCGCGAGGAGGCTATTAACGTAGGTATCGAGTTTATGGGCACGATGGCTAGAAAAATTGCAAACAATGAGAAAAAAGAGTAGTAAAAATAGCCGATATGAGGTTGATCGCAAGGAGTTTCTCCTAAAACTAATGCGCGAACAACCAGCCAATAAATTCGCCCTAAAACACCTTGCCTCAGCCATCGGAGCCTCAGATCGTTATGGTCGTCGCGACACGCTGTCGATGCTTCACGAACTAATTGATGAGGGTGTTATTCGCGAGACTAGCCGAGGTAAGTTTCAATTATCGGTATCGGAGCGCCAACACTTTGTGGGTGTTGTCGATATGGCAAAATCAGGTATTATATTCGTTAAGTGTGAGGAGCTTATTGGAGATGTTCACATCGGCTCGTCGCGATCAATGAACGCTCTACACGGAGACACTGTAGAGTTCGTCATCACACGTGCTGCCAAGGGTACGCGCAATGCAGAGGGTGAGATAACATCCATTAAGGAGCGCAGTAAAAAAGTATACATCGGTATTGCAGAGGTAAATCCCACTACAATATTTATCCGCTCTGCATCGAGAAGTATGCCCTTCGATGTCTACATAAGCAAGCGCGACTACCCCGAATTGGAGGATGGCAAGAAGATCTCATTCCGCATCAAGGAGTGGCTCGCCGGCAGCAGAAGTCCAAAGGGTGAAATTGTCAACATCCTCGGAACAGTTGGCGACAATGACACCGAGATGCACGCAATCCTCACGGAGTATGATCTACCCTACAACTTCCCAGCAGGAATTGAGGAGGCTGCAAATGATATCGACGGCAAGATCACCGCGCGAGATTATGCCGAGCGACGAGACTTCCGCGACACTGTAACATTCACCGTCGATCCCGCTGACGCAAAAGATTTTGACGACGCACTATCGGTTAAAAAAATTGAAGATGGAGTGTGGGAGATTGGTGTACACATTGCCGACGTAACACACTACGTGAGACCGGGATCTGTAATCGACACTGAGGCACAGGAGCGTGCCACTTCTGTCTATTTGGTTGATCGAACCATCCCGATGCTTCCCGAGAGGTTGTCGAACGAACTCTGTTCACTCCGTCCCCACGAGGAGTCACTCTGTTTCTCTGCTGTGTTTACCATAAACGAAAACCTTGAGATCTTGGATGAGTGGTTCGGTCGCACTGTGATCTACTCAGACCGTCGATTCACCTACGCCGAGGCGCAAGAGATAATCGAGGGAAAAGAGGGAGACTACCAAGAGGAGGTGTTAACACTCAATCGTCTAGCGCAGGGACTCCGCAAGGCTCGATTCAAAAAGGGAGCTATTGGCTTCGAACGCGAAGAGATGAAGTTCGACCTCGACGAGAAGGGACACCCCATCGGAGTATACGCCAAGGAGGCGAAAGAGTCAAACAAAATGATCGAAGAGTTTATGTTGCTCGCAAATCGTAGAGTTGCCGACTACTGTGCATATCGACGCACAGCACTCAGCAAACGCCCTCGCACGATGGTATATCGCATCCACGACAAACCAGACTCAGAACGTCTCGACTCATTCCGTCAGTTTATATTACGCTTTGGACACTACTTCAAAGCGACAAAGGGCGTTGCTGTAGCTCGCGAGATGAATAAACTTCTCGACACAATAAAGGGATCGACCGAGGAGAATGTAGTCTCTATGTTGGCGATTCGCTCTATGTCGAAGGCAGTCTACTCGACCGACAACATTGGTCACTATGGGCTTGCATTCCCATACTACACACACTTCACGTCTCCAATCAGACGCTACCCCGATATGATGGTTCATCGACTCTTGGCACACTACCTAGAGGGTGGAAAGTCGGCGAAGAAAGAGGAGCTAGAGGCGTTGGCGAAACACTCTTCGGATAGAGAGGTTGTAGCGGCAAATGCTGAGCGCGCATCCATCAAGTATAAAGCTGTAGAGTTTATGAAAGATCGCTGGGGTGAGGAGTTCGACGGTCACATATCGGGTATGAAAGAGTGGGGATTATTTGTCGAGATCGACGACACCCACATAGAGGGTATGATCCCTGTTCGAGAGTTGGGTGACGACTACTTCCAATTCGACGAACAGAACTATGAGTTCGTTGGACGATCTACACGCGAAGTATTTACGTTGGGTGATGCTGTGAGGGTGAAGATCAAACGAGCTGACCTAGATAAAAGAATGTTGGACTTTGCACTTGTTTGCAAAATTGAAAACGAAGAGGAGTGACGACAGAGGTTCAAAATATAATTGATCGTACACTCCGCGGAGAGAGTATATCGCAAGAGGAGACCTACACTCTATATGAGCAAGCCCCCCTTGCGGAGCTTGCGGCAGCAGCAGATCTACGACGTCGAGATGTTGTTGCCGATCCAGAGGTCGTGACGTGGCAGATTGATCGAAATGTAAACATCACAAATGTATGTATCTCGGGGTGTAAATTCTGTAATTTTCACTGCAAGCCACACCAAAAAGAGCTACACTTCATCACCTCGATGGAGGAGTATCGCACAAAGATTGAGAGAATGTTGGAGCTTGGGGGGGATCAACTTCTGCTTCAAGGTGGACTACACCCTCAATTGGGTATCACATTTTATGAGGAGTTATTCGGCTCTCTAAAATCTGAGTATCCCGACGTCAAGTTACACGCATTGGGAGCACCCGAGGTATCGCACATAGCACACATCAGCCATATATCAACACGGGAGTGTCTAACTCGTCTACGCACAGCAGGACTTGACTCACTCCCCGGTGCCGGTGCTGAGATCCTCAACGCGGAGGTGAGACGAAAAATATCTCCAGCCAAACCGAGTGTCGAAGAGTGGTTATCGGTTATGCGAGAGGCTCACGAACTCAACATCGCAACCTCTGCAACAATGATGTATGGACATATCGAGAGCGAAAGAGATCGTATAGATCATCTGCTCGCCATTCGAGATCTTCAGAGTGAATCCCCCACCGGGAACTATGGTTTCATAGCATTTATTCCGTGGATCTTCTACTCAGCAGGGACGGAGCTAGAGAAGATGGGGGTTACATCTCACTTCTCACCATTGGAGTATATTCGACTCATCGCTACAAGTCGATTGATCCTCCATAACATCCGAAATATTCAAGCGTCGTGGCTCACCGTAGGCAAGGCAACAGCCCAAATAGCACTCCACTCGGGGGCAAATGACTTCGGCTCAATAATGATTGAGGAGAATGTAGTAAGCTCCGCAGGGGCAGACCATCACTTCGATGCAGAGGGGATACAGAGAGCTATTCGCGAGGCAGGATTCACACCTCGACTTCGCAACCAACTATATCAATACCGATAGAATTATGTATAAGAATCTACGAGAGTACATAGATCGCCTCGAAAAAGAGGGTGAGTTAATTAGGATCACAACACCTGTCAACACGGAGCTGGAGATCACCGAGATCACCGACCGTATGAGTAAAAGTATGGGGGGGGGAAAAGCTCTGCTATTCGAGAATACAGCGACCAAATTCCCCGTACTAACCAATATGATGGGTTCGAAACGTAGAATCTCGATGGCACTTGGAATCGAGAAGCCCGAGGAGCTAACAAAGAGAATCGACGCCCTACTTCGCGAGGCTACCTCCCCAAAAAACTCAATATGGGATAAACTCAAATCCCTCCCTATGTTGGCAGATATGGCGCAGTGGTTACCGACAACCTCCACATCTAGGGGAGAGTGTCAAGAGGTCATCATCAAGAGTGACGCGGTGGATCTATCTCAGCTACCGATCTTGAAGTGTTGGAGTTGCGACGGGGGGCGATTTATTACCCTACCGATGGTCAACACCATAAACCCAGAGACAGGTCAGCGGAATGTAGGAATGTACCGAATGCAGATCTTCGACCACAACACGACAGGAATGCACTGGCACATACACAAAACCGGGGCACGCCACTATGAAGTCTACCGCGAACGTGGCGAAAAGATGCCCGTATCGGTGGCTATCGGAGGTGACCCAGCCTACACATACGCAGCAACAGCACCTATGCCCGACAATATGGATGAGTATCTGTTGGCTGGATTTCTGCGCCGCAGCAAAGTAAAGTTAGTAAAGTGCATCACAAACGATATATATGTACCCACCGATTGTGATTTTGTGTTGGAGGGTTACGTAGACCCCACCGAAGAGAAGGTGGTAGAGGGTCCATTTGGAGACCACACAGGGTTCTACTCGCTCCAAGATCTCTACCCCAAGTTCCACGTAACGGCTATCACCCACCGTCGAGATGCGATCTACCCAGCTACAATTGTGGGAGTTCCACCTCAAGAGGATGCCTATATTGCGATGGCTACGGAGCGAATTTTTGTCTCGCCAATACGTTTCGCAATGCTTCCAGAGGTGAGCGATATGACAATGCCAGAGGCTGGAACAGCTCACAACATAGCTATGATCTCTATCAAGCGTCGCTATGCAGGGCAGAGTCAAAAGGTGATACAATCAATGTGGGGAGCGGGACAGATGATGTTCAACAAATATCTGATCGTAGCGGATCACGACACCAACATTCGTGACAGCACACAGATGGCGACACTCCTCCGCAACATTGACCTAACACGCTCCGTTATACGTAGCGAAGGGGTCTACGACGTACTTGACCACGCAACTGCAACAAATGGATTTGGTGGTAAGCTAGCAATTGACCTAACGGATAGCCCCTCGAAACAACGAATAAAGGAGGATCTAACATACTATCTTCCCAATGGTGTCGTAGCAAATGAGAAGTTAGTCCGAGAGTGGGGAGTACTTACACTCTTCGCATCACCAACAATGGAGATAGATATGAGTATATTTGATGTGTCGGGAGTTAACTTCGTTATGATGTTCGACTCGTCGGCACTAGGTATGGGTCCATATGATCTACTATGGTTGGCGGCAGCAAACAGCGATCCACGACGCGACATAATGCTGTCAGCAAATGGCGTAATGAATATTGATGCAAGAAGCAAGTGCCCCAACAAAGTTGGAAACCCATCTCGTTTCCCCAATGTTGTAACAGCCACCCCCGAAACAATAGAGTTGGTCGACAAACGTTGGGAGAACTACGGCATTGGACGATTCATCAATAGCCCATCTCGTCGCTATCGCAAACTCCTTCTATCAGATAGAGAGGATTGGTAAATAAATTGGTCTATGGGCGAAAAACACAAAGAGGAGGAGTTGAAACCTTGGATCACAGTAGAGGGGGTGCGTAACATAGTCACCATTATTCTCGTTGCTGTGATTGTTATGTTGATCCTCTACATTGAGCGTCAACACACCTCAATAGATGAGACCAAACAGATCAACTCAGAGCTAAGTACCTATCGAGAGAGTGCTGTGTTGAGTCCATTTGACCCCAACATAGCAACTCTGGAAGAGTTACGTCGATTGGGTCTCACTCGCATTGAGGCTCTGTCGATAATAAGATATCGAGAGTTCATCAAACCATTCCGCATAAAAGAGGAGCTTACGAGTTGTTACAACATATCCGACTCTCTCTACTACGCACTCGAACCCTACATCGTAATCGGAGAGGAGTTCAAACACAAGAGCCCCGAACCATCGACCAACTGGGACTCTCTCCGCAACACCCACAACACCTACACCGGTCATCGAGTCAAAACGCCACCCCTCGCACCCTCAAAATTTCTGGTCGACACCGTTGGGGTCAACTATCTGCGTGCAATCGGAGCACTCTCGCTCCGCCAAGCAGAGGTGTTCGTGAAGTGGCGCGACCTAAGTGGTATTCACTGCGAGGAGGAGCTACGCGAATGTTACGTCGTCTCCGACTCCATCGCTACACTCTTGATGAGATATGCAATCTTCAGCCCCAGAGTATCGCGGTGGAGAGAGGACCCCACTGCCCCATCGCCTAAATCCACTACAGAGTTAGTGGACCTCAACCGTGCCGACTCCGCAACACTACGCTCTGTTCGAGGTATTGGAGAGAAGAGCGTCACGGAGATCATAAAATATCGTAATCTACTCGGTGGATTCCACTCCGTGGAGCAGTTGACAGAGATAATTTGCATTACAGAGGGTAATTTTAAGCAAATTATTTCACAAATTTTCGCCGATAGTTGTGATATTTCAAAAATAGATGTTAACTTTGCAAGCGCAAAAGAGATGAGTAATCATCCCTACCTCACACAGAGGTTGCGAAAGTTATTGAAAAAGAGACAATTGAAAGGAGGTTGGAGTACCATAGAAGAGATGATCGAGGATAAAATATTCACACGGGAGGAGGCACAGAGAGTGCGTCCCTATCTTCACTTCGAGGTACAAGGAGTCCTTTAGGTCTCCATTCAGAGAGTTCCAAATTTCAAAAATCGGCAGGTAGTCGGCTCTTCTACCCAAACAAAAGAGCCACATAACAAATATAAAAAAACAAAAAAAAGAATACAACTATGATTATTATGCCAGTTAAAGAGGGTGAGAACATCGAAAGAGCCCTTAAGAAATTCAAACGTAAATATGAGCGTACAGGAGTTTTGAAGGAGCTTCGTCGTCGCCAGTACTTTACAAAGCCATCTATCGAGAAGCGAGTAGCAATGCAGCACGCAGTTTACGTGAACGCATTGTATCGCGACGAGGAGTAGTAGACTACTCTTTTTCTCCTAGCAACTTTTGTTGAGATAATATAGGAGATTGGCAAAATATTTGCAACAAAAGGTGTTGAGATCTATTTCTCGACACCTTTTCTTTTGTCTATATCACAAAAAGGTCAATATCCACAATGTTTTATTGCAGAGTTATTGCATATTTGGATTATATGATATATATTTGTGGCAGATTAAGGTTTAGAGTCGAGTTTAGAACGAGACCAACATATAATTAACAGATAAAATTAACAACCTAAAAGATCTAAATATGGACAAAAACAACATCGAAACAGACGAGGTTAAACGTGTCGTCGTAAAGTACTCGACGACCCAAAACATCGGAGTAAAGACAACTCAACTCACAAGTAACACAATTGGCTATGTCATTCGTGGCGAAAAGTATATCCACGAGGATGACAGAGCAACAAAAATCTCAACAGGAGATATATTCTTCCTATCACAAGGGCGACACTATATCGAGAACATCCCATCCACAAACGACACGTATGAACAGATCGTACTGTTTTTCAGCCCCGAGATGTTGCAGCAGGTCATAGCATCTCTCAACACCTCACACGTTGAACTGAATCCACAAAATGAGAAACCTATAGGATCACTAAACACAGCTGTAGCTCAGCCATCGAAGATCACTCGCAACCTATTCACAGCGATAAATCGCCACTTCGAACTGGGCGGATTCCTCCATAATGATGAGAGTGAGAGGTTATTTCTTATGAATGTCATCTTTACCATCCTCTCCTGCGAGAAGAACTCTATTCGCGATGCAATATTAAACAGCCTCGATCAAGAGAAAGCAGCCTTCGAGAGAGTTATATACGACAATTTGTTGGTAGACAAGTCGATAAGTGAGTTGGCAACAGAGTGCAGCAAATCGCTCACATCATTCAAGAAAGAGTTCAAACAGCTATTTGGGGCTCCTCCACATCAGTGGTATCTACGCCAAAGACTCAACTACGCAAAACTCCTTCTCAACACCACACGCGAACCAATATCGCAAGTGGGGCAGATCTGCGCATTCCCCAACACGTCACACTTCATAAAGCTCTTCAAACGCCACTTTGGAGATACCCCTGCATCATACCGATCGTCTCACGAAGCTGAGGAGATGGATGACACGACATCGGAGCTAGAGGAGATGAAGGTCAAAGAGGAGGTAATCTAAGCTATCCTATAATCCCCTGCAAATTATATAAACTTTGCAGGGGACCTACATCTAAAATATCATTTTTTTTTCGTATGTTTGCTCTATTAAAATTATAGAGTCAAAACATTATGCAAATTGCAGCAACAGAGCTCGCACGACTACGAGAAATAGTCACAGCAAAGAGCAATCAAAACATAGTAATAATAGCACACACCAACCCCGATGGAGATGCCCTAGGCTCAACCCTTGCGTGGGCACGCATCCTTCGTGATATGGGTCATTCGGTGAGTTGCATAGCCCCCAACAAATATCCATACTTTATGGAGTGGATGGAGGGTATCAAAGATTACATAATCCACAAAACAGATTCTGAGAGAGCTGAGAGCGTTATCGCCAAATCTGATATTATCTTCTGTATGGATTTCAACACAACATCGAGACTCGAAGCGTTAGGGTGCGTGATAGATGCCAACACCACAGCAAAGAGAGTATTGATAGATCACCACCTCTCTCCTGCACCCAACTTCGACGTGGTATTCTCATTCCCCGAGGAGTCGAGCACCTGCTTTGTAACATACTCGTTAATTGAGGCGTTCGTTGGCGCTAAGGCAATTGATCCTACAACAGCAGATCTTCTCTACACAGGAATAATGACCGACACCGGAAACTTCTCATTCTCGAATCTCTCCCCGGAGTTATTTCGAGCTGTAGCAGTGTTGGTGGAGCAGGGTGCCAACATCCCCCAAATTAACCTAAAGGTATACAACTCCTATAGCGAAGGACGCATACGTCTATTCGGATATATCGTCAACCGCAATATGGAGATCATCGAGGATGGGCGCGTAGCCTATATGTCTCTTACAGAGGTAGAAATGCGCCGTCACAACTTCCAGCAGGGTGACAGCGAAGGATTTGTAAACTACCCTCTCTCTGTAGAGAAGATGTTAATATCGGCGCTCTTCACGGCACATCGAAAATTTATACGTGTTTCGTTACGCTCTCGTAGCCACATCGACGTAAACCTATTCGCCCGTAAATATTTCAATGGCGGAGGTCACAAAAATGCTGCAGGAGGAAAATCCGAGTTAACGATGGAGGAGACAATAGAAAAATTCCGTAGCGCCATCAAAGAGTTTATGACAGAAAATAACCTATAATCCAATATAATAATGAAAAACAAACTAACAAAACTATTAGGCTGCACACTCGCCCTATCAACTATCTTTAGCATCACAACAACCTCTGCTGAAGAGTCATCGCACCCACTATTTCAAGATGGTGACAAGGTATGTTTCATCGGCAACAGTATCACGATGGGAGGACAATACACCAAGTATATAATGCAATACTACACAACCCGTTACCCATTGATTCGTCTACACTATCGCAACAACGGTTTGGGTGGCGACATCACACGAGGAGTGTTGGATCGCATCGACACCGACATCTTGAGCAACGACCCCGACGTAGCGATAATGATGATCGGAATGAATGATTCGGGAGAGAATATCACACCCGACTTAGATGAGAGTGACGAGGCTGCTGTAGCACGCGAGAATCAGATGCGCTACGACCTCTACACCTCATACCTCGACCAAATAAACGAGATACTTAGTCAAAACAGCCGTGAGTTGATCCTCTTCACCCCATCGATCTATGACGAGATGATGGAGAAAAAGAACCCGGGACAAGTTGGTCGTAACCATCGACTCTACACCTATGGAGAGTATGTCAAGGAGAGTGCTCCACGTTACGACGCAAAGGTTGTAGATATCTGGGCAAAGAGCAATGCCGTGTCGCTAGCTCTACAGAAAGATGACCCCAACAACTCATTCGTCGGCAAGAATGGAGATCGCATACACCCCGGAGGATTTGGTGGATTCATTATGGCAAACGAATTTATCAAATCTGTAGAGGAGCCTAGTTTCGTATCGAAGGTGGTGATCGACGCCTCAAAATCGGAACTCAAGGAGAGTATTCGCGCTGAGGTTAACAACATATCGGGCGACAAAACAACTCTCTCATTCGATATGCTTGCTGAGGGTTTGCCATTCGTGTTCGACAAGGAGTCTCTACGCGCGTGCGAATTTAACTCATTCCTAGAGGATTACAACCGCGAAATCGTAACAGTAACGGGACTAAAAAAAGGAGATTACCAACTACTCATCGACGACGTTGTAGTTGGGGAGTATAGCAACAAGGAGCTCAGCGAGGGCGTAAACCTCTCGATGAACGAACTCACACCTCAATACCAACAGTCAAAAGCTGTTATGAACGAGAATGAGAATCTCCGTAAGACAACCTACAACAATCGAGTTCTCCCACTCGTGGAGCACAGAATCCTTCACCTTCGAAGCGACTTCGAGGAGTACCTTCGTCCAGATGCAGTAATTCGAGAGGTCACCAAACGACTCGAAACAGAGACACAGGGCTACTATATCGACAAATATAAACTATACATCGAGTTCCAACCCAAGCGAGATCAGATGTTCGTGGAGTTGATGTTGTTGCAAGATAAGCTCTACGAGATGTCACAACCTCAAACCCACACATATAAAATTGTAAAGAAGTAACAATGACAAAAGAGGCAAAGAGTAGCGAAAAAAAATATGTCGAAACCCCCTTGATGAAGCAGTACTACAACATCAAGGCTGTACACCCCGATGCAATACTTCTATTCCGTGTTGGTGATTTCTACGAGACCTTTGGCGAGGATGCAATCCGTGCGAGTGAGATATTAGGTATCACACTCACACGACGAGCCAACGGAGCAGCGAGTTTTGTGGAGCTTGCAGGATTTCCACACCACTCCATCGACACCTACCTACCAAAGTTGGTGAGGGCAGGTGCACGCGTAGCCATCTGCGAACAACTCGAAGATCCTAAAACAACAAAAGGATTGGTCAAACGAGGGGTTGTGGAGCTTGTCACACCGGGAGTTGTGATGGAGGAGAACTCCCTCACAGCAAAGGAGAATCGTTACCTCGCCGCTGTATACTTTGCCGACAAAAAGACCGGTGTAGCATTCCTCGACATATCGACGGGAGAGTTCTACTGCGGTGAAGGTACTGATAGCTACGTCGACAAACTCATCTCCAACTTCGCCCCCAAAGAGGTACTATACGAAAGAGGTATGGAGATGCGTTTTGCCGAGGCGTTCGGTCATAAACTATACACCTATAAACTCGATAAGTGGTTATTTTCGTATGATGTAAATCGCGAAAAGTTATGCACTCAGTTTGGGACGAAATCGTTGAAGGGGTTTGGTGTCGAGAGTATGGCGGCAGCGATATCGGCAGCAGGTGCTACCCTCTCCTACTTGGAGTTTACCGAACATAAACAGATTGCCCACATAAACTCCATCGCACGTATCGACGAGAGCGAACACGTCTGGATCGACCGCTTCACGATCCGCAATCTCGAACTATTTTCGTCGAGCAACGAGAGGGTTGGATTTGCCGACATTATAGATCGTACACGTACCTCGATGGGTGCAAGAATGTTACGTCGATGGGTCGCAATGCCCATTCGTAATATAGAGCGTATAAATAATCGACTAGATATTGTCTCTACATTTGCTATGGATCGGGATCTAGCGAGTTTGGTGGAGGATCAGGTTGCACTCATCGGAGATATCGAACGTATTGCGGCACGCATAGCGGCACAGAGAGTTACGCCACGTGAATTGGTACAGCTCAAATCGTCGCTAGAGGCTATGTCGACCCTAAAAAATATCCTCGAAGAGTCAACTGTAGCGGTACTCGAAAACGTTGGAAAGTTAATAGACCCACTGAGTGAAGTACACCAGCGCCTCTCAACAGATATCTACCCCGACCCGACGAACAACATCCTCAAAGGAGGCGTGATTGCAGATGGCGTAAATGCAGAACTCGACGACCTGCGTCGAATAGCTCTGCACGGCAAAGATCTCCTACAACGTATCCTCGAAAGGGAGAGCCAACGAACAGGTATACCCTCGCTCAAAATAAGCTTCAACAACGTATTTGGCTACTACATAGAGGTACGTAACACACACAAAGATCGTGTCCCCGAAGAGTGGGTTCGCAAACAAACCCTAACCTCAGCTGAGCGATATATCACAGCTGAGTTGAAAGAGTATGAGGAGAAGATCCTTGGTGCGGAGAGTCGCATATCGGAACTTGAGCAACAACTCTATGCTCAAATTGTGGAGTTCATATCCACTGCGCTTCCCACTTTGCAGCGCGATGCACAGATCGTGGCGAGAATCGACATCCTCCAATCGTTTGCACGAATGGCGTGTGAGCGTCGTTACACACGCCCCCAACTCACGACCTCAGCTCGTATTGAGATCAAACAGGGTCGCCACCCAGTTATAGAGACCTTAATGCCAATTGGCGAGAAGTATGTGCCCAACGATGTGACACTCGACGACGAAGCACAACAGATAATGATGATTACAGGACCAAATATGTCGGGTAAGTCGGCACTTTTGAGGCAGACAGCTCTAATTATTTTGATGGCACAGATGGGTTCATTTGTCCCTGCCACATCGGCTGAGATCGGAGTTGTCGATAAGATCTTCACTCGCGTTGGAGCGTCAGATAACATCTCTCAAGGAGAGTCTACATTTATGGTTGAGATGTTGGAGTCCGCCTCGATCCTCAACAATATATCGGATCGCAGCATCGTCCTCCTCGACGAGATTGGTCGTGGCACGAGCACCTACGACGGCATATCTATTGCGTGGGCAATGGTGGAGTATCTCCACAACCACCCATCGGCACGCGCCAAAACCCTCTTCGCCACCCACTATCACGAACTCAACGAGATGGAGGAGCTCTTCGAAAGGGTCAAAAACTACCACGTCTCTGTCAAGGAGATGGAGAACACAATCGCATTCGTTCGCAAACTAGAGCGAGGTAGCACCGAACACTCGTTCGGTATTCACGTAGCACGTATGGCTGGAATGCCTGCATCGGTTGTGAAGCGAGCAGACGAGATCCTTCTAAACTTAGAGCAGTGTTATCGAGGTGACGGAGTAAAAAGCTCTTCGGCAAATATGGAGTCAGCAGCAAAAAATGAGAGCTTTCAACTCTCGATGTTCAAGCTAGATGATCCTGTATTGATCGACATCCGTGACCAGATCAAGGGGCTCGATCTAAACTCGATCACCCCACTTGAAGCTCTCAACAAGCTAGCTCAAATAAAGAAAATAACGGGGTTATAAAGATCATTATACTAGTGATGCGTTAACCTTTTACGATGGCTATCTAAAATGATTAATGATTAGTGGTGATGCATCAACTCTTTTAGATTGGAACAGACACTTATGTTCGATTGTTAATAGTAGGCGCAGCCTACGTAGCTATATATTGAGAATCAATCTATTAACAATCGCAAAGATAACAAAGCTCCGCGGAGAGCACTCCGCCGCCGCCCGCGCAGGGCAGTGGTAGAGATTATTAACACATCAGTACTAAGATCATAACAATCACAAAGAGGAGGATTCGATTTCGTCGAACTCTCCTCTTTCGTTTCGATACCTCCTCCCACATAATTTCATACACGATATCAACAGCGCTCATAACATCTCGATTATCGGCAAACGAACAGTTCAAAAGCGACTCCACAACCTCAATATGCAGAACTAAATCTCGCAAAGTCTGGCTTTCGCCATCTCGCACCCCTCGAACAGGGGGCAGAAGCAGAATCTCTTCAAGATAACCCCTCATCATTTTCAAATATGGCACAGGAGAGACCACACAATGACACCTATCACTATAGTTGTCGTTGTAGCAGCAGTATGGACAAAATCGCAGATTTGGCGGTAACTCCTCACCGCACTCTACACATCGGTGTTTACTCGCCATAGGATTGTGTGTGTTACGACTTTTCACTTAGCTCCAACCAACGCATACTCTGTTCGTCGATTCGATCTAAAATTTGAGATATACGTTGTGACTTTGAGGTAAGATCATCCACCGACAGCGTACCACTACTAAGCTCCTCCTCAAGTGCAGCCTTCTCAGCCTCCAGCTCTGGTAGCTCCTTCTCGATCGCCTCCAACTCTCGTTTCTCATTGAAGCTTAACTTCACCTTTGACTCTGTACGCTCTCGTTTGGGAGGTTGTGCAACGACTGTTTGGGTTGGTGTTGCGTGCTCCTGCTCCACTTTTAGGTCACGCCACACAAGATAATCACTATATGAAGATGGGAAATCCTTTACACGTCCCTCGCCCTCGAAGATCAACAGGTGATCTGCAACTTTATCCATAAAGTAACGGTCGTGCGACACAACAATCACACACCCCGAGAAGCTTTGAAGATACTCCTCCAGAACCTGTAACGTCATAATATCTAGATCATTCGTCGGCTCGTCGAGAATCAAGAAGTTTGGATTCTGCATCAAGATTGTACAGAGGTATAACCGACGGCGCTCCCCCCCACTCAATCGCCCAACAAAATTATGTTGTACTTTTGGATCGAACAGGAAATGTTGCAGAAACTGAGAGGCTGAGAGGCGACTCCCATCCCCCAACTCAATATACTCAGCAATATCTGTCACCTCATCTATCACCTTCGTGTTGTCGTCAAAGTCGATACCCGCCTGCGAATAGTAACCAAAACGAACAGTCTGCCCAATATCTATCTTCCCACCGTCGGGAGCAACCTCGCCCATCAACATTTTGAGAAACGTAGACTTACCAACACCATTCTCACCAACAATACCCATCTTCTCATATCTAGAGAATAGGTAGCTAAAGTCCCGAAGTATTACCCTCTCGCCATATGCTTTGTGGAGATGTTCAACCTCGAATATCTTCTTACCAATATATGCTGATTTTACACCCAGCTTAACACTACCCTGCTCTCGCTCGCGACGCAGGCGATCCTCCAGATCATAGAAACTCTCTATTCGAGACTTTGCTTTGGTTGCGCGCGCTTGTGGCTGACGACGCATCCACTCCAACTCCTTTCGATACAGATTCTCGTCGCTCGCCATCTGTTGCGCAGCAGCAGCACGACGCTCCTCCCGCTTTTCGAGATAGTAGCTATAGTTTCCACGATACGAAAAGAGTTTGCGCTCATCGATCTCCAATATTCTATTACAAACTCTGTCGAGGAAATATCTATCGTGTGTCACCATCAACAACGAAATACGACTCGACGTCAAGTACCCCTCCAGCCACATCGTCACATCCAGATCAAGGTGGTTCGTTGGCTCGTCGAGGATCAAAAGTTCTGGCTCATTTATTAGGGCATTGGCTAGAGCCACACGCTTTAGCTGACCTCCCGACAACATCCCAATCTTCTTGTCGAACTCAGTAATTTTAAGTTGTGACAATATACCCTTCACCTTCGACTCATAATCCCACGCCCCGATCTCATCCATCTGCATCACAACCCTCTCGATAAGCGAGTTATCACCCGACACCATAGCTCGCTCATACTCCGATATAACTTTCAGCGCGGGGCTATCACCCGTAAAGCACGCCTCAAGAACACTCATCTCTTTCGCAAAGCTGGGCTCTTGAACTAGGTATGCAACCCTCAAGTCACGACGAAACGAGACTGTGCCACCCTCCAGATCCTCACCACTCGCAAGTGCCGTTAGAAGAGTGCTCTTTCCTGCGCCATTACGCGCAATGAGACCCACTCGCTCACCCTCACCAATCGTGAAACTAATACCCTCAAAGAGGATTAAGTCACCCCAGCTTTTGGTCAAATTTTCGACCGACAGATAGTTTACCATAGAGATTAAAATTCAGATGTAAAGGCAAACTTTATATCTTTGAAGTTCTCCTGCGCAAGAGCCAAACCATAGCTCGTATCTGCAAAGAACACATCACGACCGTGTTTGTCGATCGCCATATTTGTATGTTTTCTACGCTTGAAGTCTGCCAACTGTTCGGCATTGTCACTCGAAATCCAACAAGCCTTATAGATCGAGATAGGATCCCACCTACAAGCTGCCGAATACTCGTGCTCCAAACGATACTGAATAACCTCGAACTGAAGTGCTCCAACCGTACCGATAATCTTACGACCATTGAGCGACGAGGTGAATAGCTGTGCCACACCCTCATCCATCAACTGATCTATACCCTTCGCCAACTGCTTAAACTTCATTGGATCGGCATTTTCGATATAACGGAACTGCTCGGGGGCAAATGATGGAATACCCGTAAACTTCAACTTCTCACCCTCGGTAAATGTATCACCAATAGCGAAGCTACCTGAGTCGGGAAGTCCCACAATATCTCCCGGAAACGCCTCGTCGATAACCGACTTCTTCTCCGCCATAAATGCTGTTGGAGAGGAGAACTTCAACTGCTTACCACTCCTCACGTGCAGATAGTTTTTGTTACGAGCGAATGTTCCCGAACAGACCTTCATAAAGGCGATACGATTACGATGGTTCGGGTCCATATTGGCGTGTATCTTAAATATAAATCCTGTCATCTTCGCCTCCTCCGGATCAACGTCACGACTCTCAGTCGTACCCAATCTTGGAGATGGCGCAATGTCGATGAAACACTCCAACAACTCTCTCACACCAAAGTTATTAACCGCCGACCCAAAGAACACAGGCGCTAACTCACCACTCAAATAAGCATCTCGATCAAAAGCGTCGTAGACACCCTCGACGATCTCGATATCCTCACGTATCTGCTTTGCATAACGCTCCTCGATATACTCATCCAACTCAGGCTGCATAATATCAGCGATCTCGATAGTATCGGACGAAGCAGTCTGTCGCTCATCTGTTGTGAAGAGCGATAGATTATGGTCATATAAATTATATACCCCCTTAAAAGTTGGTCCACTCGAGATTGGGAACGATAGGGGGCGAACCTTAATTTGTAACTCCTTCTCAATCTCATCCAACAACTCAAATGGCTCTTGGCAAGGTCTATCCATCTTATTCACAAAGACAATAACTGGAGTCTTTCGCATACGACAAACATTCATCAACTTCAATGTCTGCGCCTCCACACCCTTCGCACCGTCGATCACAATAATCACCGAATCCACTGCGGTCAAAGTTCGATAGGTATCCTCCGCAAAATCTTCGTGACCCGGCGTATCGAGGATATTTATCTTCGCCCCTCGATACTCAAACCCCATCACAGAGGTCGCAACCGAGATTCCTCTCTGTCGCTCGATCTCCATAAAGTCGGATGTTGCACCCTTCTTGATCTTATTGCTCTTCACAGCTCCCGCCACGTGGATCGCCCCTCCAAACAGAAGCAACTTCTCTGTTAGGGTTGTCTTTCCGGCATCGGGATGGGCTATCACGGCAAATGTTCTACGGCGTATAATCTCTTCGTGTTGTGTCATTTATTCTTCTTCTATTTTTATTTGGAAGGGGTTCACATCCCCTTGATATAATTTATTGTTGTGGTGGGTAGTCTATCGTGTAGTGGAGACCCACAGACTCCTTACGTGCCGTACCCTGCTTAATTGTTAGATACGCTACAGCCACTATGTTACGCAACTCACAGAGCTCCTTGCTTGGTGTTGTTTTGTTATATAGCTCCTCTGTCTCCTGCCAAATCACCGACAGACGTGCCATAGCTCGACTCAAACGTAGGTTCGAACGAACAATACCGACATAGTTCGACATTATCAACTGTACCTCCTTCTTATTCTGCGTAACGAGAATCATCTCCTCCGCAGAGCTTGTACCGTCGAAATCCCAGTCGGGAATACCGCTCTGAAACTCAACACCATCAATGAGTGTTGCGGTATGTTTTGCCGCCTGATCCGCATATACCAAAGCCTCAATAAGCGAATTTGAAGCCAATCTATTAGCTCCGTGCAACCCCGTACAAGAGCTCTCACCAAGAGCGTAAAGCCTCTTTATAGAGCTTCGACCAAACTTATCAACCCTCACTCCACCACAGCAATAGTGTGCCGCAGGTGTCACTGGGATCATATCTTTGGTGATGTCGATTCCTATAGATAGGCACTTTTCGTATATGTTGGGAAAGTGTGTTCGAGTCTCCTCCGCATTTTTGTGTCTCACATCGAGGTATACAAACTCCTCTCCGCTAATCTTCATCTCGTGGTCAATCGAACGCGCCACAACATCGCGTGGCGCAAGCGACAACATCGGATGGTATCTATTCATAAACTCCTTCCCGTTCTGCAACCTCAAGATACCACCATAACCTCGCATCGCCTCCGTAATCAGGAACGAGGGGCGCTCTCCGGGATTATAGAGCGATGTTGGGTGGAACTGAATAAACTCCATAGACTCTATGTTTGCCTTCGCCCTATGACACATCGCCACTCCATCACCAGTCGCCACCTCGGGGTTGGTCGTTGTGTGGTATATGTGACCACAACCGCCCGTCGCCACAACGGTGAATTTAGCCAACATCGTATGGATAGCCTCACTCTCCAAATCGAGTACGTAAGCTCCAAAGCACGCCAAACCTCGCGTATGGCGCGTAACTAACTCTCCCAAATGGTGTTGCGTCAGAAGATCTATCGCAAAGTGGTTCTCCATAACTTTGATACGAGGGTGAGCCTTCACACTCTCGACCAACGCCCTCTCGATCTCAGCACCCGTAAGATCCTCATAGTGGAGTATTCGATGCTCGCAGTGTCCACCCTCTCGGTGAAGTTCGAAGCGCCCATCCTCCGTCTTGTTGAATCTCGTTCCCCACTCAATAAGGTCGGCAATGAGTTCGGGCGCACGTCTCACAACAAGATCCACCGCATCCACATCACACTTACCGGCACCACACGTCATCGTGTCAGCGATATGTTTCTCGAACGTATCGGGTTCATATGTCACAGAGCAGATACCACCCTGTGCATAGTTCGTATTACAATCACTTATACCACCTTTGGTGACGATCGTAACATCACCACTCTCTGCCGCCTTGAGCGCAAAACTCAACCCTGCAACACCAGAGCCTATTACCAAATAATCACTTCTTATCTCCATAACACGAAATTATTTAATACATATTATCATACATACTCTGACTCTTATCATACTTTATATCTGCCAAAGCCGACGACTTTATACCAATATTAAAACTCCAACTCCTATAGTAACCAAACGGAATCCACGAAAATGACATCTGCCAACAGTGTAAGTCTCGCGTCATCGCAACGGAGGTGGTGGTAAACTCTCGCTCCATAAGGTCATATCCACTCGTAAAAGTTACACCAGTCTTGCTTGTTAGGTTCACAGAACCATTGAGACTCAGAGATTGCGTTACATTTTGAGAGTATCCCGTCGTACCATTATTAACATAACTAATTCCGTAACTTATGACATAACTAAGACCCACATTCCACGGCAGTGAGAAGTCATAATAGGAATCCGCCATAAGTTGCCGTCGCAGAACCGGGTCCATCGTACCACTAGGGTCGTAGAACGGATTCAAATACTCTGGAGATTGCGTCGTAATATCGTTGATCGCCGTACCTCGCGATCGACTCTCACTGCTACGAGACTTAAAGGAGTAGCTAAACGACCAACCAGTACTCGTCACACGACCCGGGAAAAACAGCTTATCATAACGCGTACCCTCCGGAGTTACTCTATATGGATCGAGCGTTACAGATAGATTGAGAGCATAGTTACCAAAGAGCGTCGTACGCAACGAAACCGGAATCGTCGACAACTTCATCGAGTCGGCAAGGAAGTTATATGATCCGCTAATCTTAAGATCATCTATGATCGTGATCTTCTTTATTCCCGACGTATCGCGCTTCGACAACACCTTAGCCTCCAAGTTCTGAGATAAAGAGAAGGTCATCGACATATTCTTTCCCGACGACGGCACTCCATATGAGTTTACCGAGTATGGTGAGTAGGTGCTCGTAGATCCCAACGAGTCGGTCTGGTAGGTCTCATAGTAACCATACTTCTGCTGCGAGAAGTCCGGAGTATAAGAGAAACCAACTGTTGGTGTTATAGTGTGACGAACCGCCTGCAACGGGTTATTCTTGTTCTTCGCTTGGAACATTCCATAGAGCGTAGTAGTTGCCGAAACAGATGTGCTATAGTTGTAGAGGCGATTAAACCCATAATCTGGATCTAGATACTCTACCTCATTTGTTGCTGGATTCCACTCTCGCTTCTGACTCTTAGCATACCACTTCTCGGTATAACTAAAGCTTGGTGTGATGTTGAGATAGTCGAACAAAGAGAATGATGCCGACACAGGGATACTATGCTCAACGCCACTCACCATCTCCTTAAAAACATCCTTATCAAATATCTCACTCTCCGACGTAGAGACCGAGTTTGTCAACTTTCCCGTATAGGTCATCGAGATCTTTTCGTACCACTTATCCTTTCCATAAGAGTTCCCCCACTTGAATGGATAGAATCGCGATACACTCACCACTGCCGAGGGGAATGTAACAGATATCGTTTGATCCTGCGAGTTCTGCGACACGGCAAGGTTTGTCGACAGCGACACATTGCTCCAACTCTTGGAGTATGATATCGAGGAGTTGGTCTGCGTCGAGAGCATATCGTCGAGCGTCGTTGCCGAATATTTACTGTAACCACTCGTTGTGAGGTTCACCGATGCCGAGAATGTCGAACCGGGATTCGCCTTTGCATCCTGCGAGTGTGTCCACTGAATCTTGAAGTTGCTCTGTTTGAGATAATCCGACTCTCCCTTTGTTCCGATCTTAATATTCGAATAGTCGATATCGAAACCTCCACTATACTTATATTTTTTGAGATAGTCCGACGACGCACTCAACTCCCACGATCCAAGAGAGTAGATACCTCCAAGTATCGTCAAATCCATATAGTCGTTAATCGTAAAGTAGTATCCCAGATCACGAAGGAAAAAACCCTTCGTCCCATCCTCTCCATACGATGGCATCAACAGTCCAGATCGCGGACCTGAATTGATCGGAAAGAATCCCTCTGGAATACCCAAGAAATAGATCGGCACATCCTCCATTACAAAATATGCCGGACCTGTCACAACCTTCTCTCCGGGGATAACCTTCGCCTTGGTCATTGCGAGGTAGAAGTGCGGATGGCTAATGTCGCTACACGTAGTATACTTTCCACCTTTAATGTTGATTACGTCATCCTCCATCTTCTTGACGTGGCTTCCAACCAACCAACCATCACCCTCCTGTGTCGCAACACCCTTAATCTTAGCTCTCTCGCTCTTCATATTGTAGGTGATGGTATCCATCGTATAGCTAGCATCGCCATCGGTAAACATCGGTTGTGTCATCACGATCTTACCTGTTGAGTCGGGCATCTCGATACCATATGCAAAGATCTCATTATTCGACATATCAATCTCCATCATATCGGCTTTGAGGCTCTTATCTTGGTACTGAACATCACCCTCGGTATATATAAAGATCTTCTTCTCCTTTACATTATAGTAGAGCGAATCGAGGTTCGTACCCCTCATTACATCATCTATTAGAGGCTTTGCACGACGCGGTTTTGCAGCCACGCTATCGCGCAACAGGGAGTCAAAAGCGACCAAATTACTCTCTCTCTCCACCTCCCCATCAACCTGACGAGGGGTGTCATCACCGAACACTAACTCTGCCGACAAGAGCAAAATTAGCAGTGAAACTATATATTTTATCTTCAGAATACGCAAAATATCAAAAAAAATCATAACTTTGCCGACGAGTCGGCAACGGAGTTAAACCTAAAAATCTGTTGTGGGTCGTTCTCGACAAGTTTGGCAGACGCAAAAACACTACCACACCTAGTCTCAAACCACCCACAACGCGATTAACAACTGACAAAGATAACGAAAAAAACAGATATATATTTGATTTTGAAAGTGAAAACAAAACTTTTTTTCAACATAGTGACGATTCTCACCATTTTATTTGCCTCAATACCCATCCAAACTACGTTGGCTCAGGGTGTTAAGGTTGTGGTGATCGATCCCGGTCACGGAGGCATATTCCCGGGTGCTCGATATGGAGGGCACGCCGAGAAGGATATCAACCTCCGTGTAGCACTAAAGTTGGGCGAAATACTCAGAAAGGGACATCCCGAAGTAAAAGTTGTATTCACACGAACCAAAGATGTAGACCTAGCGAAAAACCTCAAAGAGGATCTCTCTATGAGGACAAAGATCGCCAACGACGCCAATGGAGATCTATTCATCTCAATCCACGCCAACGCTGCAACAAACACATCTGCCTCCGGTGCTGAAACAATCATTATGGGAGAGTCCTCACTCGAAAAACAACGCAACGATGCAGCCCTCTACACAGCTAACCAAGAGTATCTGATCGATATGTCGGACGAAAAGACCGCCGCAATTGTCAGAGCATACATCCAAAACACCCAATTTACATATGGTCAATATAGCGAAGCTTTCGCTCGACTAATACATAAAAACTACGAAAAAAAAGGTCATAAAGTTCGCACCGTACGACGCCAACCAATAATGGTCCTCTACGACTCGAATATGCCCTGTGCACTCACAGAGATCGGTTTTATGAGCAACGCCAAAGACCTTGCCTATATGACCTCCACAAAGGGAGTTCAAGAGATTGCCGAGGCTATATATGGAGGAATCCACGACTACATAGAGATGGTCAACCGAACAAAAATCTCCACCTCAAAGAGCTCCCCCGAGATCAAAGATGGGAGATATACGATCCAAATCCTATCATCCAAAAAAGAGCTCTCACCAAACGATCCTCAATTCAAGTCATATCGAGGTAAAACGTGGTGTAAAAGCTCCAACAATAGCAAGTATCAATACCAATACTGCGTTGGCAAATACAAAACAAAAAACGAAGCAACAGAGATACTACAAGAGATACGCAAATCATTCAAAGATGCGTTCTTAACCACCTATTAAAATTAGAATTTAACAAAGTAACGAAATAATGAAAAAAGAGGTAAAAATTGGTTTATTCACAATTACGATGATTATTGTCGCTTGGGCAGGAATACGCTTTCTGTCGGGCACAGATCTACTAAGTAGCGACAACTACTACTACGCACATTACGATCAAATCAATGGGGTTCAAAAATCATCGGTTATCTACATCCGCGGAGTCAAGGTGGGTACAGTAACCAAAGTATCACTCGACGCCACACATAGTGGTGGTGTCGTCATTGAGTTGTCGGTAGCAAGCAAATATAATATCCCAACAAACTCTGAGGCAAAGATCTTCAGCAGCAGCATAATGGGACCCAAAGCTGTGGAGATAATCCTAGGAGACGAAAAGCACTACCTAGAGTCGGGCGACATCATCACCTCAACCCCCAACCTAGATCTGTTGGGTATTGCGAGCAGCGAACTTAGCACACTCAAAGAGGAGTTAGACAAAATGACTAGCGAACTAACATCGACACTCACCAACATCAACACACTTCTTGAGAGTAACACCGAGCATATTTCGGGATTGTTGACCAACCTCGAAGGATTGACATATAACCTCAACACACTTGTTGTAAATAATGAGCCAAACATCACCCAAACTATAGAGGGCTTTGCAGAGCTGTCGCAGACACTTGGCGAGAACTCTACGCAGATAGACTCTATCATTATGAACATCAATACGATAACAACAAATCTTAACGACGCTAATGTCGGAACAACACTAAGCACATCTCTTGTAGAGCTCACTACCCTACTCGAAAAGATCAACAACGAAGAGGGAAGCATCGGTAAGATGATCGGAGGAAATGAGTTCTACAACAACCTCACGTCGGCGAGTGCTGGTCTCGACTCATTGTTTTCGGATATGAAGATGTACCCCAACAGATACATTCATTTTTCGGTATTTGGGCGCGACATCGAGAAGTTAAACAAGAAAGCAGAGAGACAAGCCGCTAAAGAGGCTCGTAAGGCGAAGTAAACAAGAGCGAATGATATACCCAGATAACTTCGAACAAAAAATAGGTTTCGACCGCCTCCGCGAACAAGTGGCGGCAAAATGTACAATCGCATCTGGCGCAAAGAGGGTGTGGGAACAGAACTTCTCGAATAGCGAGAGGGAGATCACAAACCGCATAGAGCTAACCGATCAGATGCGCTCTATGTTAATGATGGAGAGCGGATTCCCTCGTGGAGGCTATAGCGACATAGAGTCTATTGTCAAAAAAATCGAAATCATAGGTAGTTTTCTCGATGTCGAGGAGATAGTGGCACTACGCAGATCTCTCTCATCTGTCGACGCCATCACTGCATATATACGAAAAAAAACAGAGGACAGTATAGATAGTTATGAGGCTCTACTTCGTCGAGGAGATGGGGTGGAGTCCTTCGGGGCAATTATTGCTCAAATTGACTCTATCGTTGATAAATTCAACAACATAAAAGATACAGCATCCGCAGAGCTACAGCAGATCCGTCGCCAAATCCGCGAGGGTGAGGCGCGCGCCTCGAAGAGATTACAGCAAATCCTTGCGGCTGCCAAAGGGTCGGGTATTGTAGATACGGAGGCGATGATCTCGATCCGCGATGGACGCGCCGTAATCCCCGTCGCTGCGGGAAACAAACGCAAGCTACAGGGATTCATCCACGACGAGTCGGCAACCGGAAAAACCGTCTACATAGAGCCTGTGGAGGTTGTACAGATCAACAACGAACTACGCGAACTCCACTACTCGGAGCGTCGTGAGATTGTGAGAATCCTCACCAACTTCACCGAGACAATACGTCCCGAGAGAGATCAAATAGCTGTGGCAAGCGACTATCTTAGTGATATAGATATGTTGTGTGCCAAGGCACTGTGGGCGGTGGAGAATGAGTGCGTAAAGCCTATCTTGTCGCTTGAAGGGCGACTTGAGTTGAGATCGGCAAAACACCCTCTTCTTGCTCAAACACTCAAAGCAAGCAAGAAAGAGATCGTCCCTCTCGATATGATACTCGATCGAGAAAAACACATATTGGTTATATCTGGTCCTAATGCAGGAGGTAAATCAGTCTGCCTAAAGACTACAGGCATTGTACAATATATGTTTCAATGTGGATTTTTGATCACAGCCTCAGAGAACTCAGAACTTCCGATATTTAACTCGCTATACATAGACATTGGAGACGAACAGTCGATCGACAATGATCTATCAACCTACTCGTCGCACCTATATAATATGCGCAGTATGGTTGCAGGGGCTTGCGACAAGTCGTTAGTTCTAATTGACGAGTTTGGATCGGGTACAGAACCTGTAATCGGAGGTGCTATCGCGGAGGCAATCCTCGACAGATTGTTATCCAAAGGCACATATGGAGTCATCACAACCCACTACTCCAACATCAAATATTACGCAGCATCGACAGAAGGCATTGCCAACGGAGCGATGAGTTTCGACGTTCAGAACATACGCCCACTCTTCAAATTAGAGATGGGCAAACCGGGTAGCTCCTTTGCTATTGAGATTGCGCGCAAAATCGGACTCCCCGAAGATATCATCCGCGCGGCGAGCGACAAAGCCGGTAGTGAACACATCAATCTCGAAAAGCAACTCCGAGAGATCGCACGCGACAAACGCTACTGGGAACAGAAGCGCGAACGAATAAAGCATACCGATCGTCGAGTTGAGAGCCTAGAGCAGAACTACACCGAGCAGCTCACTAAGATCCGCGAAGAGCGACAACAGATCATCGCCAAGGCAAAAGCTGAGGCAAAGAGCCTCATAGCAGAGGCGAACAAACAGATCGAGAATACGATCAAGACCATCCGTGAGTCTCAAGCCGAGAAGGAGTTGACTCGACTTGCGCGCAAGGAGTTCGACACCTTCAAGGAGAGAGTCGACAGCAACGAAAGTGACAAACAAAAAGAGGCAGATGTCCTTCGCGAAATGGAGCGCCTAGAGCGTCGCAAACAGCGTCGTCTAGAGCGCAAAGAGCAACAAGCGAACGGCACAAAAGAGCAGACTCCACCCCCACCACCGCCACCCACGGAGGTTACTGTTGGATCGAAGGTACGTATCGAGGGACAAGAGAGTTTGGGTGAGGTTTTCTCAATAAAGGGGAAAAAGGCACAAGTTGCATTTGGTCAGATCTTAACCACCGTCAATGTCGCAGCTCTAACAGTTGTGTCGAACTCGGAGTATAAGAAGGCGACCCGCCCCGCAACTCCACGAACGAGAATATCGGTCGACATATCGAGCCGCAAACTCAACTTCAAAGATAACATTGATGTTAGAGGAATGCGAGCCTCCGACGCATTGGAGGCGGTACAGAACTTCGTCGACGATGCAATGATGGTGGGTGTTGGATCGGTCGCTATTCTCCACGGCAAGGGCACAGGAGCACTCAAAGAGGAGATACGTCGATATTTGGCAACAATCCCCGACGTTGGACGCGCAGTCGATGCTCACGCCGACAGAGGTGGTTCAGGAATAACAGTTGTAGAGTTTAATTAGTAGGGAGAGTTCGAAGATGAGATATTGGTTAAGCGAAATAGCCCAGATCACAGGTGGTACACTTCTCGGCAAAGATCGTGAAGTGCGCGAAGTTGTGACAGACTCCAGAGGATCTGTTGGCGCTGGGGCGCTATTTGTCGCAATGAGGGGTGAGAATCACAACTCCCACAACTATATCCCTCAAATGACAGATCGTGGAGTTGAGGCGTTTATGGTTGAGTGCGAAAGCTTCGATACAGAACAAAACATATCCTATATTGTCGTTGAACACTCGATCAAAGCCCTACAGCTCCTCGCAACATACCATCGCCAACAATTTGGTGGTCAAGTCATAGCAATAACAGGCTCAAATGGAAAAACGACCATCAAAGAGTGGATTGCTCAACTATCCCCCGCAAGTATAAAGTTGTTTCGCTCACCTCGCAGCTATAACTCTCAACTAGGGGTTGCCCTCTCTCTGCTGATGATCGAGGGCGATGAGGAGTTCGCAATAATCGAGACAGGCATATCCAAACCCTCGGAGATGGAGCGTTTGGAGGCTATGATACGCCCCGACATCGTTATAGTTACATCTATAGGAGAGGCACATCAAGAGGGGTTTGACTCTCTAGCTCAGAAGATAGCTCAGAAGATGATCCTCGCCCAAAGAGCAACAAAAGTGATCTACAACAGCGATTACACTGAGCTAATACCCCACATAATATATGGCAGATGGCAGAGCATCGACGCAGCAGAGTTCCCAAGAGCAAACTTTGGGGATATCGCATCTCAACGTAACTTCCAAATTGTAAGTGCTCTGTTCCACACTCTCGGCTTCAACGCACCGAAGCTAGATGCCATCAAACCCATTGCAATGCGACTAGAGATGATCGAGGGTCTAAATGGCTCTCTCATCATAAATGATAGCTACAATTCAGATATAAACTCTCTCTCCATTGCACTCGACACCCTAAATGCAAACGCCTCGGGACGATCTACAACAGTGATCTTGTCCGACATTCTTCAGAGTGGCACACCGCGCGAAGAGCTCTATAAGAAAGTCGCTGAGGTTGTCGCACGCGCAGGGGTAGATCGAGTCGTTGGTGTTGGCGCACAGATATCGGCATCTAGCCATCTGTTCGCTGCCAATTCGAGATTCTACAACTCCACGGAGGAGTTACTTGCCAAAATAACAACCGACGACTACGCCTCTAGAGCACTACTGCTGAAGGGCAATAGAGAGAGTCGCTTCGAGACAATAAGCCATAGGCTTGCACGACAGAGCCACACCACGACTCTCGAAATAGATCTCGACGCAATGGTCGAAAATCTCAACTTCTACCGTTCGCACCTCGCTCCCACAACAAAACTCACGGCGATGGTCAAAGCGAGCAGCTACGGAGCTGGCGAAGAAGAGATAGCGAAAATCCTACAGCACCACAGAGTCGACTACCTCGCTGTTGCATTTGCCGACGAGGGGAGTAGACTACGTGAGAGAGGTATCACAATGCCCATCATTGTTCTCAACGCCGACGATGGAAGTTTCTCCCAGATGGTAGACTCAAGGCTCGAACCAGAGATCTACTCACTTCGCTCACTTCAACACTTCGCAGCCGCTGTCGCAGCGCGCGGAGAGAGAGGTTATCCAATCCACCTAAAGATCGACTCGGGGATGCACCGCCTAGGCTTTATGGCGGATCAAATACCAGAGTTAATAGAGGAGCTAAAAGATTGTAGTAACATAATAACTGTTGCCTCAATCTTCTCTCACTTCGCAACATCCGACACCGGAGAGCCGGGCAGAGAGAGTACACAACAACAGATCGAGATATTTGACCTATTGAGTCACAAGATACAATCCGCCCTCAACTACCCTATCATTAGACACATTGCCAACTCAGCGGCTATACTCCACTACCCTCAGTCTCACTTCGATATGTGCCGCCTAGGAATTGGATTGTATGGATTTGGCGAGGAGTCTCTACACCCAATATCTACACTCAAAAGCCGTATCGTCCAGATCCGCGAGATCGAAACAGGAGAGAGAGTTGGATATGGAGGAGTGGGTGTTGTAACGTGCCGAAGTCGCATTGCAACGATTCCAATTGGATATGCAGATGGGTTAAATCGACACCTCGGAGATGGAGCGTGGAGTGTCATTATCGGAGGTCAGAGAGCCCCAATCATAGGACGAATATGTATGGATAGTGCGATGATCGACATAACGAACATAGACAACATATCGGAGGGTGATGAGGTGACGATATTCTCCCCTGCGGAGTCAAACAGAGCATCTGATATGGCCTCAATTCTAAAAACAATAACATACGAAGTGTTGACATCAATATCGACACGCGTAAAACGCATATACATAAAAAAGTAGATGAAAGGAACACTATACCTAATCCCCTGCCCCATTAGCGATCAAAGCTCGGTCTACGACGTTACCCCAGCAGCAAATAAAACAGTTATCGACTCGCTCGACTACTTCATCGTGGAGAATCTACGATCGGCACGTCGATTTCTCTCCAAAGCGAAAATTGAGCGTTCGATTGACTCCCTAGAGTTCCGCGAGTTGAGCGAACACACCACCTCACAACAGGATGTCGAGGCGATGGTGGCACTCATCGAGGGTGGTCGTAGCGCCGGAGTGATCTCGGAGGCGGGCGTACCTGCCGTTGCCGACCCCGGAGCATTGGTTGTGGAGGCGTGCCACAAGAGGGGGATTAAGGTTGTACCGTTAGTTGGTCCATCATCTATCATTATGGCGATGATGGCGTCGGGGCTCAATGGACAATCTTTCGCGTTCAACGGCTACCTGCCAATCAAAGATCCTGAGAGAAGTCGTGCTATTCGCAACTTCGAAAGACGCGCACAGAGCGAAAATCAGTCACAGCTATTTATTGAGACCCCATATCGAAATATCAAACTGTTCGACCAGCTTTTGCAGGTACTCTCACCCACAACGAAACTCACCCTAGCCGTTGCGATAACTGATCCAGAGGAGTTTATCGCGACAAAAACCGTAAAGGAGTGGCGCTCGTCCTCAAAGCCCGAAATGAATAAAAAGCCGACAATTTTTATTATCGGATAGTTTTGGCGCATAATTTGTGCTAATAGAGTGTAGAAAGAATATAAAACAATATACAATGAAGAGTCAAGAAACTAAAGATCAAGTGATTAACGAGGAGCAGGAGATGAACACAGAACCACAGGCTGAGCAGAATGAGCAGACAGCATCTGACAATATGGCAGATGAGAGCCAAGAGGCGGCTGGTGAAGGTGACACAATGTCAGAGAGTGCACCAAAAGAGGAGAATGTAGATTGGAAAGATCGTTTTATTCGCCTCCAAGCGGAGTTCGACAACTACCGCAAGCGTACTCTCAAGGAGAAGATGGATCTTATTCAGAGCGGTGGATCTGACGTTATCAAGGCGTTCCTACCGGTTGTTGATGATATGCAGCGCGCAATGGGCGCAATGCAGAAGAGTGATGATATTGAGGCACTTCGCAACGGTGTAACACTCATCTCTCAGAAGATAAACGAGACACTAAAACAACGCGGTGTAGAGGAGATCGAGGCTATCGGACTACCTCTCGACACAGATCTTCACGAGGCTGTAGCTCGTTTCGCAGCGGGTGAGGATAAGAAAGATACAATCATCGACGTCGTACAGAGCGGCTACAAGATGGGTGATAAAGTTTTGCGTTTCGCAAAAGTAGTTGTAGGAGAGTAAGACAATGGCAGAGAAGAGAGATTACTACGAGGTGTTAGGCGTCGCAAAGAGCGCCAATGCCGACGAGATAAAGAAGGCATATCGCAAGGCGGCAATCAAGTTCCACCCCGACAAAAACCCCGACAACAAAGAGGCTGAAGAGAAGTTCAAGGAGGCTGCCGAGGCTTATGACGTACTATCGGACGATCAGAAACGCGCACGCTACGACCAATTTGGACACGCCGGAATGGGTGGCGCAGCTGGTGGTGGCGGTGGCTACGGTGGATTCAGCGGTGGCGGATTCTCGATGGATGATATATTCTCGCAGTTTGGAGATATCTTCGGAGGTCACTTCGCAGGCGGTGGCGGCGGTCGCTACTCGCGCGGTGGTGGTCAGAGGGTCAACCGCGGAAGTGATATTCGCGTAAAGGTGAAACTCAACTTGCAGGAGATTGCCGAGGGGACAACCAAGAAGTTGAAGATTGCGAAGATGATTAGCTGTGACAAGTGTGGTGGAACAGGAGCGAAAAGCTCAACCTCATACTCTACGTGTCACACTTGTAACGGATCGGGATATGTAACTCGTATCGAGAACTCATTCTTCGGACGTATTCAGACCCAAGGTGTTTGCCCAACTTGTAACGGAACAGGAAAAATTATCACCGAGAAGTGTGACAAATGTTCGGGTAACGGAGCGATCAAAGGCGACGAAGTTGTGGAGATCAAGATCCCAGCTGGCGTTGGCGAGGGAATGGCTCTCAACGTAGCAGGCAAAGGTAATGCCGCAATGCAGGGGGGCATAAACGGAGATCTTCAAGTCGTAATCGAGGAGGAGCACAACCCAGAGTTGATCCGTGACGGCAACGACTTGATCCACAACCTCAACATCACCGTTACAAAAGCGATGTTGGGAGGAACAGCCGAGATACCGACGATCGACGGTCGTGCCAAGATCAAGATCGCAGAGGGAACTCACGCCGGTAAGGTTCTTCGCCTCAACGGTAAGGGGCTTCCCGAAGTGAATGGTTATGGACGCGGTGACATTTTGGTTGTTGTCGACATCACCATCCCCAGCAACCTATCGAAAGAGGAGCGTAAGTTAGTTGAGCAACTCGATAATATGGAGTCGTTCAAGAGGGCTGAGTCGATAAAGAATCAAAATATTTTTGAGAGAATGAAGAATTTCTTCAGATAATCTCTCGTTATATAGAGATAAATTGAACAATAACTATGGGAGCATTCACACCTTTCAAGCGCAACGCCAACAAATTCAAATATGTACCTCGCTACTACGACCCTGCAAAAGAGGCTCGCGAGCAGCGTCGTACAGAGCTATTTGGAGAGCGTCTCGACGAGAAATATTCGGGCGAAGAGTATCGTCCGGGACAATATATCAAGAAGAGTCGAGATGCACGATCGGCACGTCGTGCCGAGAGCAAATCAAGCGGCAAACAGAGGATGTGGATCTCGATAGTTATATTACTTGTTGTGTTCTATATGGGGTCGATGCTGTATGGTAAGATTATGCAGCTCCTCGACCTCACCGAACCAACAGAGAGCAGTGCGGTTGTGGAGGAGGAGTTTAACCCCTACACCCCAATTACAATTGTTCCAAACGACTACGTAGAGGAGGCGAAGTAAAACCCACAAAGATCAGAAATGGAAGATAGGATAAAGCTGCTACCAGAGAAGGTCGCCAATCAGATCGCCGCCGGTGAGGTGGTGAACCGTCCTGCGTCCGTAGTAAAGGAGATGATGGAGAACTCGATTGACGCTGGAGCAACCGAGGTAATCGTAAACTTCCGCAACAATGGACGCGACCTAATCCAAATCGTCGACAACGGTGTGGGTATGACCCCCAACGATGCGAGGATGGCATTTGAACGTCACGCCACGAGCAAGATCTCAAAGGCAGATGACATCTATGCACTCCACACCTTTGGTTTTAGAGGCGAGGCACTAGCATCCATAGCGGCAGTTGCGCAGGTGGAGCTACGAACCAAACACCGTGACTCAGAGATGGGTACTATCACAACCATAAATGGCGGTGAGTTCGTCGACCAACAACCCACACTCTGCGATCAGGGTACGCAGTTCAAGGTTCGAAATCTATTTTACAACATCCGTGCCCGACGCAGTTTCATCGAGCGTGAGAGTTCTAAAGGTATTCTCATTCGCGAGGAGTTCCGTCGCGTGGCTCTCTGCAATCCCGACCGAGCGTTGGAACTCTATGGAGACGACTCCCCGATCTTCAAACTTCGCCCGACAACATTGGCAGGACGTATTGTCGATATATTTGGCGACAGCACCAAAAAAAATATCCTCGACATTAACACTCACACTGTGATCGTTAATATATCGGGATTCATCGGCACACCCAAAATCCGCAAAGGTGCGACATCTCACCAATATATGTTTGTTAATGGTCGCTACTTCCGATCACCATATCTCCATAAAGCAGTGATGAAGGGGTACGAAAAAATTATCCCCGACGGGGTAACTCCATCCTACTTTCTATTTTTGGAGGTTGAACCCGACAGAGTTGATGTGAATGTTCACCCTCAAAAGACCGAGGTTAAGTTTGCCGACGAGAGTTCAATATGGCAGATCCTCAATGCTGCGGTGCGTGAGACATTGGCTCGTACGGGCGCTGTGCCGTTGATGGAGTTCGACAACAGTAGTCAAATTGAGATCCCCGTAATGAAGCAGGGAGTGAGCTATGCTGAGCCGCGTGCAACAAACAACAATGACTACAATCCATTCGAGATTGAACAACAAGAGGTGGTCGACCCTTCGAAATATGCAATCGAAATACCATCTACATACCAACCTAGCGAGAAGAGAAGCAAAAAACCAAAAGTCGCCTCTCAATCATCTCTCTACAGCAGTTGGACTGAGACAGAGTTCGAGGATATGGAGTTTGAGGGGGTTGATATAGAGTCTACAACAAGCCACTCAGAGACTCCGATAAGTATAGATAGCGAGTGGAGCTCAATAGATATCGAATCGTCGGAGAGTCAACCTCAACAACAGAGCCTCATTGAGGAGGAGTTCAAACATAGAGCTCACATAGGTGGCGATATATCGGTTGTTGGAGGACGCTATTGTTGGTGTCGCGTAGATAATGATATGGTGGCTGTAGATATCAAACGCGCGAAAGAACGTCTGCTATATGACTACTACCTCACGACCCTCAAAGGAGGAAGCGCAATATCTCAACAGATACTCTTCCCCATAGAGCTACGACTCTCAGCCGACGAATATGTGTTGATGGAGGAGAGAGCTGTAGAGTTCTCGATACTAGGATTCGACATTGAGTATTGCGACAAGGATCTCATCCAAATAAAAGGATTACCAGCAGACCTCTCACAAGATTGTGTCGACACATTAATATATGAACTGCTCCAGATAATGGCAACTCCAATGGAGTTAGCCGATGAACTTCGCGATAGACTCGCCAAGGCGATGGCTCGTAGTAGCTCCACATCCTATGGGCGCAACGTATCGACCCAACAGGCGAAAGAGATTGTCGATCAACTATTCCGATCGGGCAACATAGGTCACACACCATTCGGAAAGAGAATAATGTGGCGCATAACAAAGGAGGATATTAAACATCACCTCGCCTAAAAGCGATGGTCTAAAAAAACAAACACAAGAGTATGAATCAACTACGAAATATGGCACCACCAACGGTGCTCAATCTACTAATTGTCAACTGTCTGGGGCTGATGGCAACATCACTTTTCCCGGTGTTGAACTACTACCTTGGACTCCACACCATCGGATCTCAGGGATTTATGCCCTACCAGATTGTGAGCTATATGTTCCTCCACGGCGATTTGTCACATCTATTTTTTAATATGTTTGCGTTGTGGATGTTTGGTCGCACTCTCGAATATGACTTGGGGTCAAAACGTATGTTGACATACTATATGGTATGTGGAATCGGAGCAGGATTAATTCAGCTCGCAATCGGACTTGCATACCCATTCTCCCTCACAGTCGGTGCGTCGGGTGCAGTCTTTGGATTACTCCTCGCATTCGGAGTGTTACACCCCAATGTGACAATTATGCTACTCATCCCACCTATTCCCATAAAGGCTAAATGGTTCGTTGTGCTATATGGAGCGTTGGAGCTATTCCTCGGATGGCGAAATAACCCAATGGATAACGTCGCTCACTTCGCACACGTCGGAGGTATGTTGTGGGGATTGATACTACTCCTATATTGGAGACAGAAACGTTACGTTTGGTTTTAACAGTCGCTGGTTATGGATGGAATATGGAGTGGAAGAGACTCTAAGCAGAAAAAACAGAGCAGATTTGAGATCTTTTCAAATCTGCTTCTAAAGGTTATATCGGTGATGGCAATGTTAGCTCTATTGCTAACCCTCATCGCTCCACACATAACCCCCAAAGGAGGGGTTATACTACCTACATTTGCTCTCACCGCACCTATCGTATATATCGTCAACATTATGTTGGCTCTATGCTGGCTCTCACTTTGGAGGTGGCAGTATGCAATAGCAATGTCTATTCTTCTTCTATTCGGAATGGGGCGAGTGTCTCGATTCGTCAAGGTCTCATCCACAAAGAGCTACGAAGAGGAGATCCACAAAGGGGCAATAAAGATGATGACATACAATGTACGGTGGTTTAATGGCATTGGCTGGGACTCTAAATACAAAGATATCGTAGAGTTCTTCGAACAAGTTTCACCCGACATATTAACGACACAAGAGTTCTCTTACAACAAAAAATTATTTGAAGAGTACGCCCCCAATATGTCCAAATACAACGTTGTAAAGGATGAAGGTCTATCAATAATTACACGTTACCCGATAATTGCAAACGGCAACACGCTCAATAAAGATAACGAACTACAGTGTAGAGCAATCTGGGTCGACATTGTTGTTGGAGTCGACACTCTCCGAATATTCAACAACCACCTCCAATCAACCGACATAAAGGAGAGCGACAATAGATACCTCACCTCATCGAAAATTATACGAGATAGTAATCGTAATCGCGTTGTCAAAGGGGTTCTAAAACGCTATGCAGAGAGTTGCGTTACACGCGCCAAGCAGGTTGACGAGATCTCAAAGGTGATAGCTGAATCACCATACAAGGTGATTGTGTGTGGTGACTTCAACGACACACCTCAATCCTACGCCTACAACACATTAGCTGACGGATTGCGAGACGCCTTCAGCGAGTGTGGTGATGGATACTCCTACACATACCTTGGATTCTTCAATATGTTGCGTATTGACTACATCCTAACCGACAGGGATATTACACCCCTAAGTTACAAAGTGGATCACGAACTAAAATCATCGGACCACCTACCCGTTATTTCACACCTCAGAATAGAGAAAACAAACCCCCAAAAAAGATAAATATTATGATACTAGACTCATTCAAAAACAGCTCACTCTACGACTCAATCTGCCAACGTATGAAACGTGCCTTCGAGTTGGTTGCAGCAACCGACCTTGTGGCACTTCCTGCGGGCAAACACCTCCTCGATGGCGAGGATATCTTCGTTAACATAATGGAGGTAGATCTCAAAAAGAGCGCAGATGCAAAACTCGAAATTCACGACGTCTATGCCGACATTCAAATCCTCCTAGTAGGCGAAGAGGAGGGATTTGGGTGGAGCGAACGCGCATCTCTTAACAACCCTATAGCGGAGTTCGACCGCGAGAAAGATGTACAGTTCTGGAACGACGCTCACCAAACAACATACTATCTACGCAAAGGGCAATTTACAATCCTAATGCCAGAGGATGCCCACGCTCCAATGATCGGTGAGGGAAAGGTAAAAAAAGCAATCGTAAAGGTGAGAATCTAAAATCGAAAGAAAAGATGTTTTTTCGGGCGTAAATAGTTGTGATTCAAATAAAAATCACTATATTTGCGCCCGAGTTCTTTGTATGTAGAACTTAACATCAATAAATTAAACACTTAACGAGCGATTGTATCGCACAATTTTTCCGCAATGGAGACACAAAATGTAACAAACGAAAATTTCGACTGGGCAGCATTTGAGAACGAGTCAGCACTCTACGATCAGTCAAAGGAGTCTATCGCAGAGGCGTATGACAAAACCCTATCAAACGTCGCTGTAGGCGAAGTTGTCGATGGAACAGTAACATCAGTAACAAAGCGTGAGGTAGTCGTAAATATCGGCTACAAGAGCGAGGGCGTAATCTCAATCTCTGAGTTCCGCTACAACCCCGAGATCGCCGCAGGTGACGTAATCGAGGTTTACGTAGAGTCAGCAGAGGACAAGAACGGTCAGCTAGCTCTCTCTCACAAGAAAGCACGTCAGCTCAAGTCTTGGGATCGTGTTAACGAGGCGTTGGAGAACGACGAGATCATCAAGGGATATATCAAGTGCCGCACTAAGGGTGGTATGATCGTTGATGTATTCGGAATCGAGGCATTCTTGCCCGGATCACAGATCGACGTTAAGCCAATCCGCGACTATGACGTATATGTAGATAAGACAATGGAGTTCAAGGTTGTTAAGATCAATCAGGAGTTCCGCAATGTAGTTGTATCTCACAAGGCTCTTATCGAGGCTGAGCTTGAGGTACAGAAGCAGATCATTATGTCTAAGCTTGAGAAGGGACAGATCCTTGAGGGAACTGTTAAGAACATCACATCTTATGGTGTGTTCATCGACCTTGGTGGCGTAGACGGTTTGGTTCACATCACAGACCTTAGCTGGGGTCGCGTAAGCCACCCAGAGGAGGTTGTTACACTTGACCAGAAGATCAACGTTGTAATCCTTGACTTCGATGACGCTAAGAAGCGTATCGCTCTAGGTCTTAAGCAACTTACACCACACCCTTGGGAGGCTCTTAGCAACGAACTTTCAATCGGTGATAAGGTTGAGGGTCGCGTAGTAGTAATGGCTGATTATGGTGCATTCGTTGAGATCGCAACAGGCGTTGAGGGTCTTATCCACGTATCAGAGATGTCTTGGAGCCAGCACCTACGCTCTGCACAGGAGTTTATGAAGGTTGGTGACGTAGTTGAGGCTGTTGTCCTTACACTCTACCGCGAGGAGCGCAAGATGTCACTTGGTATCAAGCAGCTTACTCCAGATCCTTGGGAGGGTATCGAGGCTAAGTACCCTGTAGGTACAAAGTGCAACTCAAAGGTTCGTAACTTCACTAACTTCGGTGTATTCGTTGAGATCGAGGAGGGTATCGATGGTTTGATCCACATCTCAGATCTTAGCTGGACAAAGAAGGTTAAGCATCCGGGGGAGTTCACAACTGTAGGTGCTCCAATCGAGGTTGTTGTTTTGGAGATCGACAAGGAGAACCGTCGTTTGAGCCTAGGTCACAAGCAGCTTGAGGAGAATCCTTGGAACGAGTTCGAGAGCCAGTATGGCATCAACTCTATCCACGAGGGTACTATCACAGAGATCAACGACAAGGGTGCTGTAGTATCTTTGGGCGAGAACATCGAGGGATTTGCTCCAACACGTCAGCTTGCTAAAGAGGATGGTACTACACCAGTTGTAGGTGAGAAGATGCAGTTCAAGGTTATCGAGTTCTCGAAGGCTACAAAGCGCATCACTCTATCTCACACTCGTATCGCTGAGGATATCAAGCGTGGCGAGTTCCAAGCTGAGAAGGCTGAGAAGCGTGCAGCAGCAGATGCTACAAAGTCAACTGTAAAGAAGCTCAACGCATCTGTTGAGAAGACTACACTTGGTGACATCGCAGGTCTTGCTGAGCTTAAGGCTGCAATGGAGAAGAACGAGAAGTAGTTTCTAGTTTCGATCCAACATATAATCCAAACGGGGATGAAGACTTCCAAAGTTTTCATCCCCGTTTGATTTTATCACCTCACCTCATATAGGGCTTTGATCTCCTTCGCCGAAAGTGGTCGATCATATATCTTCATCTCATCAATATACCCTTTGAAAGAGTAGAAAGGATCCTCCTGCGAATATTTACCGTAACCAATCGAGAGCAAATCCTTGTCTGGTACATCATTAAAGAATGTGGTATATGTAGCATTTGAACCTAGGTTATATCGTCGATTATGATGCTCCTCACCATTGATGTAGATTGTGTTACCCTCTTCAGAGACCACAGCAACATAGTGATACCATACATTCTCCTCTAGGTTTGTCCGTGAATCGACACAGAAATTCGCCCCACGCCCCACAATAGTTGTTAGGTATAATCTACGATTGTATGGGTTACCCCTATCGTGCCCCACCTCGACAATCATACTGTTGGCAGGTTGTCCTCCGGGTGTGGATCTACCGAGATATAGAATCGGTAGCACTTGCCCCCCTTTATTCTCAAACTTAAGCCAACAAGAGATTGAACCAACCTTCAAATTAGTGATCGACTTTGGTGCGTCGGTTACTATAATCTTAGAGGTGTCTCCATTGAAGTATGCCGCCTTTCCAACGACTCCCTCTTTGTAGGTGACATCTTTACTCTCACCGTGGTTTTGGTAACTACTCGCATCAAATACCTTTTTGTGCGTGTCATTATCAAACGACCAACTCGCAACCAAACCATCATTCACCTCAGCATATGCCGAGAGCGTGAATGTTACTAAAATTAATACTGCTAAAATAGATCTCATTTTTTTATACATTTAATATTTATTTAATACTACTGGTGCGTTAATAATCTCGACCACTGCCCTGCGCGGGCGGCGGCGGAGTGCTCTCCGCGGAGCTAATCTTTATTACAGTTGTTAATAGATTGATTTTCAATCTGCTACACGTTGATAAAGGTTCGATTAAAGCTCTGCTTTATCTCTCATTTCCCAACATATAGCTACGTAGGCTACGCCTACTATTAACAACTGAATGTAATGCAAATCGAAAAATGTAGACATCGCTATATTTATCTGTGATTCAGGCAATTAAACAGATGTTGCAAGGGATTGACGCACCACTAGTATTTATTTAACAAAAGAGATCTGAATCTCTCGACACAGATCTCAACAAATCATAATTCCTCTTACGGTGCTGTTCTCTCAGACTTCATTATTCGTTTGAACCCTGCCTGCATCTCCTTCAACTTATCGGGCTCTGAATTTGCAAGGTTGACAGATTGCTTAATGTCGTTTCGCAAGTTGTATAGCTGTACTTTGGGAGCATCCTCCTTATACTTTCCACCCTCCATATCGCTATTCTCCCTACCAAAATAGTGAGCTGCTGCCACACCACCGAAGTTAGAGCTACCGGGGGTAGGATCGTCAAACCCTCCACCACCACGATTATTTATGTAGACATAATCACCCTTTCGATATGCGTAATTATTGCGTTTATGGCTTGCAGAGAGCAACTCTTCACGAATCTCTTCTTCTGTCTCACCTAGTAGTGCAGGGAGCATATTGTAGCTATCGGGAGCATCCCCCTCCTCTAACTCACACCCCACCAAAGCAGCAAGAGAGCGTAGTAGATCGACATTACAGATCAACTGATTAGATATCGTACCCGCCTTAATGCCATCTTTCCACCGTATCAACATCGGGACACGATGTCCACCCTCCCACGAATCAAACTTATAGCCGAACAACTCACCGTTGATGTTAAGTCCATTATTCTGCGCCTCGAACCCTGAGAATTTAAGCATCGCACCATTGTCGCTAGTGAAGATCACCATCGTATTGTCTGCAATACCCTCCTCATCGAGCGTGTTGAGAATCTCACCAACCATCCAATCTAACTCGTGAATAAAATCGCCATAGATACCACACTCACTAGTCCCAATAAATTTAGGGTTAGGGGTGATCGGATTGTGTATATTTGTTGTTGCAAGGTAGAGGAAGAACGGATCATCTCGGTGGCTCTTAATCCACTCTACAGACTTCTGTGTAAATATTGTTCCCAGCATCTCGTCATCATAGAGGGCGTGAGCAGCCTTTGCTCCACCAATGTTGTTGGATATCTTCTTTCCGGGAAAGACCTTTGTCTCGGGGAGTTGACCATACACAAATGGATCTGCTGGGTCGAGACCTACCACGTTATGATCCTCAACAAATACAAACGGAGGTCCACTATTTACGGTTGGAATACCAAAGTAGTAGTCAAAGCCCAACTCTAGTGGACCGGGTTTAAGATCTGAGTTCCAATCGGGAGTCTGGTCACAGAAACCAAGATGCCACTTACCAATAACAGCTGTTGCATACCCCGAACGCTTCATAACCTCTGCTATAGTGATATGCTCCTGATCTATTAAAAGCGGAGTTTTATACCCCGCTACAGCAAAAACATCCTCCCTAAATGGATATCGTCCCGTCATCAATCCATATCGAGATGGTGTCGACACAGCCGAAGCAGAGTGCATATCCATAAATATACGCCCCTCTGTTGCCAACCTATCTATATTGGGAGTTTTGACCTTCGTTGCTCCAAAGCTAGACAAGCACCCATACCCCAAATCATCAATATTGATAAGGATGATATTTGGAGATTTAGGAGAGCCATCCTTTGAGCAACCCACAAACTGAGACGACACACCAACGAGAGCTAAACAAATAGCCCCCGTTCTTGTGTAAGTAAAACTCTTCATAACACGAAAGTAATACAGGTTTGTACTACTCCTCCTTTACTGCATTCTCGTAAGCAACACGCAACTTAACTGCCACGTATCCAAACAAAAGACCAGCAACACAGTAGATCATCTCTGTAAGTGCAGCCGCTCCAAATGTAGCACCCGGCACATAGGTCATAAAACCAAAGAATGCACCCGCACTAATAAACGATGCTGGGACGATGCTAAGCCACTTTGTCCTCTCAAGGAACACAATTGCACACGTGATAGTTCCCACCGAGATAGGGAATGCACAAGCACCTAGCGTTGGCATCATTGCCGAACCCCACACCATAATCACAATCGAACCAGCGATACCAGCGATGTAGCTCAAGAAAACCTTGATACCACCCTCAACACTACACCCTGCAAGAAAGTAAAGTGCCCACGACTGGAATGCAATCCATCCGAAACCACTGTTTCCTAGAGGAAGAACATAATTCATTAAAGTCTGATCTACAAACTGGATTAGGAGCGCTAGGACTCCGATAATTACTGGAATAAATGCAAATTTCTTAAATGTCATAATTTTGGTTAGTTTTGGTTAGTATTAGAATCTGTTTAAATGATTACTCTTTCTCCTTTATTGAGCGTGTTATTCGCATTGCGCAGAAGTCTGGTCCACACATTGAGCAATACTCATTATCCGCCCCCTCCTCTTTAATCATCTCGGCGTGGAACTTTCTAGCACGCGCTGGGTCGTAGCTAAGGTTGAACTGATCCCTCCAACGGAATGAGTAACGCGCCCTACTCATCTCCAAATCACGCAGTGGCGCTGCTGGGTGTCCCTTTGCAATGTCGGCAGCGTGTGCTGCGATTTTATAGGTGATAACACCCTCTCGAACATCCTCCTTATTGGGAAGAGATAGATGCTCCTTTGTCGTTACATAACACAACATTGCTGTTCCATACCACGCAATCATCGCTCCACCAATAGCCGATGTGATGTGGTCGTATCCTGCACCGCAATCGCTCACCAAAGGTCCTAAGGTATAGAATGGAGCTCCGTGGCAACACTCCTCTTGAAGTTCCATATTCTCCTTTATTTTGTGCATAGGGACGTGACCCGGACCCTCGATAATAACCTGAACATCGTGCTTCCACGCCAACTTCACGAGGCTACCCAATGCTCTGAGCTCTCCAAACTGCGCCTCGTCATTTGCATCGGCAAGTGAACCCGGACGAAGACCATCTCCAAGAGAGAATGCTGCATCGTACTCTTTGAGAATCAAGCATATATCTTCGAAATGAGTATATAAAAAGTTCTCAGCGTCATTGAGAGTCATCCACTTAGCCATAATAGATCCACCCCTCGACACGATACCCGTCACACGACCCGTTGCGTGAGGAACGTGCTCGCGCAACAGACCAGCGTGGATCGTGAAGTAATCAACACCCTGCTCGCACTGCTCGATGAGCGTCTCACGGAAGAGTTCCCACGACAGATTTTCAACTTTACCTCCCGCTTTCTCTAGAGTTTGATAGAGAGGAACTGTTCCAATTGGGACAGGAGTATTACGAAGTATAGCCTCGCGCGTAGCCTTGATATTCTCACCCGTCGAAAGATCCATAACAGTATCTGCTCCCCAACGAATTGCCCACAACGACTTCTCCACCTCATCCTCGATAGAGGAACCCAACGCAGAGTTACCAATGTTTGCATTGATCTTAACAAAGAAGTCGCGACCAATAATCATCGGCTCGCACTCTGTGTGATTTTTGTTGGATGGGATGATGGCGCGCCCCTCAGCGACAGCTTGGCGCACAAACTCGGGTGTAATCGAGGTCTTCTGCCCCTGCGACTCACGAATTGCGACATACTCCATCTCACGTGTTACGACACCTTGACGAGCATACCACAACTGCGTACGAAAACAACCATCCTTCTCCTCTCGCTCTGCGATCCACCCCTCGCGAAGATGAGGTAGACCAGCCTCAATTGAGTGTTGATATGATGTGTCGGTATATATTCCCGTTGTGTCGTAAAGCAACATTGACTCTCCAGTCTGAAGATCTAACGATCGCATACCTACCTTAATGTCGGGGTATATCTCCCCCGATATATACTCTTTGCGGCTACTCTCTGCCGCGAAGTTAAATAGCTCTTTTTGTGACATATGTCCTAATATTTACATTTTTTTGTCGATGTGACTAGCTGCAAATATATGTATTTTTTCGCTATATTCCCAAATTATTACTATCTTTGTCTCAATTCAAACCATTAATTACTGTTATGAATAAAACCATTAAACCTATCACAAAAATCTTCCTTTCGACGATCATTATATCACAACTATGTCGTCTAATATTCGTAATTGCGTATCTATCAAAGAGCCTAGATCTTGGATTCCTTCGTGTTTTGAACGCGATGGGGCACGGTCTACTTCTAGATGTTACAATTGCTGGATATGTCACAATAGTGCCAATTGTAGCTCTCGCCATTGGTCAGTTGCTACGTCTAAACGAAACAGACCTCTCTCTTCAAAAAATAGTTCGATGTTATCTCGCTGCTGTGGCGATCTTCATAGCTGTCATAACCGCAGTCAACACAAACCTATATCAATATTGGGGATATCACATCGACACAACTATATTCCAATACATTCTGTCACCAAAATACGCTGTAACGAGCATCTCGTTTGGCGATGTTTTTAGAGGTGGCGTCCTACTCTTCGTCGTATTATCTGCTGCGGGATGGCTATATATGAGATCTACAGATAGGCTCTCAGCACCCCAAAAGAGCAACAAGTCGTGGATCATATTGGCGACTACCCTACTCCTGTCTATTGGAAGTACAATGTTGGGAGATCTTAAAAAAGTCCACTTCTCATCAGCACCATTTGCCAATCAAGTTGCAGTGAGCCCAATATTCTCACTCTGCTCGTCTATTGGGGGTAACAACAACCTAGAGGAACAATATAAATTCTTCGACAAAGAAGAGGGTGAATTTGACCTTATCTTTACCAACTTTCAGTGGGAGAGTGGTAGTGATACAGACTCCATACTCAACACAAATCGCCCCAATATAGCAATCGTGATTTGTGAGAGTTTCTCAAACTCAATTATGAATCTTGAGGTGGATGGCAAGGCGGTGATGCCAAATATGAAGAGGTTAGCAGATGAAAATATATTCTTCGAAAAGGCGATCGCCACAGGAAGCCGAACCGACAAAGGGCTAGTATCTATACTTAGTGGATTCCCATCTACACCCAAAGTGTCTATTCTAAACACCCCCGAGAAGAGCGGCAAGCTCCCCTCTCTAGCCTCAACACTCGCTCGCGAAGGGTACAACTCCAACTTCTACTACGGGGGAGATATCAACTTTATGAATATGCAATCATATCTCAGCGGTAATGGGTGGAACAACATCGTTAGCGAGGAGCAGATGAAAAATAGTGCCGAAAAACCTCAAAGATGGGGATATAGCGACGGTGTTATGGTTAAGCACTTCACAGATGAGTTAATACGTCTTTCGAAGAGTGACGAGCCATTCTTGGCGACACTGCTAACCCTCAGCAGCCACGAACCATTCGACGTACCAGAGTCAATGGGGTTCAGCGACCCTCAACTAAACTCTATGGCATACTCCGACGCACAGTTAGGGGCAATGTACGATCAGCTACGTAACTCTGAGGCTTGGGGCAACCTGCTACTCATAATTGTAGCAGACCACGCCACAAACTACCCCAAAGATATCAACTACAACTCCCCGGCACGCCACCACATTCCGATGATATTTTGCGGTGGCGCTGTAACCAAAAGTGGCACAGAGCCAAACATAATCTCACAACTCGACATCCCAACAACAATTTTGGAGCAGATGGATATCGACAGTTCGGAATTTATCTTTGGGCACAACCACTTCGAGGAGCATAGCGGTCGTACACCTCTTGGATACTACACATTCAACAATGGCTTTGGAATAGTGTGCAAAGAGGGCTCTGTAGTCTACGATGCTACAACCGACATCGCCGGCGTAACATTCCTCGCCACAGACAACGAAATCAAATATACCAAAGGAGCGCTGCTTTCACCCAAGGACCACCTCCACATAAAAGATGGAAAATGTCTACTGCAAAAGACATTCGAGGAGATCGAAAAACTATAACACAACTCCAATATTTAACTTCGCTGTAAATATCAGATGAAATATTCCACTAAATACGCTTAATATTTCAAAAATTTTATGTAGGTTTGCGAGTTGGTGGGATTCACAAGAGATAACACCCCACAAAATAATTAACAATATATAAGTCAAGAGCAAAACATTATGTGTAAAGCCCTAATCATCGGCGCAGGTGGCGTCGGAACAGTCGTAGCTCAGAAGGTAGCATCAAATCCAATATTTAGTGAGGTTACACTTGCTAGCCGCACAAAATCTAAATGTGACGCCATTGCCGAAAGAGTCGGAGGTGGACGTATCCAAACAGCGCAGGTCGACGCCGACAGCGTAGCTGACCTATGTGAGCTTTTCAAGAAATACACTCCAGACATTGTAATCAACGTGGCACTTCCATATCAAGATTTAACAATTATGGATGCGTGTCTTGAGTGTGGTTGTAACTACCTCGACACCGCGAACTACGAGCCTAAGGATGAGGCTAAGTTCGAGTATTCGTGGCAGTGGGCATATCAGGAGCGATTCCGCGAGGCAGGTTTGACAGCAATCCTTGGTTGTGGATTTGACCCCGGCGTAACCTCTATCTTCACAGCATACGCAGCAAAACACCACTTCGACGAGATTCACTATCTAGACATTGTAGATTGCAACGCAGGAAACCACGGTATGGCTTTCGCAACAAACTTCAACCCCGAGATCAACATCCGTGAGGTAACTCAGAAAGGACGCTACTTCGAAAATGGCGAGTGGGTCGAGACAGAGCCACACGAGATTCACAAGGGACTCAACTACCCTAACATCGGAGAGAGAGAGTCATATGTGATCTATCACGAGGAGCTGGAGTCGTTGGTTAAGAACTTCCCGACATTGAAGCGTGCTCGTTTCTGGATGACATTTGGACAGGAGTATCTGACTCACCTACGTGTAATTCAGAACATCGGTATGTCTCGCATCGACCCCATTATCTATAATGGAGTTGAGATTGTCCCTATTCAGTTCCTTAAGGCAGTACTTCCCGATCCAAAGTCTTTGGGTGAAAACTACACTGGACAAACCTCTATCGGATGTCGCATAAAGGGTATCAAAGATGGCAAAGAGGCGACATATTACGTATATAACAACTGTGACCACGAGGCGGCATTCGAAGAGACAGGCACACAGGCTGTGAGCTACACAACAGGTGTTCCCGCAGCGTTGGGAGCTGAGATGTTTGCACGCGGATTGTGGAGTGGTGCAGGAGTCTACAACGTAGAGGAGTTTAACCCCGACCCATTTATGGAGCGTTTGGGAGAGGCTGGACTACCTTGGGTTGAGCAGTTTAACATCGACCTAGAGCTTTAACCACACAACCAAAACTACTAACCTAAAAAAAAACATAACCAATGAAACGATCAGACCTCTATTTCCTAGGATGCATCATTATTGTTACCCTACCATTTTTCTTGAGCAGCGTCCCCTCGGAGATCTACAATCAACTTAATGCAACACACCCTTATATGCTTGCATTTCTAAAGTTTGCAGTTCTCTCGACCATCGGAGAGATGATGGGACTACGCATAAAGAGTGGTTCATATCTATTCCCTGAGTTCGGAATGGCTCCACGTGCTATTTTATGGGGGTTCTATGGTGTCTGGATCGCCATTGCGATGAAAACTTTCGCCAACGGCGCACCTGCAATGGTTGAGTCGTTAGGTGTCGAAGGTGTTCGCGCAGCTATGACCGAAGGAGGATTCTCGTACCTTAAACTACTCGGAGCGTTCTCAATATCGGTGATGATGAACTCTATCTTCGCACCAGTATTTATGACACTCCACAAGATCACAGATGCACATATCGTCTCAAATGGGGGCTCTATCTGCTGCCTCTTGCGTCCAATAAATATGGGTGAAGCATTTGCGAAACTTGACTGGTCAACACAGTGGGGATTTGTATTTAAGCGCACCATTCCTATCTTTTGGGTCCCTGCACATACTATTACATTTATGTTGCCTCCGAGTTCACAGGTTTTATTTGCTGCGTTGTTGAGTATCTTCTTGGGGGTATTCCTCTCTATAGCAGTTGTTATTTCTCGTTCGAAGAGCTAAATTATGGTAAAAAGTATATTTGCAACTCTTATGTCGCTAATCCTTGTTGGGTGTAGTGCGTCGGAGTTAACAGTGGAGCAGAAGGCGGCAAAGCTACTTGTCGTAGGTGTTATTGGTAACACCTTGAATGACGACAATCCAATCATCCGCGACATTGAGGAGCGTGGAATATCTGGTGTGATCCTCTTCGAGAATAACATCTCACCAGAGGGAGACTCGCGCGCTAAGTTACGCCGTTTCATCGACGACATCCAGTCTAAAAGTGACACACCTCTCTTTGTTGCAATCGACCAAGAGGGAGGATTGGTGAATCGCCTAAAGAGTAAATATGGATTTGCAGATATGCCGTCACAACAGATGGTAGCCTCGGCACGTCGCGCAGACTACGCCAATGAGGTGGCTGCACTAATCGCCTCGGAGGTGGCGTCAATTGGAGTGAACATCAACTTCACCCCCTGCGTAGACCTCAACATAAACCCCGATAGCCCCGCAATTGGTAGAGTTAACAGATCATTTAGCGATGACGAGCAGAGAGTTGTTGACCTAGCGACAATATATGTTGAGGAGCATCGCAAAAGAGGTGTCATCACCTCCCTCAAACACTTCCCCGGTCACGGAAGCGCAAAGGTCGATAGCCACCTCGGATTAACCGATATTACCACGACGTGGGAGAAGCGAGAGTTGATTCCATATCGAGAAATGATCGCAAGTGGCAATTGCGATATGGTTATGGTTAGCCACCTATATCACCACGATATTGACTCTATATACCCTGCATCACTATCGAAAAAGTCAATTGATGGATTACTTCGAACAGAGCTAGGTTGGGATGGAGTCGTTGTGTCGGACGATATGCAGATGCGCGCCATCACCGATGAGTATGGATTTGCCGACGCAGTTATTATGGGGCTCAATGCAGGTGTCGATCTCTTCGTTTTTAGCCGCTTTAGCAACAGTAGCGACATCGCAGGCGAATTTATCGATGTCATTTCGGAGGGCGTCAAGAGCGGAAAAATTAGTGAGGAGCGACTAAATCAAGCTGTAGAACGAGTTTTGACACTCCGAAAAAAAGTGCGCTAGAGAGCCTACAGCGCAGATATGCGAAATAAAAACAGAATCAAAACAAAAAAAACTACTAAATATTTTGGAAATCAATACTTTTTTACTTACTTTGTCGTAACAATTATCAATTAACAATTATTTTTTTATGACAGGTTCAGTAAAATGGTTCGATAGCAAGAAGGGCTACGGATTCATCGCTAGCGAGGATGGAAAAGAGTATTTCGTACACTTTTCAGGCATCGAATCAGATGGTTTCAAATCACTCGTTGAGAAGCAAGAGGTAGAGTTTGATCTCACTACAGGTAACAAGGGAGAGCAGGCTGTCAACGTAAAGGTGATTCTGTAATCATCCTTAACATTGATTCAAAAATAGGGGGACAATCAGTTATGATGGTCTCCCTATTTTTTTGAACCATTTTTTATTTGGCAATGCGCCAAAATTTATGTAACTTTGGCGCATTGATTCAAAATCACACATTTTTATTATAACATAACATCAAACAAAATGAAACAAGCGATTGCAATTTTGACTGGTGGCGGTCCAGCTCCAGGAATGAACACCGTAGTAGGTAGCGTAGCAAAGACATTTATCCAAAAAGGATACAAAGTAATTGGTCTCCACGCTGGTTACTCAGGTCTTTTCAACCCAAACCCAATCTTCGAAGAGATCTCTTTCCCACTCGCTGACGACATCTTCAACCGTGGTGGTTCTTACCTCCAGATGAGCCGTTTCAAGCCAAAGGATTCAGATTTCGAGAACAACTTTAACCTCGACTTCTTCGTTCAGAACAACATCAAGTTGTTGGTTACAGTTGGTGGCGACGACACTGCTTCTACAGCAAATCGTATCGCGAAGTTCCTCGCAGACAAAAAGTACGAGATCGCTAACATCCACGTACCAAAGACTATCGACAACGACCTCCCTCTTCCATCAGGTGCTCCAACATTCGGTTATGAGTCAGCTAAGGCTAGCGGAACTGTTATCGGTACAACTGTATACTGCGACGCAAAGACTAGTGGTAACTGGTTCGTTGTTGCTGCAATGGGTCGTTCAGCAGGTCACCTTGCATTCGGTATCGGTGAGGCTTGCCACTACCCTATGATCGTTATCCCTGAGATGTTCAACAAGACTGAGATCACTGTCGAGAAGATCGTTAACCTCGTAGTTTCATCTATCATCAAGCGCAAGCTTATCGGTATGGACTATGGTGTTGCAATGATCTCCGAGGGTGTGTTCCACGAGCTATCTGACGAGGAGATCAAGAAGAGCGGTATCAACTTCTCTTACGACGACCACGGTCACCCAGAGTTGGGTAAGGTGTCGAAGGCTCACATCTTCAACGAGATGTTGGAGAACAAGCTTGACGAGATCGGTCTTAAGGTAAAGAGCCGTCCAGTAGAGATCGGATATGAGGTTCGCTGCCAGACTCCAATCGCTTACGACTTGACATATTGCTCAGAGCTTGGAATGGGTGTTTACCAGCTATTCAACGAGGGCAAGACTGGTTGTATGGTTTACGTAAACTCTGAGGGTAACGTATCACCGCTTTACTTGTCAGACCTACAGGATCCTGCAACAGGAAAGATTCCACCACGTTTGGTTGACATCAACTCAGATAAGGTTAACAACGTAATCGACACAGTTCTTAGCTACGTAACAGAGGCTGACTACGAGGCTGCTGCGGCTTACGTATCAAACCCTGCTGACTACGACTTCAAGAAGATCTTGAACTGGTAGTAGTAGATTACTTACCTTTACAAAAAAGGAGGCTGCCCAAATAGATGGGCAGCCTCTTCTTCTATGGTTGTGGCGAGGGTAACGACGTGATTAGCCCCCCGGAGTGGAGGCGCAATTACACCTCCACTAGTGCCTTCAAGATATCTACTCGTATCTCCTTTATCTAATAATCGTCTCCTCGCGATCAGGACCTACTGAAATAACCTTGATTGGCACACCAGTCTCCTTCTCTATAAAATCAACATACTCCTTGAACTCTACAGGGAAATCCTCATAGTTCTTAACGTTGCAGATATCACACTGCCACCCCTTGAACTCCTTATAGATTGGCTTGATCTCACCCTCTACAGAGTATGGGAAGACCTCCGTGCGCTGACCATCAATCTCATATGCTACAGCAACCTTGATTGTCTCGAATGTATTCATCACATCAGACTTCATCATAATAAGCTGTGTTGCTCCGTCGATCATAATAGCATACTTAAGTGCCACCATATCCAACCACCCACAACGACGCTCACGACCTGTTACAGCACCATACTCGTGTCCTATGTCACGCATCTGCTTGCCAGTCTCATCGAAAAGCTCCGTAGGGAATGGTCCGCTACCAACACGAGTACAATACGCCTTAAAGATACCAAACACCTCACCAATACGATTGGGGGCTACACCAAGACCTGTACACGCACCTGCACAAACCGTGTTCGACGATGTAACAAATGGGTATGAACCAAAATCCACATCCAACAGAGTACCTTGAGCACCCTCAGCAAGGATTGGCTGATCGTCATTTATTAGATCATTCACCGTCTGCTCCGAGTCGATGATTGTAAACTTCTTGAGGAACTCGATCGCCTCGAACCACTTTGCCTCCAACTCTGTTACGTCGTATTCGTAGTTAAGAGATTTTAGGATCTGGTCGTGACGACTCTTTGCCTTATTGTATATCTGCGTAAAGTTCAAGAAGATATCTCCTACACGAACACCATTACGCGACACCTTATCCGTATAAGTTGGACCGATACCTTTACCTGTCGTTCCGATCTTTCCAGCACCCTTTGCCGCCTCATACGCTGCGTCGAGAGAGCGATGTGTTGGGAGAATAAGGTGTGCCTTTTTCGAGATATAGAGTCTCTTTGTTAGGTCGTGCCCACTCTTTGCGAGCGACTCTGCCTCCTCTTGAAAGAGAACGGGATCAAGCACTACTCCACCGCCGATAATATTAACCTTGTCGCCTTGAAATATTCCCGAGGGGATAGATCGCAAGACATACTTCTCACCATCGAACAATAGAGTGTGACCAGCGTTTGGTCCACCCTGAAAACGTGCTACTACCTTATAGTTGGGAGTGAGTACGTCGACAACCTTTCCTTTGCCCTCATCGCCCCACTGCAAACCTAAAATTACATCTACTCTCTTCATTATATAATATTTGTTTTTATCGCGCTAGTTACGCGACGCAAAAAAACGTTTTTGCCTTCAAAGATACGAAAAAAATATTATTCAATACCTAACTATTTTACTATTTTTTTGACCCTCGATGGTTAAACAACAAAATAGGGCGCCGACAAATCCTCAGCACCCCATAATAATACCCTAATATACAAGATTATAGATCATCGTCGTCGTCTCCATCGGGTGACTCTCCAATTTCATCGCCATCCTTTATGTCGTCATCGTAATAGCTCTTATCATCCTCTTCGTGACTTTTGTCGTCGATCTTAACATCAATCTTAACCATATAATCTACCTCATCCGTAGAGAGTGATACTGCATAGAAAAAATCGCCATTCGGTTTGTCGATACGCATCATTGCCTCCGTAAAACCTAGTGGGTACTTCTCCTTTACCATCTCCTGTAGCTCAACACTCAGGTTATGAAAACTTGTAACTATTCTCTTTTGGGGTGCTTTGGAAATTGCCATCTCTGTAACTCTGTTCTTATGTGTTTCTAACTTATTGTCCTATTTTTTTGCAAGTATAAGCAAAATTTAATTAGTTGTAAAAAAAAGTGCGAATATTTCTCAATTTCTATGAAAATATCTACCTTTACGTCACAAATACATATGTATATATAGATGCAAAGAAAAATCGAAGAGCTCCGAGAGAGGCTAAATCACTACAACTACAAATATTATGTATTGGCGCAACCCGAAATATCGGACCGCCAATTCGACAAACTACTGCGCGAACTCGCAGAATTAGAGAAGGCGCACCCCGAGTTCGCAGATCCAAACTCCCCAACACAGAGGGTCGGCAGCGACCTAACAAGTGAATTTACATCTGCGGAGCATCGTTTCGCAATGCTATCACTTGGCAACACCTACTCTGCGGAGGAGGTGCGCGACTTTGTGGATCGCGTCACGAAGGAGGTCGGCGAGACAGAGTTTGTCTGCGAATTAAAGTTTGATGGCACTGCGATATCTCTAACCTACGAGTCGGGAGCGTTGGTTCGTGCCGTGACACGAGGCGACGGCGTTCGAGGTGATGACGTCACTCGCAACGTACGCACAATACGCACAATACCCCTAAAGCTACACGGCGAGGGGTGGGCTGATATGTTTGAGATACGCGGCGAGATATTGTTACCCTTTTCGAGCTTCGACCAACTCAACGAAGAGCGTGAAGCTACGGGTGAGACACCTTTTGCTAATGTACGAAACGCAGCGGCAGGAAGCCTAAAATTACAATCATCGGCAATCGTCGCAAAGCGAGGTTTGGATTGTATGTTATATCAAGTTGTGGGTCGCGACCTACCGTTTGAGTCCCATTGGGAGTCGTTGGAGAGGGCGCAGGAGTGGGGATTCAAGATCTCAGACTCTCGAAAACTATGTAGCAACGTGGAGCAGATCGAGGAGTTTATATCTCATTGGGATAAGGCTCGACACGACCTACCATTTGCCACAGATGGTGTAGTTATAAAGGTCAACCGATATGCCGATCAACGAGCATTAGGTTACACCGCAAAAGCTCCAAAGTGGGCTGTTGCATATAAATTCAAGGCTGAAGAGGCTCTGACTCGTCTCGAAAGTGTCGACTTCCAAGTTGGAAGAACGGGAGCTATAACCCCCGTAGCGAACCTCGAACCGGTGTTACTCGCTGGAACGACCGTTAAACGCGCATCACTACACAATGCAGAGCAGATCGCAGCACTCGACATTCGCCTAGACGATATGGTATATGTCGAGAAGGGTGGTGAGATCATCCCCAAGATTACGGGGGTTGAGTTCTCTGCACGCAGTGCAGACAGCGAGCCTTTCAAATACATAGAGTCGTGCCCCGAGTGCGGAACAACCCTCGTAAAATATGAGGGCGAAGCTAAACACTACTGCCCCAACTCAACTCACTGTCGACCCCAGATTGTTGGACGCATCATCCACTTCATCCGTCGCAAGGCGATGAATATTGATGGGTTGGGTGATGAGACCATCGAACTACTATATGAGCGTGGTTTGGTTGAGAGCATTGCCGACCTCTACGACCTACGAGCCAATGTATTGGCGGAGTTACCTCGACTCGGCGCAAAGTCGGCGGAGAACATCATCCGAAGTATCGAGGCATCGAAGAGCGTTATATTTGAGAGAGTATTATTTGGAATAGGCATTAGGTTCGTCGGTGAGACAACCGCAAAACATATCGCACGCCACTTCGGATCACTCGAAAAGGTGATCGCGGCATCACGCGAGGAGCTTCTTGAAACAGAGGAGGTGGGTGAGAAGATCGCCCTCTCAATCGAAGAGTACTTCGCCGACGAGGAGAATCGCACAATCTTGGAGAGGCTCAAAAATGCAGGTGTACAACTAGAGTGCGAACAACAAGAGCTGCACTCAACATCACTCGAGGGGATGAGCTTCGTCATATCGGGTAAATTCACCGAATATAGTCGCGACGAACTCAAAGCGATGATAGAGCTCAACGGAGGACGCAACCTAGCAGCTATATCGACAAATGTAAACTACCTTGTGGCAGGCGAGAAGATGGGACCCGCAAAGTTACATAAAGCTCAAAAACTCGGCATACAGATAATCTCGGAACGAGATTTTTTGGATATGGTCGGAACAACCAACACCCCTAACCCCACCGAGGAGTTAGTCACGTCGGTTGGGGTTACGCGGAAACCACCCCTTGTTCACACGCTCTCGCTGTTCGAAGATCTCTAGTATAGACCAAAGAAAACAGATACCCAAGACACCCAAAATCATCGAGACGTAGAAATTGGCAATAATAAGCGACAAAATAAGTGACAGGATACCCAGCACCAAAAATGCCCACCAACACTTTACGCCCCAATAATACTCCGACTTGATGACAATTGGGTGAAAGAGACCTATTATAAGAAATGTTGCAACGGCAACGATAATACCTGTGAAGTTTAGTTCCATAACTATTTTTAGATTTATACGCAAACTTACGCAAAAAATATCGGAATAAACAACGACAAACACACTATTTAACTAATAATTGCTAAAAACATATAGTTACAACCCCTCAATTTACCTAAATATAGCGGTTGCGTATTCTACTTTTATAGTCTACTTTTGTAACTGTAGAGAGCGCACTCTACGATGAGGTTGTTTTTATGTTTTGTTTACATTTCCGTGGTAGTTTTTATAGATCTAGTAAGCCAGATCTATTCTACACTACTTAAATTACCGAAGAGTCAGACCCACAGGGTGACACTTCGGTAATTTTCTTTGTTATCATATCAAATTTACGGTGCGCATTCTAAGAATCTGTTTAAATTTATCTCATCTATTTTGCTAAGGATCTGTCACTTCACTTTTCTCTTTTTGCACTACGTTACATAGGCACCGCTATGCGCCTTATGCAAAGAGAGAAAATCAAAGCAACATCTCTCTTTGCAATTATAGCGAGAAAAACTTAAACAGATTCTAAATTTATCGAAAATATTACCTATATTTGCAGTTGCGCTATGCACAACATATCGGATAATAATAAAATCAAAATATAGAATTTGAGTAAGATGAAAAACTTGAGCGGAGTAGGAGTTGCAATGGTAACCCCATTTACAAGCGAGGGGCGTGTCGACTATACGGCACTAGCAAGAATGATCGATTATGTTATCGATGGAGGAGTCGACTACATTGTAGCACTCGGCACAACTGCCGAAACACCCACTCTATATCTTCAAGAGAGAGCCGTAATCGCTATGTATATCACCAACCACGTTGCAGGACGTGTACCCGTTGTGATGGGTGTCGGTGGCAACTCAACGTCGGAGGTACTCGACCAACTACGAGAGTTCGACCTAAGAGGTGTCGACGCGATTCTGAGCGTTACCCCATACTACAACAAACCATCTCAAGAGGGGTTGTATCAACACTTCAAGGTCGTATCAGAAAATTCACCTGTTCCAATCATTCTATATAATATTGCAGGACGTACGGGCGTTAATATGAGTGTTGAGACAACGCTTCGTATCGCTCGTGACTTCGACAATGTTATTGGTGTCAAGGAGGCTTCGGGCAATATCGAGCAGATTCAGAACGTTATCGACAACAGACCCGAGGGTTTTTTGGTCTTGGCGGGAGATGATGGCATAGCTGTTGATATAATGCGTAGGGGTGGCGACGGTGTGATCTCGGTTGCAGCAAATCCATTCCCAACAAAGTTTATGCGTTCGATAAATCTCGCAAAGGAGGGTAAGTACGAGGAGGCTGAGGCGCTCTTTGCTGAGATGTCGGAGGCTGTTGACGCACTCTTCGCTGAGGGAAACCCAACAGGTGTGAAGTGTGCACTCAGTACAATGGGGCTTATTGAGAATCGAATGCGACTACCTCTTGTGTCGGGAACTCCCGCACTAGAGCAGAGATTGAAAGAGTTGATCGCAAAATACGATCTATATTAATTGTTTATTTATAAGAATCTGTTTAAGTTTTTCTCGTTAGAATTGCTAAAAGAGAAAAGCGAAGTGACAGATCCTTAGCAAAATAGATGAGAGAAATTTACAATAGATTCTAAAGGATGAAGTATCTAATCAGAGGAGGGATAAGTTTTGTGGTCGTGACAATAATGTCACTAACGCTTCTACGGGCAGCAATACCCGTAGAAGATGACATTGTGGAGCAGATCAGCTCTCCCAAATCTGATAACTACTATCCAAATCTACAACTCCGCTACGAGGTGGGCGACCCCACCTTAACGTTGGAGAATTACCACTATCTATATTACGGATTTGCCTATCAGGAGCAATACAAACCTCTCGCGGTAAATCCACATATGGATAAATTCTTACTTCTAGCCTCGGGGCTCGACATCGACTCCCCCAACCCAGATGTGCTTCGAGATCTAGTTGTGGCGGGAGATGACGCCTTGATCCACGACCCATTCAACCCAAAGGTGTGGAATATGTTAGCCTACGCCTATGGAGCATTGGGCGAAAAGGATAAGGAGATCGCTGCGGCACAAAGGGTCGAGATGATCCTTGCTGTGATAAAAAACTCGGGTAGCGGCATAAAACAGAACTCTCCACAACATATAATAATGTTCGACCACGCGTTGGACCTGTTGGCAGCGGAGAATATTTCACATCGTGACGCAATGGTTGTGTCGAGAACTGTTGAGTTTATACCTCTAGTCGCATCGCGCAAGGTAGATGGCAATAAAATCAGAGGGTTCTACTTCGACTTCGGACGAATATATTGGAACAAACCCGATAGCGTAACATATAAACGCGATCGCACTTGGCAATTCAACAACCTCCCACCAAAGGAGTATAAATAGAATCTGTTTAAGTTTTTCTCACTAGAATTGCAAAAAGAGAAAAGTGAAGTGACAGATACTTAGTAAAATAGATGAGAGAAATCTAAACAGTTTCTAATATTTCCAACGAAAAAAATGAGGCGTTTCCTATATATAATTGTTGCTCTATCAACTCTTGTTGCATCTTGCTCGAAAGAGGAGGAGGGAGATCTATATAGCGCTAGTCAAACTACGCTAATGTACTTTATGGGAACACACCTCAAATCATATTACAACAGCAATATATCTGATATTGAGGAGGCTATAGTGAATGGGGCATTAGGTAAAAACGGTGCATTCTACTACTGCCTACCCGACACCTCTGGTGGGGCTACGCTCTATCAAGTAATAAAATCGGGCAACGAATGTGAATCTATAGAGATCAAAAACTACGAAACATTTGAGTCGATATCCCGAGGGTCAATAACAATGGTAATCGAAGAGGTCAAAAGCGTTGCCAACCTCCCTGAAGATGAACCTCTACACCAGATGAACCTCATTATCGGCAGCCACGGTATGGGGTGGGTTCTAACCGATGAGGATGACACAACATCTAGCCAACTCGTAGCTGGCAAAAAATCTACCACAAACATAGATGTCGAAGAGTTCCAATCCTACCTCTCTAATCAAGATGTAGTAACTAGATATTTGGGACTATCCAACACCACCACTACCGGAGCAAATGAGGGTTGGATGAATATTGAGGATTTCAGATTGGCTATTGAGGATAGCAACACTCGTTTTGGATATATCATTTTTGACGCGTGCCTTATGTCCTCGATAGAGGTCTACTACCGACTCCGCAACTGTAGTGATTACATCGTCGCATCACCCTGTGAGATAATGGGTAAAGGGTTTCCTTATGATTCTGTTGTTCCGTTTCTCTTCACAAATGATGGCGAGAATTACGACCTTGTAGGGGTGTGTGAGGCGTACTACAACTACTATGCATACTCCACGGAGGTAAGTAAAAACTCCGGGGCAATTGCAATGTGCGTCACTAGTGAGCTGAAAAAGTTAGCTCTCATCGTGGGAGGTTTGCATCTACGCGAGGCAACTAGTAGCGAATTAGCTAATATCCAATGCTACGAGAGATATACAAACCACCTATTTTTCGACCTCGGAGAGTACATCACCACATTTGGCGATGGTGACACTGAGGCATTAGCAATCTTTGAGGAGCAATTTGACCTAGCATTCCCCGAAGAGTGTCGATTACACACTCCAACATTCTATAGCAATCTCGGAGGTTCGGGCACGAGCGACATCAACTACTACTCCGGAGTCACCACAAGTGAACCTAGTTCGAATACCTATAGCAGCGGTTGGGAACTAGAACCGTGGGCTATAGATGCAAGTCGCACATCTGAGGCAAATTAAGTGGAAATATTTTTGTTTTTGTGATAATTAGCACTATCTTTGTGAGTGTTAAACCGTACCTGTTCAGGTAAGGAGTAAAAATCAGATAGTAGATATATGCAAAATTTAGAGGCGTTGGAGACGAAGAGTCTTGCCGAATTAAAGACCATTGCGAAAGCTGTGGGTGTGCGAAACGTGAATGTTCGCAAAAGTGAATTGTTGTCAAAGATCATAGAGGTTAGTGATGGTAGCACCCCTATCAACACAGCAGAGACCCCCAAACCCAAACGAGGTCGTAAGCCTAAAAATGCTAATAATGAAGCTGTTGCCAACGCAAATGGAGAGACAACTGAATCCTCGAATGAGACGAAACCGAAACCACGAGGTCGACGACCACGTATGGCGTCAGCCGCACCCCATCCAGAGTTTCCTCTTATAACAGAGGATAATGTTGAGGTAAATTCTGATGAGATAACAAATGAGAGTAGTGAAATACCTACAACATCAGAGATTAACGAGCAGCAAACACCTCAACAACAGCCAAAACAACAGCGAGGAGGACGCAACAATAATCCGAACAACAACCAGTCTCCACAAAACCAACCCTCACCATCCCCCATCACAAAGGATGATTTCAAGGGAGAGATCGAGGGTGAAGGTGTTTTGGAGATTATGACAGATGGTTATGGATTCCTACGCTCGGCAGATTATAACTACCTCAACTCACCCGACGACATCTACGTATCACCAAATCAAATCAAGAACTTTGCTCTCAAAGCAGGCGATACTGTAAGGGGTACAATCCGCCCTCCAAGAGAGGGAGAGAAGTACTTCCCACTAATCAAAATCGACGAGATAAATGGATTAGAGCCCAACTATATACGCGATCGTGTACAGTTTGAGTATATGACACCTCTCTTCCCGAGTGAGAAGTTTAGACTCACCGGAGGTACACACAATAGTCTATCCAATCGAATTATCGACCTCTTCTCACCAATTGGCAAGGGACAGCGTGCTCTAATCGTTGCGCAGCCAAAGACGGGTAAAACGATGCTACTTCAATCTATTGCAAACGCAATTGCAGACAACCATCCTGAGGCTTATATGATTGTGTTGTTGATAGATGAGCGGCCAGAGGAGGTTACAGAGATGGCGCGCAAGGTAAAGGCTGAGGTTGTTGCATCGACCTTCGACGAACAGGCATCACGCCACGTAAAAGTTGCTGAGATGGTTCTCGAAAAGGCAAAACGAATGGTGGAGTGTGGACACGACGTAGTGATCTTCCTCGACTCAATAACACGCCTCGCTCGTGCCTACAACTCTGTACAACCAGCTTCGGGAAAAGTTCTCTCGGGTGGAGTCGACGCAAACGCACTCCACAAACCGAAGAGATTCTTCGGTGCTGCACGTAACACCGAGGAGAAGGGATCACTCACAATCATCGCAACGGCACTAATCGACACCGGGTCGAAGATGGATGAGGTTATCTTCGAGGAGTTCAAGGGTACAGGAAATATGGAGTTACAACTGGATCGTAAACTCGCAAACAAGAGAATCTACCCTGCTGTCGACGTTATCGCATCGGGAACACGCCGTGAAGATCTTCTTCTACACAAAGAGGTTCTAAATCGCACTTGGATTCTACGCAAGTATCTATCCGATATGACAACTGTGGAGGCGATGGAGTTCTTGCAAAAACAGATGAGCCTTACGGAGGACAACAAGGAGTTCTTAGCAACGATGAATCAATAAAAAAACAATATGCGCCGTATTACTTTTTTATTATTGACCCTACTGATGGCTGTAAACAACAGCTACGGTTGGGGGAAACGAGGTCACGATGTTGTATGTTACATAGCGGAGTGCAATCTTTCACCAGAGGCACTCGAAAATGTAACAGACCTCTTAGATGGATATTCGATGGTCTACTTCTCAAGTTGGTTAGATAGCGCTAGCAACACTAGCGAATATAAACATACCAAGACGTGGCACTATATGAATATGGAGAAGCGCGACCGTGTAGCAACAATGGAGAGAGTGAAGGAGGGTGATGTATTGTCAGCCTCAGAGATCTCTATCGCAACGTTGCGCAACAACAAGTCGAGTAGAGAGGAGAAGAGTGTCGCCCTCAAGATGTTGATCCACTTGATCGGAGATATGCACCAACCAATGCACATAGGTCGTCTTGGTGACCAAGGAGGTAACAAAATCCCTGTTGTCTACTTCGTCGACTCCACAACTCTCCATAGCGCGTGGGATTACAACATTGTGATGGGAGCACACGAGTGGAGCTACACCGAGTGGCAACAACAACTAGATAGATTGAGTGATGAGCAAGAGGCTATAGTCGTAAGTGGCGATATGGCGGATTGGGTCGAACAAACACAGGGAGTCGCACAAGAGATATACCGTGACACACCTGCTGAGACGCGTATATTTTATGACTATATGGTTAAATATACCCCCATTGTTGAGCAACAATTACTCTACGCAGGAGTTCGTTTAGCACACATTTTGAATGATATCTACGAAAAGTAAACTCACAAAGATATGAAACGCGCCTATCTATTTCTTACGCTACTATGCGCGATAATTGCACAGGTAACGATCGCCTCATCGTCGCTCGACGAGGTAATCATACCCGATGATGCAGCACTTCGCCGTGGGAGGCTCAACAACTCGCTCACCTACTACATTCGTCACAACGCCAAACCCAAAGGTCAAGCAAACTTCTATATCATAACCGACGTAGGGGCGATCCAAGAGGATGACGATCAACAGGGATTGGCTCACTTCCTAGAGCATATGGCATTCAACGGCACACGCGATATGCCGGGAAAGATGATGATCGAGTATCTGGAGAGTATCGGCGTTAAGTTTGGTGCAAACTTAAATGCCTACACGAGTTGGGATAATACGGTCTATATGATGAAAGATGTACCATCGACACGTGAGATGGTGATCGACAGTGCCCTATTGATACTACAGAATTGGGCAGGTTTCATCGAACCACACAAGGAGGAGATCGACAAGGAGAGAGGTGTTATAAAGGAGGAACTACGAACTCGCGATGGTGCTGGATGGCGTCAAACGATGTCTCTGATCGAGACACTAGGGCGCGGCACAAAGTACGAGGAGCGAAACCTTATTGGCACATTAGAGGGGCTTGACTCCTTCGAGGCAGAGTCGCTTACTCGTTTCTACCACGAGTGGTATCGTCCAGATTACCAAGCAATAATTATTGTCGGTGATATTGATGTTGACCACGTTGAACAACGCGTAAAGGAGCTATTCAGTGAGATCCCTACACCCTCAGCAGATGCTCCACAGAAAGAGACGATCTACACCATAGATAACGAAGAGCCAATCATCAAGATCTTCACCGACCCAGAGCAGACCTACACTCAGATACAATATTTTATGAAGCGTAGGGAGCGAGAAAAGTCTCAAAACAAAACCCTCGCCACAGCTCGCGAACAGATGGTCGAGACGCTCATCTCAATGATGCAACAGGAGCGACTGTCGGAGGTATCAATGTTACCCAATGCTCCAATTTTGGATGGTTATATGGGAATTGGGCGCGTAGGGGTTATCCCCACACTCTCTGCAACATCGTACTATGTCCAGAGCGACGAGACAGAGATCGAAGAGGCAATGCGCGAGACTATTACACAGATCGAAAGAGTACGTCGTCACGGATTCCTTGACGAGGAGTTGGAGCGTGCAAAACTCAATGTGTTGCGAGGTGTTGAGCGCAGTTATGCCAACAGAAACGATCGTGAAAACGACTCTTTTGTACAGCAATATATATCGAACTTTCGATTTGGCACAGCGATACCAAGTGCTGAGGATGAGTGGAAAATTGACACCAAGCTAATCGAGAATATCACCTTAGAGGATATCAATAGCGCCATCGACGGTCTATATCCAACCAACAATCACATCGTTATGGTTGCTATGCCACAAAAAGAGGGTCTAGTAGCTCCTAGCGAGAAGCGAATAATGGAGATCATAGATGAAGTTCTTGCCTCAGATATCGAACCTCTCGAAAAGAGTGGTGAGAGTCGCGACCTACTCCCCAAAGGGAGTGTACTAAATGGCTCGCCAGTTGTGTCGGAGCGCTACAGTGAGCTATATGAAGCGACGGAGTGGACTCTCGCAAATGGAATCACAGTTATCGTTAAACCTACTCAGTTTAAGGCAGATGAGGTACTCCTTAGAGGTTATGCAGATGGTGGAAAGTCGATACTTCCAGACTCTCTATATAGAGCTAGTGGATTGTTGGCATCACTATTATCCAACTCGGGAGTCTCGGAGTTTTCAGCCGTGGAACTCAAACGTCAACTATCGGGAAAGATCGCAAGTGTAAGTAATAGCGTCGGTGGATATTCACAGAACATAAGCGGTAGCTGCTCGCCCAACGACATCGAAACGATGATGCAGTTGCTCTATCTACGATTCACCGCACCTCGATACTCGGAGGACGATTTCGAGGTTCTGCGACGCCAATACAGAGCGAGTCTCGAAAATCAAATGAGCAACCCTGACTATATCCAATACAAAAAATATACGGAGGTTGTGTTCGACAACCACTTCCGCAAGCGCCTTTTGGATGTGGAGAGCCTCGATGAATTGAAGTTAAGTGACTTCGCCGCAGTGCAACAACAACTATTCTCCGATGCCGATAACTTTACGTTTATATTGGTTGGAACTCTCGACCTAGAGAGCCTCAAACCATTAGTTGAAAAGTATATAGGTTCACTTCCAACAGATAGTAGCAACAAACGAATGAAGTATCTAGATGATAATATCCGCATTGCAGATGGCATTATCAAAGAGGAGTTCAGCGTCCCAATGCAACAGCCCAAAGTAGGTGTTTCGACTCTCATATCTGGCAAAGGTATAAAGTATACGATGCGAAACATTATCGTTGGTAACTTCTACGAAACAGCACTCAACGATCTTCTTCTCAACAGTGTACGCGAGGAGATGGGTGGAACATATGGCGCACATAGTAACCTATCAATCGAAAAGAGTCCCTATTCACACTTCTCTCTCGAAATTAGCTACGACACCAACGAAAAGCAGTTCGAACAGATGCAGACAACACTCTTTGAGCAACTAGAGATCCTCGCCAGAGAGGGAGCAACAGAGGCACAGATGACAAAATGTCGCGAATATCTGTTGAAGAGTTTCGTCAACGCAAAGGAGCGGAATGGCAATTGGATTGCATTCCTAAAGAGTCTCCGCGAGAATGGATTCGACTACATCTCTGATTACGAGGATATCGTTCGCAACGTAACATCCAAAGATGTTCGCAAGATGGCACAACAGATACTCAAACAACAACGCTGCATTGAGTTGATTATGCTCCCCGAAAAATAGGATATTCATCACCTAGAAGAGAGACAATTGTTGCTGTGGATATATATTATCCACGGCAACTCTCTTTTTATGAGCTTGTTTGATTGTATAGGCCGTACCTCCTCTCGCCTGACCATCATAGTAGGCGATAATATGATCCGCCACCTCCACAAGATAGTCATTGCGTCGATAAAATATGTCTGGAGTATAATCCGCAGCAAGTGTTACAACCCGATCTGCACGTCGCAGAACCAAATCATAACGCTCCAAATCTACCCTATTGAAAAATTGAGATTGCCCAACATATGGGACTACACAACATAGCTTCAAGTCATACCCCTCATCGCGCAACTCCAAGACACACTCCGCCGCCGCAAGGTCAAACCCCACAGCCATACCCGACCAAAAGGTCACACTTCCACACTGCGAAAACCGCACTATATGACTACGCAGCAACTCCATAAAGCGCTCTGCGTCAAAATCCCGATGACCCGTAAAAGATATATTCATAACATATGGGGAGTTATAATTTCTCCAAAAAATTACTTTTAAGCTACTAATCTCTACCGCTGCTCTCCGCGGAGCTATATACAACTATAGTTCAAACTGTTAGGTAGCTATCATAAAAAGTTACCCTATTCAACAATCCATAAAAAGGGGTACAATCCCCACCCACCGATAAATTCTTTGGCTTGGTCTTTGCAAATTCCGATTTTGCTAAATTAGTTATAAATCTAAAAATGTAAAGTTATGAAAAAGACAGCAGTTATCCTCACTTCATTCATCGGAGGTGCAGCCGTAGGTGCAGCGACAGCAATGTTCCTCGCCCCAAAAACTGGCGTAGAGATGCAGAAAGATGCAAAAGCAATGATCTTCGACCACATCAAACAGATTCAAGAACATATGAAAAAATGCAGTTGTATGATGGGGCTATGCGACTGCGACAAGGAGAAGAGCGAGAATCCGATGGTCGAAAGCAATGATCCGGGAGCGAATATATAGTGCAAGCAAGCTATGACGAACGATAACTCAAACGATCATCTACTCGGTAGTTTTGCTATATTTACGGTGTTGCTAATTCTCTCTACGACAATGTTACTCATTGCTCTACTTTTGTGGTTTGCACAGCTTATTGGATCCCTCATTGGGGCACTACTCATCATTGGAGGTAGTGCGGCAATTGTGTCACTCATCATCTACAACAACTCTGTACGACCCGGTATGCAACGTCTTCGAGATGAACTATCGACAATATATGAGGTTGCAAACTTCGCACGTACAGGATATCGCTGGGTAGTGGAGTGTGTAACGCTCCTGCGTAGACAATAAAGCCAAAGAGGGGTGAGTGCATTTTACATACACTCACCCCTCCTCATCACTTCTCCTTTTTTCTTACCAACCCTACTACTTACCGAAGTAACGGTTATATAGACCTTGGAATCCTGCTCCGTGACGAGCCTCATCCTTAGCCATCTCGTGTACTGTGTCGTGTACTGCATCGAGATTCTGCTCCTTAGCAATACGAGCCAAACGCATCTTATCCTCGCAAGCTCCAGCCTCAGCATTCATACGCTTATGAAGGTTTGTCTTTGTGTCCCAAACCACGTCACCCAACAACTCTGCGAACTTTGCAGCGTGCTCAGCCTCCTCAAAAGCGTAGCGCTTAAAAGCCTCAGCGATCTCTGGGTAACCCTCGCGGTCTGCCTGACGGCTCATCGCTAGATACTGACCAACCTCTGAACACTCACCCGAGAAGTGAGCCATCAATCCATCCAAAAGCTCTGCGTTAGATCCCTTACCATCACCAAGCTTGTGCTCAGTTACAAATGAAAGACCACCCTCCTGCTCCTCGCACTCAACGAACTTCTCCTTTGGTACTTTACAAAGTGGGCACTTCTCTGGTGCCTCAGCACCCTCGTGAATATATCCACATACGGTGCAACGCCATTTCTTCAACATAACTTTAATCTTTTTGAGTTTGTATTTTCGTTTTATGTATGGAGTTGACTTGTAAGCCTCTCCCCTCCACATCACAAAGGTAACTATTAATTTGGGATCTGCAATAGAAAATCAATCACCTTTTTTTATACTACCATAAGCAAAACTTATAACACATCCATTTTGCACGATAGTTGCAACCCGTAGCACATAATCAATAAAAAATACAATATGGCAATAAAAAAGAGCCCAACGGGCTTTAAACTAAGTGTTATTACATTGGCTGTGATGAATGTCACAGCTGTGGTGAGCCTCCGAGGATTAGCGTCCGAAGCGGTTTATGGAATCTCATCTGCATTTTTCTATCTCTTTGCAGCTCTCGTATTCTTGATCCCAACGGCTCTCGTCGCGGCGGAGTTGGCGGCGATGTTCTCCAACAAGCAAGGTGGTGTTTTCAGATGGGTTGGCGAGGCGTTCGGTGCAAAGACCGGATTCCTTGCAATATGGTTACAGTGGATTGAGTCGACGATTTGGTATCCCACGGTACTTACCTTTGGCGCTGTGTCACTAGCATTTATAGGATTCAACCAAAAGGCTGACATCGCCGTAGCATCAAACAAAACCTTTACGCTACTTGTGGTACTAGCGATCTATTGGGCAGCTACATTTATCGCTCTCAAAGGTTTGGGATGGGTCGGCAAGATCAGTAAGTGGGGCGGTATTGTCGGTACGATCATCCCTGCGGGACTACTTATCACACTCGCCATAGTGTATCTCGCAACGGGTGGAGAGAACAACCTCGATCTTACACAGAGCTTCTTCCCCGACCTCACGAAACTAAACAACATAGTCCTTGCGAGTAGTATCTTCCTCTTCTATGCCGGTATGGAGATGATGGGTATACACGTTATGGAGGTCGACGACCCAAAACGAAACTATCCCAAAGCTATCATTATGGGTTCATTGGCAACGGTGGCAATATTTATTTTAGGTACATTCGCCGTGGGGGTTATCATACCTTCGAGCGAGATCAACCTTACTCAATCTCTACTCATCGGATTCGACAAATACCTAAGCTACATCCATCTCTCGTGGGCATCTCCAATCATTGCAATAGCTCTAATGTTCGGAGTCTTGGCAGGTGTACTTACGTGGGTTGCAGGTCCATCGAAGGGTATCTTTGCCGTAGGACGTGCAGGATATCTCCCCCCATTCTTCCAACGTGCCAACAAAGCTGGTGTTCAACGTAACATCCTCCTCATTCAAGGTGGGCTCGTAACTCTTCTTAGTCTCCTTTTTGTGGTTATGCCATCCGTACAGTCGTTCTACCAGATCCTCTCTCAGCTCACCGTTCTACTCTATCTAATTATGTATATGTTGATGTTTGCCGCAGCAATTGTACTTCGATATCGTATGCCCGATGTGGAGCGTCCATTTAGATTGGGACGCGGCAATGGCTTGATGTGGATATTGGGGGGTATGGGATTCCTCGGATCACTACTTGCATTTGTGTTGAGTTTTATCCCTCCGAGCCAAATCTCAACTGGCAGCAACACAGTATGGTTTGGGGTTCTCATAATTGGTTGTGTCGTGGTTGTCGGAGCACCATTTATTATATATGCAATGCGCAAACCATCGTGGAAAAGTACAGAGGGTGAAGAGTTCGCTCCATTCCACTACGAAGAGATCGACACCAACAAAATAGAGAAATAATTATGAGTAAATTTCAAACACTCTCTACGGAACTCGTCACAGAGGCTGTAGAGGCAGCATACACAAAATTCGCTGACGACAACTCTGGTAAATGTGCCGACTACATCCCCTATCTAGCAAATGTAGATCCATCACTCTTCGGCATATCGGTATGTATGACCAATGGAGAGGTTATCAACATCGGAGACTCCGGATTCATATTCGGGATCGAATCGATCTCAAAAGTCTGCACCGCACTATTGGCGATGAATCAACACTCTGCCGAGACCATTCTCCAAAAGATCGGTGCAGATGCTACCGGACTCCCATTCAACTCCATTATGGCGATACTCCTCGAACAGGAACACCCCTCTACCCCACTCGTCAATGCTGGGGCAATATCTGCCTGCTCGATGATAAGCCCAACGGGAGATCTAGAGTTAAAGTGGCAGGCTATAACTAACTTTATGCAATCTTTAACCTCGTCGAAACTCTCTCTCATCGAGGAGCTCTACAAGTCGGAGAGTGAGACAAACTTCAACAATAAATCTATTGCGTGGCTATTGAAAAATTACGATCGAATATACGACGATCCCGATATGTCACTCGACATCTATACTCGTCAATGCTCGATGGGCATATCGGCACAGCAACTCGCCATTATGGGTGGCACGATTGCCCACAGCGGAGTCAACCCTCTCTCCCGAGAGCAGGTCTTTAAGCCAAGCCTCACAACTCACATAGTCTCGATGATGGCAACAGTAGGTCTCTATGAGCGTTCGGGAGATTGGATGTTCACTACGGGGCTACCTGCAAAGAGTGGTGTGGGTGGTGGTATATTGGGTGTTATACCGGGCATTATGGGTATTGCAGCATTTTCACCACGCCTCGACGAGTCGGGAAATAGCGTTCGTGCTCAGCGTGCACTCTCATATATATCGGATCGACTAAACCTAAACGTCTACTCTCCATATCGCTGCACTGTGCATCAACACGAGTATGTATATGTATAAATAACGTAGCGGCTGACCGTACTGAATTTACCCGCACAAAAGGTTTTTTCGTCCAAACCTTTTGTGCGGGTAAATTCAGGTATTCCACGTCTTGTGTGGAATTATGATTGACAGGGGTAATAAGTGTTTATCGACCAATACAGAAGTACTCGAAGTCGTTATTTACAACCTCCTCAGCATCGTAGATGTTACGACCGTCGATTATTAGAGCCTTGTTTAGTGACTTGTGAAGGACACCCCAACTTGGGAGTCTAAATTGTCGCCACTCGGTTAGGATGAGGAGTGCATCAGCATCCAATGTTGCATCGTACATATCTGTTGCGTAGCGAACTACGTCGCCAATTCTGCGCTTGCACTCTGCCATTGATACGGGATCGTAGACGATTACTTCACAACCTGCATCACGTAGCATTTGGATTGTTACAAGTGATGTTGCCTCACGCATATCGTCGGTCTCGGGCTTGAATGCCAAGCCCCAGATAGCAATCTTTTTGCCTTGTAGGTCGCCACCGTAGTATTTTGACAGCTTATTGAATACAACAGTCTTTTGGTAATCATTCACCTCCTCGACAGCTTTGAGGACGCCCATCGTGTAACCCTCTTTCTCAGCTGTTTTGATAAGAGCCTTTACATCCTTTGGGAAGCAAGAACCACCATATCCGCAACCGGGATAGAGGAATTTGCTACCAATACGTGTATCCGTTCCGATACCCTTACGCACCATATTTACATCCGCTCCTACGATCTCGCACAAGTTTGCGATGTCATTCATAAACGAGATACGAGTAGCGAGCATCGAGTTTGCAGCATACTTAATCATCTCTGCCGATGGGATGTCGGTGAAAATTACACGGAAATTGTTGAGCAAAAATGGGCGGTAAAGCTTTGTCATAAGCTCCTTCGCAGCCTCCGACTCAACACCAACTACCACACGATCCGGAGACATAAAGTCCTTGATTGCTGCTCCCTCTTTCAAGAACTCGGGGTTTGACGCCACGTCGAATGGAATATCAACGCCGCGTGCATCAAGCTCCGCTTGAATCGCTGCCTTAACTTTCTTTGCTGTACCCACTGGTACAGTCGACTTAGTGACCAAAATAGTATACTTCTTAATATTCTGACCAAAAGTTTTAGCCACAGCCAAAACATACTGCAAGTCAGCCGAACCATCCTCATCGGGAGGTGTTCCAACTGCCGAGAATACAACCTCTACATCATCAATAATTGACGTTAAGTCAGTTGTAAAATTCAAACGTCCCTCCTTATGATTTCTAAGAACCATCTCATCCAAACCCGGCTCATAAATCGGAATCTCACCATTGAGGAGTGAATCAATCTTGCGCTGGTCAATATCCACACAAGTTACATTTACGCCAACCTCGGCAAAACATGTTCCTGACACAAGACCTACGTAGCCTGTTCCTACTACTGCTATTTTCATATGTTTGTATATTTAATAAATTCGATTTACCACTCCCAATCAAGTCGAACAATATCCTCCTCGACAAGATCTGTTCCAGCTTGCACCTCAATGATTTGTAGGTCGGTCACAGCTCTTACTGCGTGCTTTTGCCCCTTTTTGATATGAGCTACGTAGCCTCGACCAACTTTTATCACCTCACCATCGAGAACCAACAGACCCTCGCCATCAACAAACGTCCATATCTCCTCTCGCTTGTTGTGGTATTGATAGCTGATGTTGCAACCTGCTTTGAGCAAAAGGTGCTTTGTGAGAGCATTATGACCATCTTCGAAGTGTTCGTGCCCCATAACCTTATATGTTCCCCAGCGACGCTCCTCGTACATTGGGCGTGCCTTGAGGGTATCGGCATAACCTTTAAGGTTTACGCTTGCCTCCTTGCTGCTTACTAATATTCCATCGGGGCTTGCTGCAACAATTAAGTCTTTTGCGCCAAGGCATATTACGGGTAGATCAAGCTCGTTGATGACGTGTGTGTTATCGCAACCCTCAGCAACCGTAGCGTTACCGATTGTCGTGTCCTCGATCTTCTCCGAAAGGCTATTCCAAGTTCCTAGGTCGCTCCACGCGCCGCTATATGGCACAAGCCCTATTGATGATGCCTTCTCGACAACTTCATAGTCGAAGCTGATTTTCTTAAACTCTGAGTATCTGTTGCGGATCTCCTCGAATGTATCGGCTACGATATATTGGTCGATAATCTTAGCAATATAGCTGAGTTTGAAAGCGAATACACCGCCATTCCACACCGCATTTTGAGCTATTAGCTCTTTAGCCGTTGCCTCATCGGGCTTCTCTGTGAAGCGGTTGACCGTAATTAGTTCACCATCGCTTGTAGCTTTGTTCGGAACGATATAACCAAACTTTGTCGAAGCTTCGGTTGGGGTAATTCCCATAAGCACCATATCAACCTTATCGCTCTCGACAGCCTTTGCCATCTTCGCAATAGTCTCGAAGTAGCCTGCCTCGACATAAGAGTCACTAGGCATAACTACTACAACCTCATTGGGATCGCACTTTTTCTCCTTGATAAGATATGATGCAGAGAGAGCAATTGCAGGGAATGTATCTCGGCGCTCGGGCTCAGTCACTACATCAACGCTCTTTCCTAATTGATTTAGGATAGAGTCGTATTGCGAGATACTCGTGGCAATGGTTATATCTGCCTCGATACCTGACTCCGAAATCTGGTGCGAGATACGTTGTACCATCGACTCGTAGTCTCCGGTTGGAGACTTCAATAGCTTCAAAAATTGCTTCGAACGAGCATCGTTCGACAGAGGCCATAGGCGCTTGCCCGAACCTCCTGATAGTAGGATTATTTGCATTGTATAATAGTTATAGCGTTGCCTTAAACTCTTCGTAGGTTCTCTCGATTCCCTCCTCAAGGGAGATAGAGGGTTTCCACCCCATATTATATAGCTTCGTTGAGTCCATCAACTTGCGTGGTGTGCCATCGGGTTTTGTTGAGTCCCAAACAATCTCGCCCTCAAAACCTACAACCTTGGCTACCATCTCAGCAAGCTCCTTGATTGTTAGCTCCGACTGAGATCCTACATTTACGTGACCATAGTCCGAGTAGTTGAACATACAGAAGATAGTTGCGTCTGCCATATCGTCGGCGTGCAGGAACTCACGATATGGAGAGCCTGAACCCCACAATGTTACTGCTGCTCCCGTTTGCTTCGCCTCGTGGAACTTGCGCAACAGGGCTGGTAAGACGTGAGAGTTTTGCAAGTCGTAGTTATCGCCCGTGCCATAAAGGTTCGTCGGCATAACACTCACAAAATCGCAGCCATACTGCTTGCGGTAGTAGTCGCACATCTTGATTCCCGAGATCTTTGCAATAGCATACGCCTCGTTCGTCTGCTCCAACAGACCTGTCAAGAGGGCATCCTCCTGCATTGGTTGTGGTGCAAGTTTGGGGTAGATGCACGAGCTCCCTAAGAACATTAGTTTCTTAACACCATTTGTGTACGCAGCGTGCAGAACATTATTCTGAATCATCGAGTTCTCGTAGAAGAACTGCGCTGGATAGGTGCTATTTGCTACAATTCCACCCACCTTTGCTGCCGCTAAGAATACGTAGTCGGGTTTCTCGGTCTCGAAGAACTCGTTTACCTCAGCCTGAGAGGTGAGGTCTAGTTCGCTGTGGGTGCGTGTGATGAAGTTTGTGTAGCCCTTAGCTTGCAAGTTTCTTAATATCGCAGAGCCAACCATTCCTCGGTGACCTGCGATATATATTTTTGCTGATTTCTCCATCCCCTACAAGTTTACCTCCAACTGCTCGTGGAACTTCTTAACATACTTCAAATCGTGCTGGACCATAATCTTAACTAGCTCTGGGAAAGAGGTCTGTGTTGGGTTCCAACCTAGAAGGGTCTTTGCCTTTGTAGGGTCTCCAAGCAACTGCTCAACCTCTGCAGGGCGGAAGAATTTAGGATCTACGGCAACTAACTCTTTGCCTGTTGCAACGTCGATTCCCTTCTCGTCTACTCCCTCGCCTTCCCAGCGGATCTCGATACCTACCTCCTTGAATGCAAGAGTTGTGAACTCACGAACGGTGTGGTACTCGCCTGTTGCGATTACGAAATCCTCGGGTGTATCGTGCTGCAAGATCATCCACATACACTGCACGTAGTCCTTTGCGTAACCCCAGTCACGAAGTGAGTCCATATTTCCGAGGTACAACTTATCTTGGTAACCTTGTGCGATACGAGCTACAGCCAAGGTGATCTTACGTGTCACGAAAGTCTCTCCACGACGCTCCGACTCGTGGTTGAAGAGGATACCATTTACAGCATACATATCGTATGACTCGCGGTAGTTCTTCGTGATCCAGAAACCGTACTGCTTTGCAACTCCATATGGTGAACGTGGGTAGAACGGTGTGGTCTCCTTTTGTGGAACCTCCTGAACGAGACCGAAGAGCTCCGATGTAGATGCTTGGTAGATACGGCACTTCTTCTCCATACCGAGGATGCGTACTGCCTCCAACATACGAAGTGTTCCAACTGCGTCACACTCAGCGGTGTACTCTGGAACGTCGAACGACACCTTTACGTGTGACTGTGCCGCAAGGTTGTAGATCTCGTCGGGCTGTACTGCTTGGATAATTCTTACAAGTGAGCTACTGTCCGTCATATCTCCATAGTGAAGATTCACGAGTTTCTTGTTCTTCATATCGCGAATCCACTCATCGAGATAGAGGTGCTCGATACGACCCGTGTTGAACGATGATGAGCGACGGATAATACCGTGAACCTCATATCCTTTTTCCAATAGAAACTCTGCCAAGAATGATCCATCCTGACCTGTGATACCTGTGATTAGTGCTACTTTTGTCATAGTTGTTTGATTTGCAAATGCTGCATTCAACCTGCAAATGCAACTGAATTCATAGTTAATATTTGTTTAAATTTTTCATTTGGTGTGAGGTAGCCGAGCCTTTTACGAGGGCGATTATTTAGCTTGTTTTCAATCCAT
>JBCQTT010000043.1:0-7409 GCA_047174765.1 Rikenellaceae bacterium | reverse complement strand
AATAATCGCCCTCGTAAAAGGCTCGGCTACCTCACACCAAATGAAAAATTTAAACAAATATTAACTATGAATTCAGTTGCATTTGCAGGTTGAATGCAGCCCATATATTTCTGTTATTGTCCCAATATATAACGTAGAGTTATATGTTGAGCGATGTCTTGAGTCTCTGTTTAACCAGACTCGAACGGATAATATAGAGTATATACTTATTGATGACAAAACACCTGATAAGTCGATGGTGATTGCCGATCGAGTTGTAGATAGATATAGCCATTTGAATGTTAGAACCATACGTCTAGAGGAAAACACCGGTATATCTATGGTGCGTCAAAGAGGTGTTGATGAGGCGAAAGGTAGATATATATTGTTTGTCGATAGCGACGATTGGTGTGATGGGAATATGCTGGAGGAGTTATCTCGGGTTGTGGAGCAGAGAGATGCCGATATTGTGGTTTGTGACTACTATGTTGCCTCTTATAACCTCGCAGTTCAATGTGATGTTTATACGAAACATTATGTCCCAAGTAGTGGTGTCGATTGTGTTCTATCTCTATTTAGAGGAGAGTCAGATGGTTTTCTGTGGAATAAGTTAATTAAAAAGTCTCTGTTTGAGATTGGCGATATAAAATTCCCCAAAGGGGTAGATGTTTGGGAGGACACGGCTGTGATATGCCAATTATATCTAAATGCTTCGGATATAGTATATTTGCCTAGAGCATTTTTGCACTACAGGCGAAAGGATAAAGATACGGTTAGCACGGATGTCAAAAAGAAGTCGGACCTTGTAGATGTAAGGATTGAGAGCTTTATGATCTATATTACGATCTTTGAGGAGTATTTGCGACAGCGAAATTTATATGAAGTATTTCAAGAAGAGATAATATATTTGAAGTTAAGTGTAAAATATATAGTATATTTGCATCCAACAAAACTATATAGAGAACAGAGCCTAAAGATGTTCGAAGATACAAATAGACATATATTGAAACATCCGAGGTTGAGTGTTAAATCAAAATTGCTCTATTATTTGGCGATTAATAGGTGTGATTTTGTTGTAGATCTCTTTGTAGGTAGTTATAATTGGATAAAAAATAGGTAGTCAATCATTTATAGGGTAGTTTGTGAAAAAAGTGTTTATTATACATTATTATGCGATTGCATATTTTCCTCCAGCATTTAATATGCTTAGGAGTTTGATGCAAATGTGTAATGTGACGTGTATATCCTCAAGTGTAGATAACTTCTCTATCGGAGAGGATATGAAGGGGTATGTTCGTTCCCCGATTCATACGTGTCACTCTGACTCTAGAGTTTTGACTCTCTTCAAATATCTATATTTTTTGATCTATACGCTATTTGAGTTGTTGAAAGATAAGCCCGATACGATTATCTACTATGAATCTATATCGGCATTACCCGTTTATATCTATAAGAGATTTATAAATAGACGCGTCAAAGTTGCTATTCATTATCACGAATATATGACACGCGAGGAGTATGAACAGCCCGGAATGAGGCTGTCGGCTTTTAATAACAGTATAGAGGTAAAGTATCTTTACAACAAAGCGTGTTGGATATCGCATACGAATAAGTATAGGATAGACTTTTTCTTGAAAGATTATCCACTAGTAGAGCCCTCAAAGTGCTACACATTACCCAACTATCCACCCAAAGATTGGTTCGTACCTCGAAAAGAAAATAGGGGGGATGGTGTGACAAAGTTGGTCTATGTTGGGTCGTTATCCAGAAATAATATGTATCTTGAGGAGCTATGTTACTGGATTGATGCACAGCAGGGACGATATACCATAGATTTTTACTCGTTTAACTTCCACAAACCGGTAGTTGAGTTGATTGAGAAGATAGACTCTCCATATATAACGATCTATCCGAGGGGTGTTGCATATGATGATATGCCGAACGTTCTGTCAGCTTACGACGTTGGGTTAATATTGTATAAGGCGACGGAGCTAAACTTTAAGTATAATGAGACGAATAAACTTTATGAGTATCTTATTTGTGGGCTCGACGTATGGTTTTCGTCTACAATGACATTGATCGACGAACTTGACAAGACAAAATTCGCTCCGAATGTGGTGAGTGTTGACTTCGAGCATATGGATCAGTTTACACCTCCTCAGATGGAGCGTGTTGTAGATAATAGTAGTTATCCGCTCTTTGCGGAGGATGTATACAACAAATTTTATTTAGATATTGCAGATGGGAGATATTAAACATCAAGTAACAGTATTGTTACTGGCGTTGCTATTAACAGTGCTAACTGTTTTTATATTTGGTCTAGAGTTATGGGGTACAATAGGTTGTTTTGTGACCTACATTGTTGTCTCGGACCTGTTTATGCGTGTTGATGATAATATGCCAATGGGTGAGATTGCTCTGTTTATTGGGGCGATACAGTGGATAATAGCACCGATCGTATCCTATAGCTACGAAAATAAGATGTATCCAATGTCTGTGTCGATCGAGACCTATATGTCGATTACGATTCCTATATTTTTGAGTTTTGCACTTGGTGTATATTTGTTTAGACGAGATAGTCGAAATGTAACGTTGGAGCAGATATCCGACTACTGCGCGGAGCATCTGGAGTATGCAAAACTACTGTTTGGCGTTGGGTTGGTACTCTCTTTTATCAATATCGACATCGCTATTATAAATTTTGTAAAGGTGCTTTTTAGTAACCTAGTTTATGTAGGTTGCTTGATGTATATGTATGCAAAGCCCGACAAAGCTACTAGAATAGCATTGGGAGTCTGCTCTTTTCTGTTCCTGCGTAGTATTGCATTTGGGGCGTTTCACGACCTTATGGTTTGGGGGTTGTTTATATTGACGAACTTATTCTTTATTAGGAATATACAACCTCTGAGTAGATTGTTTGTTTTTTCGTGGCTATTGGTTGGCGTGATGTTCTTGCAGGTTGTCAAACCGATGTATCGAGAGCAGGTTTGGTATGGTGATTATAAGGGTAATAGGGTAGAGTTGTTTTTTCAGCTATTTTATGAGAGCATAAGTAGCGATAATAAAAAGAATATTGCAGAGGAAATCAGTAGTAGATTTAATCAAGGGTGGATAATCAGTAGAATATATAGTCGAATCCCTCACCAAAAAGATTTTTATGAGGGGAAGACAATTATAGAGGGTGTGCAGGCAACCCTTCTCCCACGATTCCTAGCCCCCAATAAGAAGGGTGCCGGAGAGCAGAGTGTTCAGGATTTTCGAGACTTTACCGGATATAATGTCTCGAAAAACACATCAATGGGGTTAAGTTTGTTGGGGGAGTCGTATGGTAATTTTGGACTCTATGGTGCTTGTCTATTTATGTTTTTGTGGGGTGTTGCCATACAACTGCTTATATCGGAGCTAAAGAGGGTTGCGATGAACTACAATATATTGTGGTTGTTGTTTATTCCGCTGATATGCTTCAATATTATTAAGGCAGAGATAAACTTTATTTCGGTTTTGAACTGGAGTGTAAAGTCTACAATCTTTGCAGCGATAGTAATTAATTCTCTTCCATTCATAATAAAGAAAGAATATGACGACACTATTTTACCGGAAGAAGAGGGAGGGTGTTAACAGTATCGAGACAGTATTCGATTCGTTGACATCGCTCACATCACATAAAAGAGTTATGTTACCTTGTGAGGGGGTATCTGTGATATCTATAGTTAGGAATCTCATCTTTGTCTATAAGAATAGAGGTCGGGTGAACCATATCACGGGGGATGTACACTATATAGCTTTGGTGCTTGGTCGAGATACGATCTTGACGATACACGATATTGGGTCGGCTCTCAATGGGGGAGCTCTAAAACGGGCTATTATAAAGCTCTTTTGGTTTACGCTTCCGGCGTTGATTGTGAGGCGAATAACTGTTATTTCGCACTTTACGAGGGATGAGTTAATAGCGGTAATACCCTTTGCTAAGGATAAGATTAGTGTTGTTCACAATCCATTCAATTCGTTGGCTCACTATTGTGAGGGTGAGTTTAATGGTGCGAAGCCAACAATCCTCCACGTTGGAACTAAAAGCAATAAGAACCTAGAGCGAGTGATCGAGGCTCTAGATGGTATATCGTGTAGGTTAAATATATTGGGGAAGTTATCAGATCCACAGGTCGAGATGTTGGCACAATATGGTATAATTTATGATAGTTATTATGACCTTCCCTATAGTGAGGTTATTAAGTTATATGAGGGGTGTGATGTTGTGAGTTTCCCATCATTATATGAGGGCTTCGGACTTCCTATTTTAGAGGCGAATGCAGTTGGACGCGTTGTAATTGCTGGAGATATAGAGGTTCTAAGGGAGGTGGCGAATGATTCAGCTTACTATGTTGACCCTTGCAGTGTGGATATGATTAGAGAGGGATTTCAACGGGTTCTCTCAGATAGAGTGCTGCGAGAGGGTTTAATCCAAAAGGGGAGGGTGAATGTAGAGCGATTCTCTGAGGAGAAGATATCGGCACAATATAATGAATTATATACTACAATTTTCTAACCCACGTTAATTAGAGTCGTAGTTATGGCAAATCCTAAAGTTTTGATATTCATAGATTGGTTCTCTCCCGGATATAAGGCGGGAGGACCTATTACGTCAAATCGTAATATTGTCGATCACTTGCGAGATGATTTTGATATCTATCTTTTGACCTCTGATATGGACTATAATGATGACAAACCATATGAGTCGATATCACCAAATTGTTGGGGTAAACACTATGGGGTAAATGTCTGTTATTTGAGTAGGTCGCACCAAAATTTTTCAACCATAAAGAGGATAGTAAGAGAGATCGATTGTGATGTGTGGTATATAAATGGTATCTACTCGCGTAATTTTTCGATGTTGCCACTGTTTATATCGTCGATTTTGTCTCCTCGGAAGGTTGTTGTTGCCGCTAGAGGTATGCTCTCTCCACACGCTCTTTGTGTTAAGCCAATGCCGAAGAGGGTTTATCTAACGATAGCAAAGGTGTTAGGGCTTTTTCGATCGGTGGTGTTCCACGCGGCAAGCGTTGCCGAGAGGGGGCACATTGAGTCAATATTCAAGAACAATGAGGTTCTGTTGATTGAGAACTTGCCGAAAAAGGGGGTGTCAAGTAGCTTTATAACACCCAAAGAGGGACGAGAAGTAAGGCTTGTGAGTTTTGCGCGCATCTCATCCGAAAAAAATACTCTATACGCACTACAGTGTTTGAAGTATTGTAAAGCTAGAGTTATCTATGATATTTATGGACAGGTAAATTCAGATGACTATTGGCATCAATGTTGCGAGGTGATCGAGCAACTACCCAAAAATGTTGTTGTTAACTATAGGGGAAGTGTTACTCCAGATGAAATATCTAAGTACTATACCCAATATCACCTGTTGTATCTTCCGACAACGGGGGAGAATTTTGGACACGCAATCTTTGAGAGTCTTCTAAACTCTACGCCCGTCGTCATTAGTGACCAGACTCCGTGGCGCAACCTTGTAGATCTTGGTGTTGGGTGGGATCTGAGTTTGGAGGATCAGCGAGCTTTTTCGGCAGTTATAGATCGGTGTGCCGATATGACCTTTGAAGAGTATAAAGATCTTGCTGAGAGATCATATCAATATGCGGAGAATTACAGTAAGAACAGTGCCGCGCTGTCTCAATATAAAGAACTATTCAAACATTAGTTATGGATCTATCTAAGTATGACAACTCCTATTACTATCCGGGTCGAGGAGCGTTTATTCGACTTGTGTGGTATTTTGTTAATGTGCTATTTCTCATCAATCCGTTCAATCCGTTTTCGGGATTGAAGGTTGTGTTGTTGCGTCTTTTCGGGGCAAAAATAGGTCGAGGAGTATGTATAAAACCATCTGTAAACATAAAGTATCCGTGGAACTTGAAGGTGGGTGACTATACGTGGATTGGAGAGGGTGTGTGGATTGATAATTTGGTGATGATCGACATCGGAAGTAACGTCTGTATTAGTCAGGGGGCAATGTTGTTGTGTGGTAATCATAACTATAAGAGTGAGACGTTTGATCTGATTACGCAGGAGATAAAGTTAGGGGAGTCTTGTTGGGTCGGGGCACAATCTGTCGTTTGTCCGGGCGTAACGCTTCATCGAGGGGCTGTTTTGGGTGTTATGTCGGTAGCATCTTCAGATCTGCAAGCAAATAAAATATATAGAGGTAATCCAGCTGTATTCATTAGATTAAGAGAGAGTAAGTGATGAAAATTTCTATAATTACAGCTACATATAATCGAGGCAATACGTTGCGAGATACATTTGACTCCATCTTGAGTCAAACCCATAAAGATATAGAGTGTATCGTCATAGATGGGGCGTCAACAGATGATACAGTGGATATAATCAAGGAGTATGAATCCCGTTTCGATGGGGCTATGAGATGGGTGTCGGAGGCAGATCGAGGGCTATATGATGCGATGAATAAGGGTATTGCACTTGCAACTGGAGATGTCGTTGGAATCCTCAATTCAGATGATTTCTACACCTCTAATGATGTACTGGAGCAGATTGCGAGGGCTTTCGACACGGAGAGTGTTGATGCCGTATATGGAGATATTCACTTTATTGAGGAGGCGGATTTGGGGCGGTGTGTCCGCTACTATTCGTCGGCAGGATTTCGCCCGTGGAAGATGCGAATGGGGTGGATGCCAGCTCATCCGTCATTCTATTGCAAGAGGTCTGTGTATGAGAGATATGGTACATTTGACTGTTCGTTTAAGGTCGGTGCGGATTTTGAAAATCTTCTTAGATTGATATTTGTAAATCGTATAGATATAAAGTATCTACCTCTAGATTTTGTAACAATGAGGATGGGAGGTGTGTCGACATCGGGTCTTCGTATTCACAAACAAATATTGAGAGATCATATGCGAGCATACGAGAAGAATGGAGTATACTCGAACTATCTATTAGATGGATCTCGTTATGTTGGCAAGTTGTTGGATCTGTGTATTCAGAAGATAGCGAGGCGTTAACTCTTTGTGGCAGTTAGTGTATTTGATGTTTAATGTTTGTTGGTATATGATCTTTTTGTTAACTTGCAGAACACAAAAACTAACTAACTAATCACAAAATGAAACGAATTTTAATTATCTTTTTACTTACGATATCGACCCATACTTGGGCTGCACGATATCAATTAAAATCTCCCAATGGACATCTGGTTGTTGATGTTGTCGTAGATGACTCGGGGGTAAAATATACCCTTAGTGATAGGGGAGTTAGTGTATTTGATGTTTAATGTTTGTTGGTATATGATCTTTTTGTTTAGGGGACTTCTAAAAATTAAAGTTTTGATATTCAATAAATTATCACTATCTTTATAGTGTAATATAAAACACAACTACTATGATTTTTAAGAGTACAGGCAAACGAGGATTGTT
>JBCQTT010000019.1:0-42602 GCA_047174765.1 Rikenellaceae bacterium | reverse complement strand
TGGCACCCCCACCGGTGCTAGAGATACTTGCGTATCTCTTCCTGCGAAAAATAACTTTCCTATCAATGGGGGCGAATGGGTATTGACGGGGTCTGCCTCCGGCGGGTGGGGATAGCACCCCCACCGGTGCTAGAGATACTTACGTATCTCTTCCGGCGAAAAATAACTTTCCTATCAATGGGGGCGAGTGGGTATTGACGGGGTCTGCCTCCGGCGGGTGGGGATAGCACCCCCACCGGTGCTAGAGATACTTGCGTATCTCTTCCTGCGAAATTTAACGTAGTAGGTATCGTTCGCAGTCGAGAGCCGCTACACACCCCGACCCTGCAGCAGTAATCGCCTGTCGATAGTGCGGATCTTTTACGTCTCCTGCAGCAAACACACCCTCAACTGTAGTCTTCGACGTGCCTGCCTCAGTGACAATGTAACCCTCCGCGTCGAGCTCCAACTGACCCCTAACAAGGCTCGTCTGCGGTGTGTGCCCAATCGCAAGGAACAACCCTGCAACATCCAACATCCTCTCCTCCCCCGAGTTAGATACAATCACTACATTTGTCACACCAGAGCTATCGCCCAACACCTCGCGCACATTATTCTCAAAGATAATCTCAATGTTATCCATCCCCTTTACCTTTTTCTGCATCGCCTTTGAAGCACGGAGGTGATCCTTGCGAACTATCAAGTAGACCTGTCGACAGAGTGTCGCTAAGTAAGTAGCCTCCTCCGCTGCGGTGTCTCCTCCTCCAACAACTGCAACATCCTTCTTGCGATAGAAAAATCCATCACACGTCGCGCAGGCACTAACACCCTGACCTCGATACTGCATCTCGGAGGGAAGTCCCAAATACTTCGCTGTAGCACCCGTAGAGATAATTATAGTCTCCGCTTCGATCTCGTGCTCTCCGTCGACAACAGCCCGAAAGGGTCGACAACTCAAATCCAACGATCGCACAACACCACTTCTAACATCAGCTCCAAATCGCTTCGCCTGACGACGTAGATCATCCATCATCTGTGTTCCATCGACTCCATCGGGGTAGCCGGGGAAGTTCTCGATCTCGGTGGTGGTGGTGAGCTGCCCACCAGGCTCAATGCCCTCATACAATACTGGCGCAAGGTTTGCACGCGATAGATAGATTGCTGCGGTGAATCCTGCCGGTCCACTACCAATAATTAATGTCTTTACACTCTCCATATTCTAATTTTTAATTTTATACTATACATATTGTGTACCACGACCCGTCTAAACTCCTCTCACTGCGCGAAAGTCAGCCTCCACGATTTGTGGGTCGGTGTAGTCGTTGCCATATCCAACCGCCATCTGAAGAGAGTTGTCGCGATCTCGATCAACCGTGACGAGGCGCTCAAACTCTGCTCTACATCTGTTGGCGGAGTCGATTGTTGTTGCGACCTCCTCCGCAGAGGGGGTGTGACCCATCATCTGCGCGAGCAAGGATAGTGCCCATTGGTGGGCGTGGTTATCATACTCGACGGCAAATGCTCTAAACTCTGTGTCGACCTGCTGAAGTGTTGTGAGCTCTCCGCCCTCTATACGATCCATAACACTCTCCACGAAACTCATAGGTAGATATGCACCCCCTGCGTCGATCCACTCTCCGGAGAAGACTCCCCCACTCGCCTCACCTCGTGACAACATTGCCCCCAGAGATGCTGCGATCGCTTTATTATAGAGCGTAACGCCACGTTTGAGGTGCGACGCACGGATCGTAACCCTCTCGTGAAGATACTCATCTGCCTTTTCGTTACTGTCGCGAAGCGTATGGAGGGTGTTTATCGCCCGAACCATCGTAGAGGTTACATATGGATTATACTCTTCGTAGTTGATTATGTCGCGTTTTAACTTGCGCTTGTCGCGTGCCGACCACTTGCTAATGTCGCGATGTGTGCCATAGCTCGTGAGGTTTGCAGCCGGAATAAGCTTCGACTTACCCCCCTCCTCCAACAGATATGAGTATGGAAATACCGATGTGTCGTGGTGGTGGCTATGTCGACCCATAATCATCGTAAACGCCCCCTCTCGTGCTGGTGCCATAACATATGCTGCACTCGCAAACTTACACCCTCGGGAGTGGATCGCTTGGTGCACAGCCCCCGTTTTGAAGAGGTGGTTACTCTGGTTTGAGCCACTCCCAGCGTTGAAAAACGAGAAGAGACCAGCAATGAGGAGAGATGATTTGTGGTGCGAGACGGTGTGTGCACCAGCGAATATTGCGGCAGCCTCGCCATTCTCGAAGTGCGAGTTAGCAAACACGAGCGAGTCGACAGCAGTAAATCCAGACGCTAGGATCGAACACTCACCAACAAAGCAGCGCTCAATAGTCACCCCCGTGTCGACTCTCGACTCCTCCGCAAGGATAAAATCTCTCGCCTTCACATCTATACCAACATAAGCGCCCTTTAGGATCGTTCCGCACTCCAACATCGAAGCACCATCAATAGTAACATCATCACCAATCGCCACCTCGCGAATAAACCTCGCACCGATGACTCTACACCCCGAACCGACACGTCCCATCGTAGAGCGACACTCATCCGCCTCTCTTCGAACCATAGCTCCAAGGCGCTCGATTAGAGACGTGCGGTGACGATTCATCGCCCATATGTAACCAACTTGGGATGTTAGCTGAGGTGTGAGGGCGACGCTGCGACCACCATTTTCGTTAACCGTGCTCACCTCGACCCCGACCCCGAAGCTCGAGGCGTGGCGGCACTCAAGGCGTGTCACACCCTCGACAACTGTAGCGTCGTCTATAGAGTAGTTCGCCACATAGGAGTCCACAATACGCACACCTCGTCCAATCTCGACACGCCCCGAGAGACGCACCCCCGAGAGTTGATCTATCGAGAAGTCATCACTAACATATATCTCACTCCAATCTGAAGCGCAACAACCCCTCTCGATGAGTTGTTGTTTTTCGTCGTGGGTAATCGTGCGGAGGTTTTTGTCTCTATTCATAGTTGCTGGCGCGTTAATGGGGCGGAGTATCGTCTAGATTCACCCTCCCCTTTTGATAAAGAACAAATGTATAAACTTTTTCTGAGCCTTGCAACAGATCATTAAAAAAATGGTAGTACCAAAGAGTCTGGCATAGGCTTTGCAACAAAGAGAGTGAAACCAAGCAATTGGTTTTGTTTCTTCATTTATTTAAGTTTGGGTTAGTAGTTTGAGGGTCTGTCCCTCAGAGGGCGGAAGGCAATCGTGAGATTCCCTTCCGTTTTTCTAATTGGTACTGATGCGTTAATGATCTCTAGTAATTAATGATAAATGTTTAATGATTAGTGGTGATGCATCAACTCTTTTAGATTGGGACAGACACTTATGTTCGATTGTTAATAGTAGGCGTAGCCTACGTAGCTATATATTGGGAAATGAGAGATAAAGCGGAGCTTTAATCTAACATTTATCAATATATAGCAGATTGAGAATCAATCTATTAACAATCGCAGCGAAAACAAAGCTCCGCGGAGAGCACTCCGCCGCCGCCCGCGCAGGGCAGTGGTAGTGGTAGAGACTATTAACACATCACCACTAATCATTTATCATTAATCGTTTTTATAGCGTCGCCCATATATGGCGCACTTTTTGTCTCGACACGTGAATATTAGATTGTTAAGATTTGGGGCGATAATATATATATTATATATAATAAACATCGAGCCCCTCCCAGATCTATATTTAGTGAAACAACTTCGGGGCGAGTTATTAAATCCTATTTATTATGAGACACTTTTTACTATCTCTACTCCTCACTGTTGTGATCGCGTCGGTCGCTGTTGCGCAACCTAGACGCAAACCAGCTACGCGTGTCATATATGGCGTAACGCAAACTTCATCTATGCAGGAGAGTTACGAAGATTACTTCTCCGTAAGAATTGGCGCAAACTTCGCCGACTTGATCGACCCTCACTACACGTCGAACAGCCAAACTGGATTCAACGCTGCACTCCTCTACAACATATCGCTTGCCGACCAGATGCCGATATATCTACAGACGGGTCTCAGTGTCGAGATGAAGGGGGCACGCAGTAGCACCGTCCTCGAAAATGTCAGACGCTCACACCTCAAAAGCTACTGGCTCGAAGTGCCTGTTGTCGTGACGTTCGATATGCCAATCAGCACACATACCGCACTCGTACCCGAGTTTGGAGTATACTACGCATATGCTTTTCAGGGTTCGTTGGAGGGAGATGGCGAGTTCTATCGACCCTACGACAAGCAGGAGATCGAGATCGAAGATGAGGGTACTATAAACTCACGCTTGTTTCGTCGATCTGATTTTGGATTGCGTATGGGTATCTCGATGCGATATGACAACCTCCTATTTGGATTTGCGTATGACGCAGGGTTGTTAAACACATTTAGCAAAGATATTCGAGACCTCGGCACACAACTTACAACCGGATGTTGGTCCCTAAATATGCAGATGAGATTTAGGTAGAGCATCGCGACACGCTATCTCAACAACACCATTCGCCAAAACAGAATAGATCTCGATTCGCTGTTTTGGCGAAGTTTTTGCTCTTTTTTTTGCTGAGCCAACGCAAAAAATTTGGAGATGTAAGATTTAATATATATCTTGCACAATAATTATTCACTAATAACTAAAAAAATTGCCTATCGCGAAAGCTCTACTCTGAATAACAATTATAAAGGTTAATGATTATGAGCACCCTTAAAATTAGCGACAATCAGCTGCTCGACAACTATAGAGCAGGCGATTCTACGGCAATATCTACTCTCATTGAGAGACATACACCTCGAATACGTAACTACATTCGCCTTATGGTGAAGGATAACGACCGTGCAGAGGATATTCTTCAAGATACGTTTATCAAAAGCGTAAAGATGATCGACGAGGGACGTTACACCGAAAATGGACGCCTCCTATCGTGGATGTTACGCATTGCGCACAACCTCTCGATAGATTACTTCCGATCTCTCAAAAGCCGCCCCGTAACAAATGAGGCGGAGGCAGGGTATGACATCCTCAGTGCACAGAGCCACACCGAAGCTGCCCCCGAAGAGCAGATCATAACGATCGAAACACATCAACAGGTACGAGACCTCGTAGAGCTCCTACCCGAAGATCAGCGCGAAGTGGTGCATTTACGCTACTACTCGGACCTCAGCTTCCGCGAGATTGCAGAGCAGACCGGAGTTAGCATAAACACAGCTCTCGGACGAATGAGATATGCCCTCATAAACCTTAGGAAACTGATAAAGGAGAGGCGCGTAGCGTTGGCGTAAGGCGGCGTGGCTCAACGATACCGACACACCTCCACCATACACACACATCCACCATACAGACGAAGAGAGGGGCGATCCACCAAAGATCACCCCTCTCTCTATTTTAACGTGAGTTCGAAATAATTTTCAAACTCACGTTATTTTACTAAAGTCTATCGACTAGAACTCAGCCTTAGCCATACGCTGGTAGCCGTTGTAACGCCACTTAGCGTTCTCCTCAGCAGCCTTGAACAACTCATCTGCCTCCGCTGGGAACGCCTTCTTCAATGAAGTGTAACGTACCTCGCGACCCAAGAACGACTGGAACTTAGACCAATCGGGCTCTTTAGAATCCATTACGAATGGGTTCTTGCCCTGCTCCTCCAACTGTGGGTTGAAGCGCCATAGGTGCCAGTATCCACAAGCTACAGCATCCTTTCCGATAGTCTGTGTGCGAGTCATACCACCCTTGATACCGTGGTTGATACAAGGTGCATAGGCGATAATCAACGATGGTCCGGGGTAAGCCTCAGCCTCCTTCATTACGTTGAACAACTGAGCCTGATTTGCTCCGATCGACACCTGAGCTACGTATACGTAACCATAAGTCATTGCGATTGCTCCCAAATCCTTCTTGCGGATACGCTTTCCGCTCGATGCGAACTTAGCGATTGCTCCAACAGGGGTAGCCTTTGACGACTGACCTCCAGTGTTTGAGTAAACCTCGGTGTCGAGTACCAAGATGTTGATATCCATTCCCGATGCCAACGCGTGGTCAACTCCACCGAAACCGATGTCATATCCCCAGCCGTCACCACCGATGATCCACTGTGATCTCTTAACCAACCACTCCTTCATCTCGACGATCTTCTTGCAAGAGTCGCAGTCACAAGCCTCAGCGAGTGGCAACAACTTAGCTGTTGCAGCCTCAGAGTCGAGTGTAGAGTTACGAGCAGCGATCCACTCACCCATTGCAGCCTTAAGCTCCTCAGAGCAGCATCCGCAGTTAGCGATAGCCTCCTCCATAGTGAGCTGCAAACGGTCGCGAAGTTTCTCGACACCCATATGCATACCCATACCGAACTCTGCATTATCCTCGAAGAGTGAGTTAGCCCAAGCAGGACCCATTCCCTTGTCGTTTGTGCAGTATGGAGTAGATGGTGCTGATCCCGAGAAGATCGAGCTACAACCTGTTGCATTTGCAACCATCATCTTGTCGCCGAACAACTGAGTAAGAGTCTTGACATATGGAGTCTCACCACAACCTGCACAAGCTCCCGAGAACTCGAACAATGGCTGTGCGAACTGTAGGTTCTTGACGCTCTTGCGAGGGTCGAAGTCCTTCTTGTAACCGATAGTTTTAGTGACATAATCCCAGTTTGCAGCCTCACCCAACATTGTTGGAAGTGGTTTCATAACGAGAGCCTTTGTCTTCGATGGACATACATCCACACAGTTGCTACAACCTGTACAGTCGAGAGGTGAGAGTTGGATACGGAACTTATAGATCTTAGTCTCTCCCATACCCTGCTTCCACTCAAGTCCCGAAGCTGCTGCCTCCTCGTCTGTTGCGAGGAATGGGCGGATAGCTGCGTGAGGACATACGTAAGCACACTGGTTACACTGGATACAGTTGTCGACGATCCACTCGGGAACGTTCACTGCAATACCGCGCTTCTCGAATGCCGCAGTACCATTCTCCCAAGTACCATCCTCGATACCGTTGAATGCCGATACTGGAAGGTCATCACCCTTGAGTGCGTTGATTGGGTGAACGATCTTCTTAACGAACTCTGTACCTGCTGCCTCCACAGCTGCCTCTGCCTTAACCTCGATATCAGCCCACTCTGCGGGAACCTCGATCTTGATAACTGCGTCACCACCTGCGTCAACCGCTGCGTAGTTCATATTTACGATCTCCTCACCCTTCTTACCATAAGATTTGAGGATCGCCTTCTTCATCTCCTTAACCGCCAACTCGAAAGGAATTACATTTGCGATCTTGAAGAATGCAGATTGCATAATTGTGTTTGTGCGAGATCCAAGACCCAACTCAACACCCATCTTCGTTGCGTTGATGATGTAGAAGTTGATGTTGTTCTTCGCCAAATATACCTTCATATGGTCAGGCAACGTTGCGCAAGTTGTCTCAGCGTCGTGCACCGAGTTCAACAAGAACGATCCGCCAGCTTTGAGACCCTTCAACACGTCATACTTATCTACATACGATGGAACGTGACAAGCCACGAAGTCGGGTGTCGTTACCAAGTATGGAGCGGTGATTGGGGTGTCGCCGAAGCGAAGGTGTGATGAAGTATAACCTCCCGACTTCTTTGAGTCGTAAGAGAAGTATGCTTGACAATATTTGTCGGTTGTACCACCGATAATCTTGATTGAGTTTTTATTTGCACCCACAGTACCGTCAGCACCAAGTCCGAAGAATAGAGCCTCGAAAGTACCCGAGTCACCCAACATAATGGGCTCTCCAACTGGCAATGAGAGGAATGTAACATCATCCTCGATACCTACTGTGAAGTGATCCTTTGGCTCAGCAGCCTTCAAGTTGTCGAACACAGCAACGATGTGAGCAGGAGTTGTATCCTTTGATGATAGACCATAGCGACCTCCAATAACGAGCGGAGCGTTCTCCATACCGTTGAACATCTCAACAACATCCAAGTACAATGGCTCAGCGTGACAGCCGGGCTCCTTTGTGCGGTCGAGCACACAGATCTTCTTGACAGTTGATGGGAGTACATTGAAGAAGTACTTCTTCGAGAATGGACGATATAGGTGAACGACGATAAGACCAGTCTTTTCGCCCTTAGCGTTCAAGTAGTCGACAGTCTGTTTGATAGTGTCGTTAGCCGATCCCATAGCGACGAGAATGTTCTCTGCATCCTCAGCACCATAGAATGTGAATGGTTTGTAGCAGCGACCTGTGATTTGAGAGATCTGCTCCATTGTCTCAGCAACCATATCGGGTACTGCGTCGTAGAACTTGTTGCTAGCCTCACGAGTCTGGAAGTAGATATCTGGGTTCTGAGCTGTACCGCGTGTAACGGGGTGTGCTGGGTTGAGTGCGTTCTCGCGGAATGCGCGGAGTGCGTCGCGGTCGAACATTGCTGTAAGAGCAGCCTCGTCGATAAGCTCCACCTTTTGGATCTCGTGAGATGTACGGAATCCATCGAAGTAGTGCATAAATGGGATACGAGCCTTGAGTGCTACGATGTGAGCAACACCGGCAAGATCCATAACCTCCTGTACCGAAGATGTAGCGAGCATCGCGAAACCAGTCTGACGTGCCGCCATAACATCTTGGTGGTCACCGAAGATCGAGAGCGACGCAGCCGCCAATGCACGAGCCGATACGTGGAATACTCCCGGAAGGAGCTCTCCTGCGATTTTGTACATATTGGGGATCATCAACAAAAGACCCTGCGATGCTGTAAATGTAGATGTAAGAGCTCCTGCTTGGAGTGATCCGTGAACAGCACCTGCTGCACCCGCCTCGCTCTGCATCTCGACAACCTCTACGGTCTCACCGAACATATTCTTACGTCCCTGAGCAGCCCACTCGTCGACGAGCTCTGCCATTGTTGATGATGGTGTGATTGGGTAGATTGCTGCAACCTCCGAGAACATATAGGCTACGTGCGCAGCAGCATAGTTACCGTCACAAGTAATAAATTTTTTTTCTGCCATTTTTTTTTAGTTGTTAAAAATGAGAATATAATTATGTTGTTGTTTTGCTAGGTATGTGTAAACGTTCCCATAAAAGTACGTTGCCCACAAAGATAGAAATTTTTTTCTAATTTTTTCAGTAATATAGCCAATTAATTCAATTTTGCGCGATTTTTGATCCTCCCCTCGAACTGTTAATTTTTTATCAGAAAAAAATAGATTACCTTTGTCTCCACTATGATAAATTACCAAGAGAAAGTATTGAATAATGGGTTACGAGTTGTGGTTGGGCGCGACCATAGCTCCAAACTCGCAGCGGTGAATATGCTCTACTGCGTGGGCGCTCGCAACGAAGACCCCGAACAGACTGGGTTTGCACACCTCTTCGAACACTTGATGTTCAAGGGGACGGAGCAAGTGCCTTCGTTTGATAGTGTCGTACAGGGGGCATCGGGCGAGAACAACGCATTCACGAATAATGACTATACCGATTTTTATATAACACTCCCCAAAGTGAACATTGAGTTGGCTCTGGCGGTGGAGGCTGACCGTATGCGCGGACTAAGACTCACCGACGAGGTGCTTCAGATGGAGAAGAGGGTCGTTATAGAGGAGTACAAACAGCGATATTTGAACCAACCATATGGCGATTTGATGATGTTAGTTCGCGATATGTGTTACAAGGCACACCCCTATCGTTGGGCTACAATCGGACGCTCTCCTCAACATATTGAGAGCGCAACGATGGAGCAGGTACGAGAGTTCTACGACCGATTCTACAGACCATCGAACTGCATACTCTCCGTCTCGGCAGATATCGAGGAGGAGGAGATGTTCGACCTCTGTGAGGAGTATTTCGGAGGTATCGAGGTGACGCCAGAGCCCGAGAGGGTGACACTGCCGGTTGAACCCGAGCAGAGCGCGGCACGGCGCGTGGAGGTCGAACGCGATGTTCCAGCAACATATGTTGTCATCGCTTTTCACGTCGGAGGACGACGGAGCGCGGAGTTTTTTGTGGCAGACTTAGTGTCGGATCTCTTAGCCGGGGGCGACTCGGGACGACTCTATCAACACCTCGTTAAACAGCGAGGACTCTTTTCGAGCGTCAACGCATACATCACAGGAGATGTTGACCCGGGGTTGTTCCTATTTACAGCGCAGCTTCTTCCCGAAGTGACGGAGGCGGAGGCAGAGGCGGCAATATGGGAGGAGATCGAGGCGCTGAAGTCGGAGCAGGCTGATAGCTACGAGCTCGAAAAGGTGAAGAATAAGTTCGAGGCGAACACCCTCTTTGGCGAGATCAACGTAATGAACAAGGCGATGAATATGGGATTCTACAAGATGATCGGAGATCTGCCGCTCATCAATCGAGAGGTCGACATATATCGCTCCCTAGGCGATGAGCAGATCCGTGACTTCGCAAAAAAAACATTCACACGCGAGAGAAGTAACACGCTTATATATCGCGCAAACCCCAAATCGTAATGGAGATAAACCTTGATGATGTAGCACTCCGCAATGCCGAGTGCCGAACCCTTAGCAATGGGGTAAAAATATATACCCTCTCAAGTAATGAGTTTGAGGTTCTGCGAGTTAGCTTCGTCTTTGGGGCGGGCTCTGTGGTTCAGTCGCGACCCTTTGCCGCGACGGCTACGGCAAACCTACTGAGCGAGGGTAGCGAGACAATGACGGCACGCGAGATTGCCGAGAAGTTGGATTACTACGGCTCATACTTCGATGTTAACGTAGACCGCGACCACTCCTACTTTAGCTTCTGCTCGCTCTCGAAGTTCGTGGAGCCCACACTCGATGTGGCGGAGCAGATACTCCTCCACCCAACCTTCCCCAAGGAGGAGATCCGCACCTACTGCACCAAACGCAAGCAGCGTCTGCGCATAGAGCGCGAAAAGGTGGAGACAAAGGCGCGTGAGGAGTTCGCAAAGTCGATGTTTGGCGAGAATCACCCCTACGGAACAAGCTCTCACGAAGATGCCTACGACACGTTGAGTCGCGAAGATATACTCGACATATACAACCGTTTTTATATTGCGCAGAACTGTTTCGTAGTTTGCAGTGGTCGCGTAGGCGAGGTGGAGATGGCGCGCATTGAGGCGTTGGCATCTAAAATAAGAGTTGGGGCGGAGCTCAATAAGGTCGAATTTCCCGAACCACAGCAACGACCATTCCACTTGGTGGAGCAGCCCGAGGCGGTGCAATCCTCGATTCGAATTGGTCGTCGACTGTTCACCCGCACACACCCCGATTTTCTGGGTATGCAGCTCCTCGCAACAACGTTGGGTGGTTACTTCGGCTCGCGACTAATGCAGTCGCTACGCGAAGAGCGAGGTTACACATATGGCGTTATGTCGGCGATGGTCAACTTCGCGGAGGATGGATATCTCGCTATCGCCACGCAGGTTGGCGTCGAGGTGACACGCGAGGCGATAGATCTAATCCACAAAGAGCTCGATCGCCTACGAGTGGAGTTAATACCAGAGGAGGAGCTTGAGATGGTGTGTAGGATTATGATTGGTGAGATAATGCGAATTTTGGATGGTCCATTCGGAGTTGCGGATGTGACAATCGAAAATATCCTCTGCGGTCAAGACAACTCCTCGATTGAGGATAATGTGCGTAGGATCTGTGAGTTTACCCCTGCGGATATACAGGCGCTGGCTCAAAAATATCTCGACCCCGAAGAGATGATTTGTGTCGTCTCGGGACGTATGGAGTAGATTTGTATAAAAAATAGAACTGCTGGTGAGTTAATAATCTCGACCACTGCCCTGCGCGGGCGGCGGCGGAGTGCTCTCCGCGGAGCTAATCTTTGTTGCAGTTGTTAATAGATTGATAATCAATCTATTAACAACTGAATGTAATGCAAACTAAATCGAAAAATGTAGGCACAACTATATATACCTGTAATTCAGTTAATTAAAAAGACGTCGCAAAGGGTTAACGCACCACTAGTAAAAAAATATAAGATTATATTTGCTGTATAATTTTTTTTAACTTATATTTGCACCACGAAAGGGATATTGAGCTATGGTGTAATGGTAACACTACAGATTCTGGTCCTGTCATTCCAGGTTCGAATCCTGGTAGCTCAACTAAGCAGAGGTAAAGTACATAGTGTATTTTACCTCTTTTTTTTTAAAAATTTTTGATTTAACAAAAAATCCATACCTTTGTAGTTGTATCTATTTTTTTGAACACAATAATAAAATCAACCATAACTTAATTTACTTATGAACAGACTATTAACTATCGCAGCATTAATGCTGGGCTCTGTCGTATCAATATCTGCGGCAGTAATAGCCCCCGATCTCTCCTCCGAGACCCTTAAGTCCCTCGGAGGAAAAAAGATCCTCTACATCGAGAGGAATGACTACCCCTCAGATCACCACAATACCGGTACAATGTTTATAAAAGGTGAGTACAACGAAAAGAGCTACGCTACCTTTGCTAAGGATGGAAGCGCAATGCGAGTATTCGACGTAGATACCAAAGAGGTTCAGACCCTCATCGAGTTGGAGGATGGCGGTGTGGTCCGCGACCCCGAGACATCGTTCGATGGAAAGAAGGTCGTATTCTCTATGCGCAAGAACTTCGATGATGGATACCACATCTACGAGATAAATGTCGATGGAACAGGCTTGAAGCAGATCACCTTCGCAGAGGGTGTTGCCGACATCGACCCTCTATATCTACCCGATGGAGGTATCGTCTTTTCGTCGACACGTCAGCCAAAATATTGTATGTGTAATCGCCACATTATGTGTAACCTGTTCAGAATGAACGGCGACGGAAGTAACATTACACAGATCGGCGTGAGCACACTCTTCGAGGGACACTCAGCACTATTGCCCGATGGACGTATCATCTACGACAGATGGGAGTATGTAGATCGTAACTTCTCAAATGCACAGGCTCTATGGACGGTAAATCCCGATGGTACAAAGCATAGCATCTACTATGGAAACAACACAAACGACACGGATGGTGTAATCGACCCACGTGCAATCCCGGGTACAGATTTGATCGCTTGTATCTTCGGAAACTGCCACGAAGCACCTCTTGGAGCGTTGGTAATTCTCGACCGCAAGAAGGGTGTCGATGGATTGGAGTCGGTTGTTCACATTTGGCCCGAAGATGCGCGCAAGGCGATGGCAAATGCTCCAAAGGCTAATGTGGAGCGTTCGGATAGGTTGCGCCAAATCTCAAATGTATATGAAGATCCATATCCGTTGAGTGCCGAAAGAATCCTCGTTTCACGAACAATTACTAAGACCGTGAAAAACGGTCGTGCACGTGGTAAGCATGCGGCATATCTCGTTGGAACAGATGGTTTGGAGGAGTTGATATTTGAGGCTGAGAGCTACAAGGGAATCTACGATCCGATGATCGTTGAACCAAGATATCAGCCAATCGCAATTCCCGATCAGAGAAACTACGAGGATGAGACAGGTCAGTTCTATGTTCAGGATGTCTACATCGGAACACATATGCAGGGTGTTGAGAGAGGTGTTGTTAAGTATCTACGTCTCGTTGAGTCGATGGAGAAGCGTACCTTTACACTATCGGATTGGAGGGGGCAGGGTGCTCTCGCTCCGGGTGTGAACTGGCACAACTTCGACATCAAACGTATCGTAGGAGAGTATGAGGTTGCTTCCGACGGATCGGTATACTTCGAGGCTCCAGCAGGAAAGCACCTCTATTTCCAGTTGTTGGACAAGGATAAGAAGATGATCCAGACAATGCGTAGTGGAGTGTCGTTGATGCCGGGTGAGATAAATGGTTGTGTGGGTTGCCACGAGGATCGCCTCGACGCACCTGTGCCATCATCAAACATCATTGCTCTAAAGAGTGCACCTCAGAAGATCAATGGTTGGATGGGACGTAAGGATACCGACGTATTTGGATTTATGGATAATGTACAGCCGATCCTCGATCGTCACTGTGTGAAGTGTCACGACTTCGATGTAAACGATCGCGAGAAGTTGGTGTTGGCAGGAGACAAGAATATGTTCTTCAACGCGGCATATATCAACCTATATATGCACAAGGCGGTTGATGTAATCGGAGGAGGACCTGCGGTGTTGCAGCCTGCATATAAATGGGGTAGCTACACAAGTAAGTTAGCGGAGATTATTGAGAACCGCCACAAACGTGTTAAACTTAACACCAAGGAGAAGCAGACAATCTATGCGTGGTTGGATCTTAATGGTGGATATTACCCGATGTACGAGTCGGCATTTGACGACACACCGGCGGGGCGTTCTCCACTTACAACAGCGGAGGTCAACGAAATAACCAAACTCACGAAACTTGATTTTAGTCGTAAGGTTCTTGGTTCCTTTACCCGTAAGTTGCCTGCACAGATCTCTTTTGACCGTCCAGAGTTGAGTCCTATACTTGACATTGTTCGTGATGACAAGGTGGCATATGATCGTGTGTTGGAGCTTATCAAGATTGGAGCTAAGCGTCTGGAGGAGACACCTCGAGGAGACGAGGTTGGCAAGATTGTACCTTGTGAGCGCAACAGGAAGCAGCTAGAGCGTTATGCGCGTCGTATGGAGGGTGAGGATCAGAACAGTTGGAACATTGACATTTCGGAGTGCCGATACGACTCGAAGTAATTTGTTTGGGACACAAGGAAAGAGACACATCAATTGAGATGTGTCTCTTTTTTTATGTCTAAGAGAGAGATACAAAGTATCTCGCGCACCCGCGGAGGTGCAATCTCCGCCCGCCGGAGGCAGACCCCGACAATGCACGCTCGCCACCGACTAAAGAGATACAAAGTATCTCGAGCACCCGTGGGGGTGCAATCCCCACCCGCCGCTGGCAGACCCCGGCAATGCACGCTCGCCACCAACTAAAGAGATACAAAGTATCTCGAGCACCCGTGGGGGTGCAATCCCCACCCGCCGGAGGCAGACCCCAGCAATGCACACTCGCCACCACCGATAAAAAAGCTATTTTTCGCAGAAAAATGGCTCGGTGGCGCAACAACTCCATCTATATCTCAAAAAAAATTCTTACTTTTGTAGTGTTCAACATATCAGCAAAGGTGGGGAAACTTACCTATTAGCAAGGCTGGCATTTTATGCCTTAGCCTCACTATATCTGCACGGGTGGTTTCGCCCCCGTGTGGCGTATTAATGTATCCACAGCCTTTGCTGGTGTTGAACAACGGGTCAGCGAAATCACCTTTTTTATTTCTCTACCCGACGAAGTTTAACCAACTAAGTAGTGTAAAACAATTATTGCCATATTTTTAACAGCACTCTTGGAGCGATATTTTTCACTACTAAATCTCAATATAGAATAACTATATTTTCGATTCAATAGCAAAAAATCTCATCTCCAATAGCACTCTTAAAAATACACCAATAATTATTTTACCCTACTTAAAACCCCTAAGGCAATGGAGAAAAAAGTAAAATTTAACACAACAACCAAATTTGAGATCGCAGAGGAGGAGCTAAAGTACCTTTACACCTTGATGGCACTCATTCAATATCCCTACGACTGCGACCCGGAGTATCGGGATCACAGCCTCATCCGTCGACTTCACAACGATTTTAACCGCTTCAACCAAGAGATGGCAAAGGCGTACGAGTCCGATCCCAATAACCTCGTGCTCAGTCAAGTGCGCAACTTTGTACAGCGGCACTTTGGGTATCTAAGGCGAGTGAATAAAAATTAAGAATAGTTTGGGTTGCGCCACCGAGCCATTTTTCTGCGAAAAATAGCTTTTTATCGGTGGTGGCGAGCGTGCATTGCCGGGGTCTGCCTCCGGCGGGCGGAGATTGCACCTCCGCGGGTGCGCGAGATACTTTGTATCTCTTTATTGGATATGAAAAGAGGAGGCTGCCCAAAATCGCAAAAGTGATTTTGAACAGCCTCCTACCTATTATATGTACCTCTTCTCCTAGATTGTCCAAGTCTCGCCCGACTTCAACAGATCATCAACACAAGAGATCTTCGACTTACCCTTAACATCTTCGATCTGAGACTCCACCTCTACATCGTATACCGGCGCCTCCACAGAACGGATAACTCCCAATGCAACAGGATAATCAGGGAACTTCATCGCTGCCAACATCGTGTGCAACGTCGTATCCTCCTCCTTTGCATCGTGCGTTAAAATGTCGTCGATGGTGTATCCATCCTCTCCGATTGTAACAACCTTAAGCTTCATTCCATCTAGCACGATACCCTTCTCGTTATCTGTACCGTAAGTCATCTTCTCTCCGTGGCGTAGAGTGATGGTGTTAGCAGCACGAAGCGCCTTCGTACCGGCAAACTCCGCAAAGGTCTTGTCGTTGAAAATAACGCAGTTCTGCAACACCTCAACCAACGATAGACCCTTGTGACAACCTCCCTCAACAAGCAAATCCTTTGTAAGCCCTGCCTCAGCATCTACCGAACGCGCAAAGAACGTTGCACGCGCTCCAATAGCCAACTCGCCGGGGTTAAATGGAGACTCTACAGTTCCATAAGGTGATGTCTTCGTGATCTTACCCAACTTAGATGTTGGTGAGTACTGACCCTTCGTTAGACCATAGATCTCGTTGTTGAATAGGATAACATTTAGATCTACATTACGGCGAATTGCGTGGATGAAGTGGTTTCCTCCGATCGCCAACGAGTCACCATCTCCCGTAGCAACCCATACGCTAAGGTCGGGATTTGCAACCTTCACTCCTGTTGCGATTGCGTTTGCGCGACCGTGGATCGTGTGGAATCCAAATGTGCGCATATAGTATATGAATCGAGACGAACATCCGATACCCGAAACAAATGTGAACTTGTTGTGTGGAATATCCATCTTCTCTGCGATGTCGACGCAGGCGCGCTGTACGGCGCTGAGGATTATGTGGTCTCCACAACCGGGACACCATCTTACTAACTGATCGCTCTTGAAATCTGCGGGGGTGTAGTTATATATTGACATATCTCTCTGAATTTTAAATGTTATTACAATAGCTCCTTTAGTGCCTCTACCACGTCTACAACAACGAATGGCTGTCCCTCAACCTTGTTGTACTGTAGGTATTCGAACTGTGTCAACGTCTGACGTAGGTAGTTAGCAAACTGCCCCTCGTTTAGCTCGCAAACAACGATCTTCTTATACTTTGCAAAGATCTCAGCTGTGTTCTTTGGAAGTGGGTTGATGAAGTTGAAGTGGCACAATGCGACACTCTGACCTGCACTCTGGAGCTCCTTAACAGCACTCTGGAGATGTCCCTTCGTACCTCCCCATCCAACAACTAGAAGGTCTCCCTCCTCAGCACCCTCGACGCTCTGCTGAGGGATATAATCTACCATCTTTGCAACCTTCTCGGCGCGGAACTTAACCATCTTCTGGTGGTTCTTAGGGTCGTGAGAGATGCTTCCTGTGAGAGCGTCTTTCTCCAATCCTCCGATGCGGTGTTGCAATCCATCGACTCCGGGGAATGCCCACTGACGAGCCAACTTCTCGTTACGTGCGTATGGCATAAATGCCGATCCGTCAGCCGCAGGTGTTGCTATAGGAGGGGTGATCGTTGGGTAGTCGCTCATAGATGGGATCTTCCAAGGCTCAGATCCGTTGGCGATAAATCCATCGGTAAGAAGTACAACAGGTGTCATATGCTCCAAAGCAAGGCGGCTCGCCTCAAATGCGTAGTGGAAACAGTCGCTTGGTGACGATGCTGCGACAACTGCTACGGGACACTCTCCGTTGCGACCATAGAGAGCCTGCGAGAGGTCACTCTGCTCGGTCTTTGTTGGGAGACCTGTCGATGGACCTCCGCGCTGTACGTTGACAACAACGAGTGGGAGCTCTGTCATAACAGCCAAGCCTAGCGCCTCACTCTTGAGCGAGAGACCCGGACCAGAGGTTGTTGTAACGGCGAAGTTACCTGCATATGCAGCTCCGATAGAGGTACAGATACCTGCGATCTCATCCTCCGCCTGAACAGTCTTAACACCCAAATCCTTGCGCTTTGCGAGCTCTTCGAGGATAACTGTAGCAGGGGTGATAGGGTATGATCCACAGAATAGAGGACGACCGCACTTCTCAGCTGCTGCCATAAGTCCCCACGCTGTAGCTACGTTACCGCTGATTGAGCGATACTCACCCTTCTCCATCTCTCCGGCTGGGATGTTATATGTATTTGCGAATACGTGGGTGTTTCCACCATAGTTGTAACCAGCCTCTATGACTTTTACGTTCGCCTCTGCGATAGCTGGGTTTTTCTTAGCGAACTTCGACGAAAGGAAGCTCTTTGCGTGGTCATCTGGAAGGTTGAATAGGTAGAAGCACAATCCAAGTGCGAACATATTCTTACACTTTACGATCGATTTGTTGTCGAGACCCGAATCTGCGAGTGCATCTTTTGTCATCTGCGTGATCGGTGCAAGGACAACATTATACTCAGCGAGACCAAGCTCCTCGATTGGATCGTCAGTTGTGTAACCTGCTTTTTTGATAAGATCTTCGTTGAGAGTGTTAGAGTCGAGGATCACGGTGGCATCTTTTTTGAGCCATACGCGATTTGCCTTCAACGCCGCAGGGTTCATTGCAACCAATACATCACAATAATCACCCGGTGTAACCATCTTGTTTGAGCCTATGTGGACCTGAAAACCCGATACACCAGCTACCGTACCTTGTGGGGCGCGGATCTCAGAGGGATAATCTGGGAAAGTTGATATACCATATCCGATCAAAGCGGAGGTATCAGAGAAAAGTGTTCCAGTGAGCTGCATTCCATCGCCCGAGTCGCCCGAGAAGCGAATCACGACGCCTTGTAGAGATTGTGTGTTATTCATAAGTGTTCGTGTTTTGTATTCCCTATAAAATTTAATATCGGTATGTCTCTATACCCTCAGTTGCAAATTTAAGCTTTTTTTTGCAAAAAATTACTACCTTTGTCTAAAATAATTAGTAAAATATTAAAAAAACTTAGAGTCTCTAGAAAAATGATCCATTTACTACCAACAATTCTGCTGCTCATAGCAGGGCTCGCACTAATACTTTTTGGTGCAAATTATATGACCGACGGCTCGGCTGCTATCGCTCGTCGACTAAACGTTTCGGGATTTGTGATCGGACTCACGATAGTGGCTCTCGGAACCTCTATGCCCGAGATGGTGGTGAGTGTGATATCGGCACTCAAGGGTGAGGGCGACATCGCAATTGGAAATGTGGTTGGCTCGAACAGCTTCAACGCATTGGTTATTCTTGGTATATGCGCTCTGTTTCGACCAATATCGCTCACCTCGCTCAACGTCTATCGTGACATACCACTTGGAATTGGGGCATCGTTGGTGTTGGCTCTCTGCGCGTGGAGTGGGGCGATAACTCGTATTGAGGGTGTAATTTTACTCCTATTATATATAGGTATGATTATCTACACGATCTTCAACGCCAAACCATCGGTCGAGGAGCAGGAGCTCGAAAAAGAGATGGAGCAGAGCGAACCTATGAATATGTGGCTAGCGTCGCTCCTCACGGCAGGCGGTATGGGGGCTCTGATCTATGGCGGAACACTATTTATCGACAACGCAGTTCTCGTGGCGGAGTATTTCCATATTCCATCCAACGTGATTGCGATAACTCTCGTCGCAGGTGGTACGTCGCTACCCGAGTTTGCAGCGTCGTTGGTCTCGCTCATAAAGGGTAAGTCCGACATCGCACTAGGTAATGTCATCGGATCGAATATCGCAAATATATTGTTAGTCCTTGGCTTTAGCTCGACGCTCACCCCCCTCACGATGGGAGGTATCACGATGGTCGACATTTGGGTTGTGGTGTTGAGTTCGGCACTCCTCTTCTTGACCGCATTCACACTCGGCAAGAACAAAATCGATAGGTCGGAAGGCGCTATAATGGTGGTACTGTTTGGCTTGTATATTGCGTATATGATAAAGAGCAGCTTAATTTAGAGCGTAAAAACTCTAGTTTTTAGAAAATTAACACACGTAAAGATATAGAGTGTAGAATAAAATCCATATCTTTGCCGACAAATAAAATAAATCAATTCGAAATTTCAAAAAAAGATGAAAGTAGAAAATAACAAAATGGTAGCGGTTAACTATAAGTTAACAGTTAATGGTGAGGTTGCAGATCAGTCACAGCCCGGTTCTCCACTACAGTTTATCTGTGGAACAGGTATGTTGCTCCCTAAGTTCGAGGAGGCAATTATCGGCAAAGAGGTTGGCGACAAGGTTGAGTTTACTCTAGAGCCACAGGATGGTTACGGCGAGATGAACCCCGAGGCTGTCGTTGAACTACCAAAGAACATCTTCGAGGTAGAGGGTGAGATTCCTGAGGATTTGTTGGTTATTGGTAACCGTATCCCAATGGCAGATGCCTCTGGTAACCGTTTGGTTGGCGTTGTCACAGCGGTTAGCGACGAGGGTGTAACAATGGACTTCAACCACCCAATGGCTGGTGCTACATTGAACTTCGAGGTAGAGGTTGCTATGGTACGCGACGTAGAGCCTGAGGATTTGGCTCAGAGTGGTGGCTGTGGTTGCGAGAGCTGCGGAAGCGGCGATTGTGGCGAGGGCTGCGAGAGCGAGGGTAGCTGCGGTTGCGGTAACTAATCCCAAAGAGTAGAGATTCTCCGCAATTATAGTTATGTCAGCCATTGGTTGACATAAAAACATAAGGTATAGCGTATTGAAAGGTTACTTTCATAGTGCGCTATACCTTTATTGTTTTGGAGGTGCTGTTCCCATTTTCGTAGGTTTACCCCGAAAAAAATGGGAACAGATTCTTTTAATTCGAAAAAATTATGTAAGTTTGTGAAACACCGCTATCTGTGGTGACGAGTGTAGCCAAAACAAATAACGTTGCTTCTATGGAGAAGAGTTTCAACATAAACTACAGCCACTTCGATTGTTACGACGATATGTCGACTTCGGATCGTGAGCTAATCGAGTTAGCAAAAAATGGTGCTAGACACTCGTGTGCACCATACTCAAATTTTTCGGTGGGCGCAGCTCTACGCCTTTCTAGTGGGGAGGTGGAGTTTGCCGCAAATGTTGAGAGTGAGGTCTACCCTGCCGGGATCTGTGCAGAGAGAAATCTTCTTTTCAACACTGCCGTGCGCCACCCCAACGAGACCATCACAGCAATTGCAATCATCTCTATCTCAACGACCGACGAGTGTTACCCGTGTGGATTGTGTCGTCAGACGCTTCTCGACACTGAGCGACGCCAAGGAGCACCAATCCGCATCATTATGGCTGGAGGCGAGAGTGTGACGGTTGTCGATAGTGCCGCACTACTACTGCCATTTGGGTTTAAGCTGAAATAGTGGTTAATGTTTAATGATTAGTGGTAATGCAACAACTCTTTTAGATTGGAACAGACACTTATGTTCGATTGTTAATAGTAGGCGCAGCCTACGTAGCTATATATTGGGAAACGAGAGATAAAGCAGAGCTTTAATCGAACATTTACTAATATATAGTAGACTGAGAATCAATCTATTAACAATCGCGACGAAAACAAAACTCCGCGGAGAGCACTCCGCCGCCGCCCGCGCAGGGCAGGGCAGTGGTAGAGATTATCACCACTAATTAGTGGTGATGTGTTATCTCTGCACGAAGATCTCGAACCACTCCTCCATATCATCTCCCGAGGCTTCGAAGTCGGCACGATATCTTTCAAAGTGACGAGCTCCAACCACCGTCGAGAAACTCATCATCTCGGGATCCCAGAACTCCTCCATCGTGTTGAAGTATACGTCGTCGTAGATAACAAGACCGAAGCTTTTTCGATCCTCTCCAAAGTAGAGGTAGTAGTAATCTTTGAACTCTATGCCGCCGATGACCATAATCTTTGTGAACAGAGCCCCGTCGAACTCATAAGTAGCGGTATATGAGGTCTCGCTCTCGGTGACCTCAAGTGTTCCATCTACCCCAAACGTAAAACTATACTCATCCACCTCGTCGATATGACTCCACCTACCACAAATGGATTGGGCACTTGTAACCCCCATTAGGAGGAGAGTATATATTGCTGCAAGTGTGATTTTTTTCATCTCTGTACCTCAAAAAAAAGAGATGGGCTGCCTTCTCTTAAGACAGCCCACCCTCAATATTATAGATTCGACTCTTACTTTGATAGGAATGTGTCGATCGACTTTGCCGACTTACGACCCGACGCGATAGCACGAACAACCAAGCTAGCACCAGTTGTAGCGTCACCCGCAACGAATACGTTGTCAGCAGAGCTCTTCAACGACTCGTCACTTGCGATGTTCTTGCGTCCATCAACGGTGAGAGCCAACGTCTCGATGATACCCTCCTGCTCGGGGTGAACAAATCCCATTGCCAAGAGTACCAAGTCAGCCTTAATAACCTCTACCTCATCGGTGTCGGTTGATTTAACCTCTACGCCAACGACCTGACCATCTTTGCCGATAAACTTGTTTGTAGCCAAGCTCCAACGACGCTCGCAACCCTCTTTGTGAGAGCTCGAAGTCTTTAGGATATTGGGGTAGAATGGCCAAGGAGTCTCGGGGTTTGTACCCACAGGAGGCTTTGGCATAATCTCGATCTGAGTAACCGATGCTGCACCGTGGCGGATAGATGTACCTACGCAGTCAGATCCTGTGTCACCACCTCCGATAACCAATACGTGTTTGCCGTGTGCCGACAAAGCGTCATTGTCATCGACAGATTTGTGAGCTGCCACCGCGCGGTTCTGATGCTTCAAGAACTCCAACGCGAAGTAGATACCCTTCAAGTCGCGACCCTCAGCCATCAAGTTACGAGGGACACCTGCACCGATAGCGATACAAACTGCGTCGTACTCAGCCGATAGCTCTTTGATGTCAGCTGCAACATTGGTGTTGCACTTGAACTCTACACCCTGCTGAGCCATAATATCCATACGACGGTCGATAACACCCTTGTTCAACTTGAAGTCTGGAATACCGTAACGGAGCAATCCGCCCGGCGCCTCGTCGCGCTCGAACACCGTAACGCTGTGACCCATCTGGCTCAACTGGTTGGCACACGCCAAACCAGCAGGACCCGACCCCACAACAGCAACTCTCTTGCCGCTCTTACTCTTTGCGACAACCGGCTTCACATAACCCTGAGCGAAAGCCTTCTCGATGATTGAGACCTCATTCTCGCGAATTGTGATAGGCTCACCCAACTGATTCAACACACAACCCTTCTCACAGAGTGCAGGACAAACACGTCCTGTGAACTCTGGGAAGTCATCAGTCTCTTGAAGGTTCTCGTAAGCTTTGCGCCACTCGCCCTTGAATACAAGGTCTTGCCACTCTGGCTGACGGTTGCCCAGTGGGCAGCTCCAGTGACAGAATGGTACACCGCAATCCATACAACGCGATGCTTGCAACTTTCTGTCATCCTCATTAAGCGTCTGCTCGACCTCTGCGAAGTCCGTTACACGCTCGTGGACGGGGCGATAGCCCGCCTCTTTTCTCTTTATTGATAAAAATGCCTTTGGATTTCCCATTTTCTTCTACTAATAATCGCGTTCTACCTTTGAAATACGCTCTTGAATTGCGCGCATCTGCTCCTCCTGAAGCACCTTTTTGTACTCGATAGGTGTCACCTTGATAAACTCGCGCAACAACGCAGGGTTATCGAGGATCTCACGAGCAACGGGGCTTCCTGTCAAGTCGTAGTGTTTTTGGATGTAACCCATCAACTCCTCTTTGTCGTAGCTACTGTCGATCAACGTAAGCTCCAACATCTCCATATTACAGCGGCTATCGAAGCGACCATCACGATCCCATACATAAGCCACACCGCCGCTCATACCAGCACCGAAGTTACGACCCGTAGATCCCAACACAACGACACGTCCACCTGTCATATACTCGCAGCAGTGCTCACCAGTACCCTCGACAACAGCCAACGCTCCACTATTACGAACGCAAAAACGTTCTCCAGCACGACCGTTGATGTAGACCTCTCCCGAAGTAGCACCATACATCAACGTGTTACCTACGATAACGCTCTCCTCTGGTTTGAACTCTGATCCGTCGGCAGGCTTCACGACGATCTTACCGCCCGAGAGACCCTTACCGAGGTAGTCATTAGACTCTCCCTTGAGGATAAATGTAAGACCCTTTGTGAGGAATGCGCCGAAGCTCTGACCCGCAGAACCAAGGAATGTAGCGGTGTATGTATCATTCGAAACACCATCCTCACCATATTTCATAGCCATCTCACCACCCAATGTAGCACCTACAGAGCGGTCGATATTTGTGATCTTGAACTCACCTTCGCACTTCTCGCCCCAGTTGATTGTGCGCTCCGCAGACTTCAATAGCTCTTTGCGAAGGTCACTTACCGGAAGTGGCTCCTGTGGGATTGAGTTGCACAACTCCTCGCCATTTGTGAATGAAGCGCCGTGGAGTAGCTTCGAGAAGTCAACCTTGTCAGCCTTCTCGTCACCCATAGCCTCCTTCTTAACGATAAGGTCTGTGCGACCAACGATCTGGTCGAACGACGTGAAGCCCATCTCCGCCAAGATCTCGCGAACCTCCTCAGCCATAAAGTTGAAGAAGTTAACCAAGTAGTCTGCGCTACCTGTAAAGCGCTTACGCAACTCAGCATCCTGTGTAGCAACACCGACAGGGCAGGTATTCAAGTGACACTTACGCATCATAACACAACCCAACACGATCAAAGCACTCGTTGCGAAACCGAACTCCTCAGCACCCAACATAGCCTCGACAACGATGTCGTGACCTGTCTTGAGCTGTCCGTCGGCCTGAAGCACAACGCGTGAGCGCAACTTGTTGAGAACCAATGTCTGCTGAACCTCCGCAAGACCGATCTCCGAAGAGATACCTGTGTGGCGGATTGAGCTCATCGGGCTCGCACCAGTACCACCCTCGCTACCACTGATGATGATTGTGTCAGCCTTCGCCTTCGCAACACCCGCAGCGATTGTTCCAACACCGCTCTCGGCAACCAACTTAACACTAACCTTAGCGCGTGGGTTTACATTCTTCATATCGTAGATCAGCTGTGCAAGATCCTCGATAGAGTAGATATCGTGGTGTGGTGGAGGCGAGATCAACGAGATACCCGGGATCGAGTGACGAGTCTTTGCGATCACCTCATCAACCTTAAATCCGGGCAACTGACCACCCTCACCGGGCTTAGCTCCCTGAGCGATCTTGATCTGGATCTCATCTGCGTTGACCAAGTAGTTTGCCGTAACGCCGAAACGTCCCGATGCGATCTGCTTGATTGCACTGCGAGCCGACGATCCATCCTCGCGTGGTATGAAACGAGCTGGATCCTCTCCTCCCTCACCTGTATTTGACTTACCGCCAATGCGGTTCATTGCAATTGCCATAGCCTCGTGAGCCTCGCGGCTGATCGATCCGAATGACATTGCACCCGTCACGAAACGACGCATAATAGACTCCTTGCTCTCGACCTTTGAAATGTCGATTGGTGTCGAAGCCTTTTTGTAGTCCAATCTGTCGCGAAGGAAGATAGGACGCTGCTTCTCGTTAACGAAGTTTGTGTACTCCTTGAACTTCTTGTAGCTACCCAAGCGTGTAGCGATCTGAAGTGTAGCGATAGTCTCAGGATTCCAAGCGTGCTTCTCGCCCTCTTTGCGATATGCATACTGACCCAAGTCACCCAACTTCTCGCCCTTGAACGCCGCTGCGTGGAAACGCAACACGTCACGAGTGATATCAGATAGCTCAGCTCCACCAATTGCAGATGTTGTACCCGTGAAGTACTCATCGATTACACCCTGCGAAAGACCTACAGCCTCGAAGAGCTGTGCTCCACGGTAGCTACCGATTGTCGAGATACCCATCTTCGAGATAACCTTCAACAGACCCTTACCGACAGCCTTAATGAAGTTCTTCTCTGCCGTAGCGTAATCCAACAAGATGTCACCGCTCTTAATCAAGTCGTTGATTACAGCGTATGCCATATATGGGTTGATTGCACTCACTCCATATCCCAACAACAGTGCAAAGTGCATAACCTCGCGTGCCTCTCCCGTCTCGACGATGAGGGCCGTTTGAACACGTTTGCGTTGGTCGATCAAGTGGTGGTGTACTGCCGACACAGCCATTACCGATGGGATTGCTGCGCGCTCTGCGTTAACACCTCTATCCGACAATATAATATAGTTGAACTTAGCATCTACAGCCGCCTCAGCCTCCGTGCGGAGTCTCTCGACAGCCTTCAACATACCCTCAGTACCCTCAGATACCTCGAATGTCATATCGAGAGTCTTTGTTCTAAAGCCCTTGTAGTCGATGTGACGAAGGATATCGATGTCGCGGTTTGTCAATACAGGTTGCTTAATGTGCACCATCTTGCACAAATCCTCAGATGGGTGCAACAAACTCTGGTCGGTCGCACCGATATACCCCTCCAACGACATAACCAACTCCTCACGGATTGGGTCGATTGGTGGGTTTGTCACCTGCGCGAACTGCTGACGGAAGTAGTTGAACAACAACTGTGGCTTCTCCGAGAATACAGCCAACGGAGCATCATTACCCATCGACGCTGTAGCCTCGTATGCGCCCGATACCATAGGTACGATAGCCTTGTCGATCTCCTCGTCGAAGTATCCAAATGCGTTGCGAAGCGCACCATACTCCTTCACATCAATTGCGACCTTACGTCCCGATGTGATCTCCGCCAAGTGGATGCGGTTTTTGCTCAACCACTCACCGTAGGGGTACTCAGTGGCTAGTTCGCTCTTTATCTCGTCGTTTTTGTAGATTGTTCCTGTCTGGGTGTCGACCATAATGATCTTACCGGGCTCAAGGCGACCCTTCTCCAATACGTTCGATGGCTCGATCTCGACAACACCTGCCTCAGATGCCATCAACATCATACCATCCTTTGTCAATGTGTAGCGTGTTGGGCGCAAACCGTTGCGGTCCAACATACCTCCTGCGTAACGTCCATCCGAGAACAGTAGTGCCGCAGGACCATCCCAAGGCTCCATCAAGATACTATGGTACTCGAAGAATGATTTCAACTCTGGAGAGATTGGGTTCTTGTCGTTGAAACTCTCTGGAACCAACATAGCCAAAGCGTGAGGGATCGACATACCGCTCATCACCATAAACTCCAATACATTATCCAACGATGCACTATCACTCATCGCAGGTGCTACAGCTGGGTTGATAGCCGACGCATTACCCAATGTAGCAGCCTTCTGGAGGACGCTCTCGCGTGCCTTGCTCCACAATCTGTTACCGCGGATGGTGTTGATCTCTCCATTGTGACCCAAGATGCGGAATGGCTGAGCCAAAGCCCACGATGGGAATGTGTTGGTACTAAATCGAGAGTGAACCAACGAGATTGCACTCGTCAAGACTGGATTCGATAGATCCAAGAAGTAGTGACGCAACTGATCCGACGAGAGCATTCCCTTGTAGATCATATTCTTTGTCGACAAAGAGACTACGTATGAATCACTATTTGCCTTCTCGATCTGGCGACGCATACGATACAATCTAACGTCCAACGTCAAATCGCTAGTCTCTGCCTCGATAACGAAGATCTGCTTTGTCACTGGTTCAGCCGCCAACGCGCCCTCACCGAGCATTGAGTTATCTACCGGTACATCGCGAACAGCAATGACCTTCAACCCCTCAGATACGGCACTCGCCTCGATAGATTTCAATACCTCTGCTACACGCTCCTCATCCTTTGGGATAAATACGAGACCTGTTCCGTAGCTCCCCTTCTCGGGCACGGCGATTCCCTGCAAGAGTATAAATTCGTGTGGTACTTGGATCATAATACCAGCTCCATCACCTGTTGCTGGATCAGCTCCCTCTGCACCTCGGTGGATCATCTTCTCAAGAACAGTCAATCCATCGTCAATCACCTTATGTGACTTCTTTCCGTGAATGTCGAGTAGTAATCCTACGCCACACGCATCACGCTCATAAGCAGGATCGTAAAGACCCTGCTTAGCACTCATTGTTAGAGTATGTTGTTTCATTCTTTCCTATTTGAGTAAAACTCTATATTGTTTGTCTTAAATCAGAGATTGTCAGGACCTCAAAAAAAGACCCTGACAAACTCTCTTAGTGCTTTTTTTGCTTATCGGATAAATAGCAACTCTCTGTATTTAGGGAGAGTCCACATTCTATCGTCAACGATCAACTCCAACTTGTCGATGTGATAGCGAATCTCATCCATCAATGGAATGATTGTGTCGTGGTAAGCGATAGCCTTCTCTCTCTCAGACTCGATCTTGTTAGCAACCTTACGAGCCTCGATCATCTCAGCTGTCTTAGCGTTAACGATGTTGATGTGGTCTGCCATATTCTTGATGATCTTGATATCCTGAGAGCTCATTGTAGCGTACTCCTCCTCAGAGAACAAAGCCTTCATCTTAGATGCGTTGTCCAACAACATACCCTGATAAGTTGATGCTACTGGGATGATGTGGTTCATTGCCAAGTCGCCCAATACACGAGCCTCGATCTGGATCTTCTTGGTGTAAGTCTCCCACTTAACCTCGCAACGAGACTCGATCTCAACGTGGTTCAATACGCCCATCTTCTCGAATGCCGACAATGAAGTCTCTGTCAAGTATGTATCGAAGATCTTTGGTACAGATGTCTCGCAATCCAAACCACGTGCCTCTGCCTCTGCCTTCCACTCGTCGCTGTAACCGTTACCGTTGAAACGGATAGCTGTAGTCTCGTTGATGATAGCCTTAACGCGAGACAAGATAGCCTGATCCTTTGTCATTCCGCCAGCGATCAATGCCTCAACCTCTGCATCGAACTCGAACAACTGCTCTGCAACAATTGTGTTGAGTGTAAGCATTACACCACCACAGTTTGCAGAAGATCCCACTGCACGGAACTCGAAACGGTTTCCTGTAAATGCGAATGGAGATGTACGGTTACGGTCTGTATTGTCCAACAAGATCTCTGGAAGGTGAGCTACACCCAACTGAAGAGCTGCCTTGTCGTCGAATACGATCATATCGTCTGTGTCTGCTGCCGCCAACTTGTCGAGAACCGCTGCAACCTGAGTACCCATAAAGATAGATACGATTGCTGGAGGTGCCTCGTTTGCTCCCAAACGGTGTGCATTGGTTGCTGAGCTGATAGATGCCTTCAATAGACCATTGTGCTTGTAAACTGCCTTCATTACGTTTGCAACGAAGGTGATGAAACGCAAGTTCGATACGTTGTCCTTTCCGGGAGAGAAGAAGTTCAAACCTGTGTCAGAGCAAAGACTCCAGTTACAGTGCTTTCCAGAACCGTTAACACCCTTGAATGGCTTCTCGTGCAACAACACCTTGAAGTTGTGACGACGAGCAACTCTCTTCATCAATGACATCAAAACCAAGTTGTGGTCATTCGCCAAGTTAACCTCCTCGTAGATTGGAGCAAGCTCGAACTGGTTTGGTGCAACCTCGTTGTGGCGAGTCTTAACTGGGATACCCAACTTCAATGACTCGTTCTCCAAATCTGTCATAAACTCCAACACACGTGATGGAATAGATCCGAAGTAGTGATCCTCCAACTGCTGGTTCTTAGCACTGTCGTGACCCATCAAAGTACGACCTGTAAGTACCAAGTCTGGACGTGCAGCCCAAAGTGCCTCATCTACCAAGAAATACTCCTGCTCCCATCCCAAGTTAGAGACGATAGAGTTTACATCCTCGTTGAAATATTTTGCAACCTTTGTACCAGCTGTGTTGATAGCGTTGATAGAGCGGAGGAGTGGAGTCTTGTAGTCCAATGCCTCACCTGTATATGAGATGAATACAGTTGGGATACATAGTGTATCGCCGATTACGAATGCTGGAGATGATGGATCCCAAGCTGAGTATCCACGAGCCTCGAATGTGTTACGCAAACCTCCATTTGGGAAAGATGACGCATCTGGCTCCTGCTGAACCAACAACTTACCTGAGAACTCCTCAACCATTCCTCCACGACCGTCGTGCTCAACGAAAGCATCGTGCTTCTCGGCTGTACCACCTGTCAATGGCTGGAACCAGTGAGTGTAGTGTGTTGCACCCAAATCGATAGCCCACTGCTTCATACCTGTAGCAACACCATCAGCGATTGAACGATCTAGTGGAGTACCGCCATCGATTGACTGGATAAGAGTTTTATATACCTGCTTCGAAAGATACTTCTGCATCTTTGCGCGGTTGAAAACATACTTTCCGAACTCGTCAACTGGACGACCGTCGCACTCTACAGCTACTTTTTTGTGGCTAAATGCGTCCTTCAATTGCTTAAATCTCAATGTACTCATAACTAATTTATTTTGATATTTTTTGTATATTTTTAATTTTTTTGACTAACTAAAGCTATATACGCGACAAAGATACGACTTTTCCGTAAGAGTGTCACCATATATAACTCATTATTTCAACATTATATTATTCTTCGAACACTCCTCGACCATCTCTTCGGGCCACAACGACGACTGAACCTCGCCAATATGTGCACACCTCAAGAAGTACATACAGAGACGAGACTGTCCGACTCCTCCTCCAATAGATAGTGGCAAGCGATCCTCGACCAACGCCTTGTGGAACGCCAACTCCAACCTCTCTGAACACCCCTCCAACTCTAGTTGGCGAACCAAAGACTCTTTATCAACTCTGATTCCCATAGATGATATCTCGAATGACCTCTGCAAAACATCGTTCCAGAGTAGAATATCTCCATTCAAACCTTTGTAACCATTCTCTGTCTCGGTTGACCAGTCATCATAGTCAGGAGCACGTCCGTCGTGCTTCTCACCATCTGCCAATCTTCCGCCGATTCCGATCACAAATACAGCACCATATTTTTTCGCTACTTCATCCTCTCGCTCCTTGGGGTTCAATGTTGGATACATCTCCAATAGCTCCTCGGTGTGGATGAATGTTATTTCGTCGGGTAGTGCAGGTGTTATGTGTGGGTAGTGCTCGTAAACCAAAGCCTCAACAGCCTTCAACGAGTAGAAGATACTATCTACAACACTCTTCAAAAAGTCGAGGTTGCGATCTTCTGCCGAAACAGTACGCTCCCAGTCCCACTGATCTACATAAAGGGAGTGAATATTGCTCAACTCCTCGCAGCAACGGATCGCATTCATATCGGTGTAGAGACCATATCCCGCAGGGATTGAGTATGCACCTAACTTCATTCGCTTCCACTTCGCAAGTGAGTGTACAACCTCCGCCTTACGACCGCCCATATCGGTGATGTTAAACGACACGGCAGACTCAACACCGTTTAGGTCGTCGTTGATTCCCGTACCCGAAAGAACAAAAAGGGGCGCTGTGACGCGTCTCAAATCTAGTCGGTACGAAAGCTCCTCTTGAAAACTCTCTTTTAACATCTTCACCGCTTGATCCATAGTCTCTGGAGCAAGCTTTGGTCGGTACGACTTTGGTATGAACAATTTCATCTCTTAGTATTTTTTAGATTAATATTAGTGTCGATCTATTTAGTTTTTCAGTTTAACAATCTCGACACCAACTACTCGGTGCCGAGATCGTTATCTGAAATATTTTTATAAATCTCCTAGGCTTATCACCTAGCAAACTCTCTAGTCGTTGACTAGTTGTAAGCTGACTCTCCGTGCTCGTAGATGTCAAGACCCTCTTCCTCGATACGCTTGTTAACTCGCATACCCATTGTCATATCGATAACCTTGAAGAGAACGAATGCTGTTGCCAAAGCCCAAGCCATATAAGAGAACGCTCCGATTACCTGATCGATGAACAACTGAGACTGTCCCGAGATCAAACCATCCTCTACTGCGAATACTCCTGTAAGGATTGTTCCCAATGTACCGCAAACTCCGTGTACTGATACCGCACCGACTGGATCGTCGATCTTGAGGACGTTATCGATAAACTCTACTGAGAACACCATTATAGTACCGCAGATAGCTCCGATAGCTACAGCTCCCGCAGGAGATACAAGGTCGCAACCTGCTGTGATACCTACCAAACCTGCCAAGATACCATTGAGCGAGAGTGACAATGATGGTTTACCATACTTAACCCAAGCTACGATCAACGCTGCTACTGCTCCGGCTGCTGCTGCGAGGTTTGTTGTAACGAATGTCAATGAGATCGCCATTGCGTCACCCTCAGATGCTGCTGCAAGCTGTGAACCGGGGTTGAATCCGAACCATCCGAACCATAGTAGGAATACTCCCAACGCTGCGAATGTAAGGTTGTGACCGGGGATCGCGTGGTTCTTACCACCTGTGTACTTGCCGACGCGAGGTCCTACAACCCAAGCTCCTACCAATGCAATCCATCCTCCTACAGAGTGAACGATTGCCGAACCTGCGAAGTCGTGGAACATTGTGTCACACAACCAACCGCCTCCCCAAGACCAGTGTCCTGAGATTGGGTAGATTACTCCGAAGATTACCGCTGCGTATACCAAATATGCTGAGAACTTTGTACGCTCTGCAACAGCTCCCGATACGATTGTAGCGGCTGTAGCGCAGAACATTGTCTGGAACGCAAGGAATGCTAGATCTGGAATACCAGTCTCGTTTGCCCATCCACCTAGTCCGAACAAGTCAACTTGTCCAAAGAATGCGTTTCCTGCACCGAACATAATACCAAATCCAAGTATCCAGAACAAAATAGAACCTACCGAGAAGTCCAAAACGTTCTTCATCAAGATATTAGCTGTATTCTTTCCGCGTGTAAAACCTGACTCTACAAGCGCAAATCCCGCCTGCATTATGAATACGAGCATAGCTCCCAAAAGAACCCATACTGTATTTAGACCCATCGTAAGACCGTCTACTGTAGCAGCCATCTCTGCTGTCGTTGTCATTACTTCCATTGTTATAACCTCCTTTTACTTTTCCTCAGTGAATAATGTGATATCTCCAGCCTTTCCTGTACGGATGCTTACTGACTCATCAACTGGGCTGATGAAGATACGACCATCGCCGATCTCGCCCGACTGCGCTGATGCTACGATAGCGTCAATAGTTGGCTGTACGTTCTTGTCGCGGACAACGATCGAGAGCATAATACGCTCGATGTAACTTGTATCGTAAACCACACCACGATAGATACGCTCCTGACGTGATTGACCTACTCCACGAACATTCATATATGAGAACCACTCGATTCCTGCGGCATATAGAGCCTCTTTAACATCCTCGAACTTTGTCTTGCGGATGATTGCTTCAATTTTTTTCATAGTCGTATACTTCTTAAAGTATTTTATATTTTTAGAATCCGAATGACATTCCTGCCACTAGGTAAGACTCCTTCTGTGCTGGAGAGAACGAAACATCTACGAACAATGGGAGTGAGAAATTTTCAGTCTCGATAATGTTCTTTGAGAAGTTAAGACCTACAGATGCCACTTGGAATCCCTCTTTTGATCCTGAATACATACCTGTCCAAGGTGTAATTGCTACTGTTGCAGCACAATCTACGCACGCAATAGAGAAGGGGTATGAAAAATCAACATATGTAGAGAATGCCTGATCTGAACCCTCTGTCTCGTCATATTCACTCTTAAAGTCTTGATCTCCTGCGATCATTGTGTTGATAGATACTGCCAATGGGAATGACTCTCCGAACTCATATCCAAGGGTGATCTCCGATAGGTGTGTACCCTTTGTGAAGTATGGTCCATCAGCTGGTGACCACCAATAGTTTGTATAAGCTGCTGTGAAACCTGCAACTGAATATGCCAATGTGAAGTCTAACTCTGCTGCTGCCTGACCCGATGCTGCGATCTCTTGACTAGCCCAAGCTGTCACCGAAAAACCTGCTGCTGAAATTGTTGCTGCTGGCTGGATAGATGGACCGCCACAAGTTGTTCCACGCCAAATCGATGCACTTACGATGTCTACACCTCCCGAAACCTCTACCTCTGCGTTTGCTGTTGTAAATGCGCAAACTGCTGCTGCCAAACTAAGAATAAACTTCTTCATAATACTTTTCTCCTTTTTTACTTTTTTGTTTTTCTAACTATCATTTCGCTCGCCCTCTCACTCGCCACCATTCATTCGTCACTCACTCGCCACTTGTCACTCTCGCCAACCTCTCTCGGCTCGAAAAACATTTTCAATCAACCACTCGTCACCACCCCACTCAAAAAAAACAACCAATTTTTTCGTAAAAAAAAGATCCTTGATACTAAATATCCAGATCGGATATTCGCGTCGATGCCATCATCACTTGTGTCTGGTCGGCGAAAGCACTCAATCGAATGTAACCTCTTCCTCTTGGACCAAACCGCTCACCCGGCGAAGAGACAATATTGCACTCCTCGATCAACTGATCGAAGAGCCTCCACGAACTCTCATACGGAGACTCAACCCAGATATGTGGCGACTGTTCGCCTCCCCAAAACCTCAGTCTCGTATTCCGCAATCCCTCACAAAGCAGCGACGCGTTTTTCATATAGTAACCTACATTCTCTTTGACTCCCACCACACCCTTGGGTGTGTAAAGTGCCTCTGCTCCTCGTTGAATTACGTACGATGGCGGATAGCTCTTTATCTGCTGACGACGCCTCCACAATGTGTTGAGAGACTCGCGGCGATCGGTGCTGAATGAGTATCCCGAAATCTCCTTGGGAATAACCTTAAATCCACAATGAAGACCCGTGAAACCGCCACTCTTGGAGAATGACCGGAACTCGATCGCGGTACGACGAGCCCCCTTAATTTCGTAGATGCTTCGTGGGACAGTAGGGTCTGTTATGAACGGAGAGTATGTAGCGTCGAAGAGGATCAAGGCGTCGTTTTTCAACGCATATTTAACCCACTTCTCCAACTCTGGGCGACTCATAACGCATCCTGTTGGGTCGTTCGGATAGCTCAAATAGATCACATCGGGGCGAATTTCGGGCAGCTCCGGCATAAAGCTATTGCTTGGGTTGCAGTCGAGGTAGACGAGGTGATTCCAACCACCATTCTCGTCGAGATCGCCTGCACGATTCGAAATTACATTAGACTCTAAGTAAGTTTGGTAGACCGGATCAACCACCGCAATACGTATATCGCGGCAGAGAATATCCCCAATTCCACCCAGATCATCCTTCGTTCCGAAGTTAACGAAGAGTTCATCGCTTTCGACCTTAATCTTTCTACTCTTATATTCGTTCTTGATGATTGCATCTATCAAGAACGGATACCCTGCTTCGGGACCACGCCCACGAAAGGTCTCCTGCTCCGACAACTCTATGACGCTTTGCTTCATTGCGTCGATGACACAGGGAGCAAGTGGTCGAACCACATCTCCACTGTCGAGCCTAATTAGTTTAGCTTGAGGGTTGAGACGGCTATATATATTGATTTTACTGTCGATGTTTTTTTGGACCTCATCGTTTACAACCTTTATAAATTGGGAGTTTATCAATATCATAATCTCGGGAATCTTATTCTTTAATATAAATGGAAACTTCGCAAAGTTACAAATATTTTCGAATGATTCGCTCAACTCTCTTACCTTTTATCACCCCTGCGTGTGATAAAAATGTAAATTACTAATATGAATATCAAAGAACATTTTTTTATTTTGTTGGATTTGAGAAGGTTCTGCAGAGGTGCTATCACCCGACTTTTGCAAATTCTCGATAGTTGATGGCGCACCAACACTTCTCTCATCCACACTGCAAATATAGGCTGTCGAGAGGCTATGTTGCGTTCGACAAGAGGGATTATTTTATTTATATTTTTTAATAATGTAAATCAGAAAGCAAACAACACCATTTGATTTCAATTTTGTTTTTTACCCCCTATTTTTTTGTTAATTCTACAAAATGAGTAATTTTGTACTTGAATATAGGATTTAACAATAGAGAATTTACACCCAAAAGAACATTTAGTGTTATGGCAGAGAACCTACTCGACGAACTAGACAGCAAGATACTTCGACTCATATCGAACAACGCTCGAATATCATTTTTGGAGGTTGCGCGCCTTTGTGGTGTATCGGGCGCGGCGGTACACCAACGTATTCAGAAGCTACAGAGCTCGGGGGTTATCACCGGATCGGAGTTTACTCTAGACCTGCAAAAGATTGGTTATGAGACTTGTGCGTATGTCAACTTGGACTTTAATTCCAACGTAGATCTCGACTCGGTGGTGGATCATCTTCGCACGATACCCGAGATTGTGGAGTGTCATCACACAACTGGTCCATACGATCTATTGGTTAAGATATATGCCCGCAACAACCACCATCTTCACGAAATTATCCAACAGCAACTAAAGGGGCAGGGGCTATCGCGTAGCGAGTCTATTATATCATACAGAGAGTCGTTTAGACGACAAATCACCATCTCTGGAGGTGATGATGTTGTTGCAATCTCGGAGAGAGCTACCACACTAGAGTAGCTTCAAAGTTATTTTATCAAGGGTTATTTGCCATATAAAACTGGTCACAGAACCCCCGATTTAGCCATTTGTTTATAATAAATTTTAGAAAAGCTCGCCCGTAGATGCTGGTGGGGTTATCCCTAGGTGTCTATATGCGAGCTCCGTTGCTTCGCGTCCACGGGGGGTACGTTTGATGAATCCCTCCTTAATAAGGAATGGTTCGTAGACCTCCTCTATTGTGCCGGCATCCTCACCAACGGCTGTTGCGATTGTGTTTAGTCCGACAGGTCCACCCTTGAACTTGTGGATTATCACGCCGAGGATCTTGTTGTCCATATGGTCCAACCCTCTCGAATCAATATTGAGAGCGGTGAGTGCTATGCGAGCAATGTCGAGGTCGATGTTGCCATCCCCCATAACCATAGCAAAGTCACGAACACGTCGCAGGAGCGAGTTCGCGATACGAGGTGTTCCACGAGAGCGCAGAGCTATCTCCATCGCTGCGTCGTCGTCGATAGGCACGGAGAGTATCCCTGCGGCACGACGAATGATGCGTGCGAGGGTCTGAGAATCATAATATTCGAGGTGACACTGTATTCCAAATCGCGCCCTAAGGGGAGAGGTCAGCAGACCACTTCGAGTTGTTGCCCCGACGAGTGTAAATGGCTTAAGTTCAATCTGTATGGTACGTGCCGCCGCCCCTTTGTCGAGGACGATATCGATCTTGAAATCCTCCATTGCGGAGTATAAGTACTCCTCCACAATTGGACTTAGGCGGTGAATCTCGTCGATAAACAGGATATCCCCAGCATCGAGACTTGTGAGTAGCCCAGCCAAGTTTCCGGGCTTGTCGAGAACGGGACCCGAGGTTACCTTCATCTGCGCACCGAGCTCTTGGGCGACAATTCCAGCAAGAGTTGTTTTGCCCAATCCGGGAGGTCCGTGCAGCAGCAGATGGTCGAGTGATTCACCCCTCATAAGTGCCGCACGGATGAAGATTTTTAGATTCTCCACCGTCTTTTGCTGCCCCGCAAAATCTTCGATCTCTTGCGGTCGTATCCTCGCCTCGAACTCAAGGTCACTCTCTATATTTCTAATCGTCGACATAATATGGGATAAAGTTCTGTTAAAATAGATTGTTAAAATAGATATAAACTCCTAATTTTTTTACTATATTTGCATAACTCAACAAGGAGTGTGGTCACGGAAGGATTCGAACCTTCATCGTAAGAACCGGAATCTTATATTCTATCCATTGAACTACGCAACCGAGAGTGCAAATATGCAAAAAAAAAATAACACATACAAATTAACTTATGTCGTCGAGTAAAGAAAAATGCGCTGATCGCTTAACAGAACTTATTCATTGGAGCGGTATGAGCGCCAATGCCTTCTCCAGACACATCGGGTTAAAGAATGCCGAGAATCTCTATCAAATATTGCGAGGTAACAATGGTATCTCGCGACGACTCGCTGATACGATCGCTGCAACTTTACCTCAAGTCAATGTTGGCTGGTTGATGAGTGGAAGAGGAGTAATGATTAACGAGGAGTCGAGTGGACTCTATCAAGTTCAGTTCTATGATGTCGATGTCGAGAGTAATGTTATCAATCTCGACAATCTCGCCACCAAGAGCTCCATAACTATCCCCATAGCAGAGAAGGCTGACTTTGCAATGTTGTATCGAGGCTCTGCGATGGGGAGTGTAACCCCGACAAACTCGGTCGTTGTCTTTAAGAGGGTCGATGTTGAGTCGATCGTCGCCGGCAAAGAGTATCTTGTTGTGAGTGGAAAGGTCGCTACGTTGAGGTTTGTCAGAACACCGATTATCTCCGACCCGGAGGTGAAGCAGTGGCGATTGGTCGCGGTGGATAGCGATACGTATGATGATATATTGGTCGATGTGTCGGACATTAGTGTTGTCTATAGAGTTGTCGCAAAGGTAATTGTTAACTATTAAATTAAGAGATAAATTAAAATGTTTTCAGGAATTGTAGAGAGCGTTGCCCGCGTGGCAGCTATAACACAGGAGTTGGAGAATAAACACTTCACGATGGAGTCGGATATTAGCGCGGAGCTAAAGATCGACCAAAGTGTAGCACATAATGGAGTCTGTTTAACGGTTGTCGCTATCGAGGGTAACACCTACACCGTAACCGCAATGCGAGAGACTCTCCAAAAGAGCAACCTTGGATTGTGGAGCGTTGGCGACGAGGTGAATCTGGAGCGCTCGATGCGTCCCGATGCACTGCTCGATGGTCACATTGTTCAGGGACACGTCGACATTACAGCCGTATGTACCAAGAAAGAGGATGCCGAGGGGAGTTGGAACTTCACCTTCGAGTATGACCCTGCCGAGGCGTCGAGCTGCACTGTCGAAAAGGGGTCGGTGACGGTGAATGGCGTGAGCCTCACGGTGTGCGACTCTACGGAGAGGAGCTTTAGGGTCTCGATCATCCCCTACACCTACGAATTTACGAACTTCCACAATATCGAAGTTGGAAGTGTTGTAAATCTAGAGTTCGACATCATCGGTAAGTATATCGCAAGATTACTACAAAATTACAACAAATAAAGTAGATAACAACGATGGATTTACTAGCTATAGATTGGAGCTTTAACCCCGTAGCATTTACCATCTTTGGTGCGGAGGTTCGTTACTATGGGTTGATGTGGGCTTTGATGATCTTGGTGAGCGCCAAGATCTTCGACTTCTTCTGCAAACACGAGGGGTTGAATGGAGAGGTGTCGGAGTCGGCGTTTTTGTATGGTACGCTCGGAACGATCATCGGTTCGAGGGTGGGGCACTGCCTCTTCTACGAACCACAACACTACTTGCGTGTACCGTGGGAGATTGTAACCGGTATTCGAGATGGCGGAATGGCGAGCCACGGTGCTGCGGTGGGTCTGCTTATCGGGCTGTGGCTCTTCTCGCGCAAAAATAAACTACCCTATCTGTGGGCTCTCGATCGAGTGATGGTTGCCGTAGGTATCGGAGGGGCTATAATTCGCCTTGGAAACCTCTTCAACTCGGAGATCTTCGGTCACGTGACAGATCTCCCTTGGGGCTTTAGATTTCTCAACTCGGGGTTGTGGCAGCGAACCGTTGCACCGAATGCCTGCCATCCAACACAGATCTATGAGGCGTTGTGTTATGTGGTGACATTTGTTGTTCTCTCGATTATGTACTACAAATATGACCTTGGTCGTCGACGTCCGGGGGTGATGTTTGGAGTTGGTCTGCTGGGGATTTTCCTCACTCGATTCTTCATTGAATTTATCAAGTTTGAGCAGGTGGCGTTCGAGAGGGAGATGACGTTGGTTATGGGTCAATGGCTCTCGCTCCCCTTTGTTGCTTTGGGTATCTATATGATCTACCGAGGTATGAGTGGCGAGGAGACGACGACACCCAACAAAAAATAGTAGATTCCTATGGCACAAGAGAATGTTCGTCTCGCTAGAGAGACCAATAAACTGATTCTCCAAACACTCTCCAAGGAGGGTGGTATCTATCTTCCGACGATAGGATCTCTCACCTTCGAGAGTGTCGAAAAGGGGGGTGAGCAGGTTAATACCATTACGTTGAGCGACAAGGTACAACATCAGTCGCTCGTAGAGATCATCGAGGAGCGAGGTAAGTGTAGCGACAAACAGGCAAAACTGCTCTACGATAAGTGGCTCGCGGAGATTAAACGTAGCAATGGATACTATTTGGTCTCGATAGGGGAGATTGTAAATGGACGATTTATCGTCGAGAGGTCGCTCTTCAATCGCCTCAACCCCAAGAGCCTAAGAGCAACATCCACAACAACAACCCCACCCCCAACACCCAAACCATCCGCACCGAGTGCCAAACGGTCGATGATGCCAGCTCTTTGGATAGGAGTTGTGGGGTTGGCAGTGGCTATGGTCGTTGCAGTGGTTGTATTGAGGGGTGTCGATGTTGGTGATCTTATCGCCCCAAAGGAGGTTGCAGAAGAGGTGGTGACGGCTGAGGCAAGAGAGGTTGTCGAGATAGAAATAGAGACAGAAGAGGTGGCGGTTGAGGCTGAGCAGATAGAGGTTATTGAGCCGAGGGAGATCGTCGGTGATCCATACGCCGCATTTAACGCCGCATATGCTGCGAGCCGTAACCCCAAACCCTATCGAGTTGTCTGCGGAAATTTCCGTTCGAAGAGAAATGCTGGTAAGATGATCCTCGACATTGAGTCTCAGACGACGCTCAAGGGTGCGACACCCAGAGTTTATGTACGTGATAATGGACAGTATATGGTTACGCTCTTCGAGGGTAATAGTTTCGGGGAGTGTTCACAATATATCAAAGGAGGAGTGCTGGAGCTCTATTCGGGAAGTTGGGTATATAGCGACAAGTAGATGGTGGAGAGTGGTATAAATCGGAGGGTGGCTACCCTCCTTACGTGGATAATAGATATTCTCTACCCGGCGAGAATCGGGGGCAGCATCATCTCTCGTACAACATTTCGTTACTTTGTCTGCGGAGTGGGAAACTATATAGTTCTCGACGCAGTGATATACTATATTATATATCACTATGTTGTTGGAGTGGAGAATGTTGACCTCGGGTGGGTTGTTGTCTCACCTCATATAGCCTCCTTGACGCTGGTCTTTCCGGTGACATTTTTGACGGGGTTTTGGCTCAATCGTTATGTGGCTTTTAACTCCACCGCCCCAAAGATTAGATTCCAAATAATGCGATATGCATTAACGGTTGGGGGGTCGATTTTGTTGAGTTATGTATTGTTGAAGTTGTTTGTGGAGAGGGTCGAGATATGGGCTACACCGGCGAAGGTGCTGAGTTCGATTGCGACTGCGCTATATAGCTATGCGATGGCGCGATTTTATACATTTAGAGAGAAAGTTAGAGATGAAAAGAGATAGCGAGGCGATGGAACGCCTACTGAAAATGATGACGGAGCTCAGAGAGAAGTGTCCTTGGGATCGAGAGCAGACGTTCGAGTCACTCCGCGGTGCGACAATCGAGGAGACCTACGAACTCACCGAGGCGATCGACCGCAACGATATGGCGGCAATTAAGGAGGAGTTGGGGGATCTACTGCTTCACGTCGTGTTCTACTCACAGATGGGTTCTGAGAGTGAGGCATTTAACTTTGAGGGGGTTGTGAATGATCTGTGTGACAAGTTGGAGTATCGCCACCCCCACATCTACGGCGATGTAGATGCAAAGACGACAGAAGAGGTAAAACGCAACTGGGAGGCGCTGAAACTGAAGAAGAAGCGACGCAAGAGTGGTACGTTGGGGGGTGTTCCAACAGCACTACCAGCGATGATGAAGGCATTGCGTATTGGGTCGAAGGCGGCAGGAACGGGCTTCGACTGGCAGCAGAAGGAGGATGTGTGGGCTAAGGTTCGCGAGGAGATCGAGGAGGTCGCTGCGGAGATGGAGAGTGGCAATCAGGAGAGGTTGGAGAGTGAGTTTGGGGATCTGTTTTTTGCCCTTATAAATGCGGCGAGGCTCTACAAAGTTGACCCGGAAGCGGCACTGGAGAGTACAAATAGAAAATTTATATCACGATTCACATCTATGGAACTTGCGGCAGAGGGGCAAGGTAAGTCGCTAGCTGAGTTGACGTTGGATCAGATGGAGGAGTTGTGGACAAAAGCAAAAAAGGAGGAGAGGTAATGGCACTAATCAAAGAGGTAAGAGGTAAGAGCCCCGAGGTGGGAGAGGGTACATTTTTGGCAGAGACGGCGGTCTTGATCGGAGATGTAACAATCGGAGAGAATAGTTCGATATGGTACAACACCGTGCTGCGAGGCGATGTAAACTCAATAAAAATTGGTGACAGAACCAACATCCAAGATGGAACGGTTATTCACACCTTGTACGATGGGTCGAAGAGCCCGTCGAAGGCGATAATTGGCAACGACGTCTCGGTGGGACACAATGTGACGATCCACGGTGCGACGATCGAAGATAACTGCTTGATCGGTATGGGGTCGACGATCCTCGACAATGCTGTTGTGGCGTCGGGCTCTATCATTGCAGCAAATGCGTTGGTCTTGTCGAACTCCAAACTAGAGCCTAACTCACTCTACGCCGGAGTCCCTGCCAAGAGGATTCGCGAAGTGCGACCCGAACAGCGCGATGAGATCATCCTCCGCATCGCTCGTGACTATATGCTCTATGCGAGTTGGTATGACGAACCCACACAAATAAACCTATAGGGGACTTCTAAAAATTAAAGTTTTGATATTCAATAAATTATCACTATCTTTATAGTGTAATATAAAACACAACTACTATGATTTTTAAGAGTACAGGCAAACGAGGATTGTTCGATG
>JBCQTT010000042.1:0-7462 GCA_047174765.1 Rikenellaceae bacterium | reverse complement strand
GGTCTCACACAGGGGGTATATTCGATAACCTCATAAAACGAATGGTCGAAAACGCACCAAAACGGCTTGGTGATAGCTTGTAGTGCGTGCGGTCTAAGCGCTTATACCTATTCGGCGATTCACAGAGCCTACAAACTCCACAAAAGGCAAAACATCATCCTCTACACTCGCCTTTTCGAGCGCTGCCATATATTCGTCTCGTCGCTCGACTGGGATAATTAGCCAATCATAGCCTCCTGTTACGAGCATCGTGTTCATTATGAAGCGACCAATTCGTCCGTTGCCATCCATAAATGGGTGGATATAGGTGAAGATGAAGTGTCCGAGGATTGTTCTCACCTTTGCGCTGCTCTCCTCCTCCAATAGCGTATAGAGCGTCTCCATTGCATCACGCAAAGCATCGGGATTTAGTGGCGTGTGCATCGAGTTGCGGATATATACTTGGTGCGAGCGGTAGCCTACAATGTCAGTGTGGTTGGTCTTGCGAAGTTCTAAAGCGATGAAGTCATCGTGAAGTTAAATGCAGCAGCGATAAATCCAATCAATATTATCAATCCATAATAGGGGATTGTAGATCTTAATTGATTACACCTATCTCGGTACTCATCCTCATATTTATGACCATTTTGATATACCTTCCTCTCTTGATATAGACGATAATAGATATAAATTAATGCACTGGATGATATTGCGATTAATGATAACCCAATAGGGATAAATATAGTTGTTTGCTCTTCCATTGTTGTGATTTAAATGTGTATATAGAGTAGACAATAATCAAGCCACAGATTCTTGGGTTTTCGTAAAAAAAATAGCTCTATAGTTGTTGATCTATGGAACTATTATTACCTTTACTCAAAATCGAATAAAATGGAAAAATGTGAAGTTTTAGGGTCTTTTCTCTTCTGCCCAAAGTGCGGAGGAGAGTTTGTCGACAACAATGTAAAGTCAAAAAAGTGTTTCAAGTGCGGTTTTACGTACTACTTTAATCCATCTTCAGCGGTGGTGGCAATTATCAAAAATAGCAGTGGTGAGCTTCTTATTACAACACGAGCGAAAGATCCCGCAAAGGGTAGCTATGACCTGCCGGGCGGATTTGTCGACTGCTACGAGAGTGGTGAGCAGAGTGTTTGCCGCGAGGTTATGGAGGAGTGTAACTTAGAAGTTATGTCGACTCAATACCTATTCTCCATCCCCAATCTCTATAATTACAGCAATTTCGAGGTGCATACACTCGATATGTTTTTCGAGTGTATGGTAGATGACTTGACTCCTCTCCAAGCGGCAGACGACGTTGCGACCCTACAGTTCAAAAGTATTGAGGATCTCAACATCGACGAGTTTGGACTTGCCTCTATCCGTGAAGGGTTGAGACGATATATTAAGGGGAGAAAATAGAACTCCCCTTAAGTAATGCAAGTGTAATGAGTAATGTGAGTCTATCCACGCAAAAAAACACCTTAATTGATGTATATTTCAATTAAGGTGTTTTTTGCAAAATTCGATCCTATTGCTCTTTAGCTCATCTTATTACTGCGGATGTGTTTTGTGCCAGCCTCTTCGGCAGCGAGACTCGCTTCGACCATCTCTCGTTGTAGGGCAACCATTCGAATAACAGTTGCTGCTGCTTCATCTCCCTTGTTGCCGTGGATGCCTCCGCAGCGATCTAATGCCTGCTGTTCGTCGTTTACGGTCAACACTCCAAATCCTACGGGGATGTTGAAATTCATCGACAGCTGAGTGACACCCTGCGTTACGCTGTCACATACGTAGTCGAAGTGGCGTGTGTCGCCTTGAATTACACATCCAAGAACAACTACAGCATCAACCTCTGTGTACTCCGCAAAGAACTGAGCACCCAATGAGAGCTCAACAGTACCCGGTACATATTTGACGATGATAGACTCCTCGGGACACCCCGCAGCCATAAATGTGTTGATTGCTCCCTCTGCCATTGCGTTGGTGATCTCGCGATTCCACTCTGCAACGACAATACCAAAACTCATCTCGGCAGCCGATGGTAGTGGAGTATCAATTAGGGAGAGATTATGATTTTTTGTTGCCATTTAATTCGCTTTTTACTTAATTGTACCTAAAGACTTTGCTGCGTTACGAGCCTCCATCGAAGATGGGTAGAGCGCAATAACTTTCTCGTAGAGCACTGTTGCCTCACTCTTTAGACCTGCTGCTTGAGCTGCTTGAGCTGCTTTGCGAAGGTAGGTAGGTGCAGTGAGAGTATTGTCTGATATCTCTGACGCCTTTGTGAATAGGGTTACCGCCGCCTTGTAGTTACCCTCCTCGACTGCTATGTCTCCCTGTAGTCCGATATTTTGTGCATTGATGATTGCTGCGGGGACTCCTTTCTGAGCTTTGTAAGCTTTGAGGTGCTTTGCAGCTTTGGTGTAGTCACCTAGCTGTAGGTAGCAAATACCTGCATAGTGGTTTGCTAAGTTTCCACTAGCTGTAGAGCCAAAATTCTCGACAACTTCCAAAAATCCAGCATACTCGCCCGATCCATTTAGTGCCAACTGATAGTCGGGGGTAGCACTCTCGAAGATAGTTTGTGCGTTATAGATAGCCTCAGCAGCACGATCCTCTGCGGGGTCTATGACCAACGCTTTGTATCCAAATATAGCTGCTGCAACTACAACGATACTAGCAATCGCGATTACAACTTTTTTGCCGTTCTCTTCGAAGAATTGCTCCGTTTTACCTACTGCAACCTCTCCCAAAGCTTCAATTTCGGGAGTTTCAACACTTTGATTTGTCATTGTTCCTATTATTAATTTTTAATTTGTTTTCAACTGCTCGGAGTAAAATTCTCCACACGCCAGACAAAAGTAACATATTTTTACGGATATACAATATGTTGTGAGTGAAAAAATAGAGTGCTTTGTAAAAAAAAATTAAGTGAGGTTGATTTTTAGATCAAATTGCCTACCTTTGTTACTCAAAACAAATTTTATGTATCTCGAACACCTGTCGATAATAAATTTCAAGAATATAGAGCAAGCTCAGCTCAACTTTGTCACCGGCATTAATGGTTTGGTGGGGGATAATGGTGCGGGTAAAAGTAACATCCTCGATGCAATATATCTCCTCTCGATGAGTAAATCTATGTTGCCTATTACCGACGGTGGATGTGTTAAACACGGTTGTGATTTTTTTGTTGTGGATGGTCGGTATTTGACCTCAAAAAGTCGCCACGAGGTGGTTAGCTGTAGCTACTCAACCCAGCGATCGGGGGGGAAGGTGCTCAAACGAAACGGTAAGGAGTATGAGAGGTTGTCGGATCACGTGGGGTTAATTCCTGTGGTGGTGGTATCGCCATATGATACTACGTTGATTAGTGATTCTGCGGAGGAGCGTCGTCGATTCTTGAATTTGTTGATCTCTCAGTTTGATGCCTCATATCTTGCGGCTCTGATTCGTTATAATGCGTTGCTGATACAACGAAATAAACTCTTGAAGAGTGGGGGTGATGAGCAGATGCTCCAGATATACGATCAGCAGATAGAGCCATATGCTAGGACTATTGAGACTGTGCGACGCAAAACTATTGAGTCGATGATTCCATTGATATGTCGTTACTACGAGCTTCTGAGCGGAGGGCGTGAGGAGGTGAGTCTTGAGTATCGAACACAACTTGGAGAGGGTGATTTTCTTGATTTGATGCAGTCGGCTCGTCAGCGAGATATTATAAATGGGTATACTACGATTGGGATTCATCGTGATGATGTGATCTTTAAGATAGGTGGTTATCCACTTCGTAAGTATGGTTCGCAGGGGCAGCAGAAGTCATTTCTCGTTGCGTTGAAGTTGGCGCAATATCAGCTGGTGAGTGAAATGAAGGGTGAACAGCCAATTTTGTTGTTGGATGATCTATTCGACAAACTAGATCGAGGGCGTGTTGAACAGTTGATACGTCTTGTTTCGGGATGTGATTTTGGGCAGATATTTATTTCGGATTGTAATCAGGAGCGGTTGTGTTCCATTCTCAATAAGACCGAAGTAGAGTATGGGTTGTTTGCTGTCGAGCAAGGTTGTGTCGAGCAGATAAAATAGAGCAGAGGATATGAGACGAACAAAGACAATGTTGGTAGGAGATGTGTTGAAGGAGTTCTTCGAACGACCCTACATTGCGGCTCGCATAGCTGAGGGAAAACTTCCCGACACGTGGCGCGAGGTAGTGGGGGAGCATATCGCTAATATGACCTCAGAACTAAGGTTTGAGCGTGGAATACTTCACGTTAAGATAGAGTCTAGCCTCATTCGGCAAGAGTTGTTCTATCAGCGGGAAGCTCTCAAAAATAGGATAAACGAGCTCTCAAAAGTTAGGTTGATTGGGGCTGTGATTATCCGATGATAAAGGGTAAAGTAATGTAGTCAAAAAAAGGTTGGCAAAACAGAGTGTTATAACTGTTTTGCCAACCTTTTTCGACCTTAGAGTATATAGTATGTGTTACTCGCGACGATGGACTATTTCAGCCCCTTTTAGGATTGCCTTTTCGTTCTCGGGGAGCATTTTCCACGCTCTCTCGGGAAGTGATTTCTTAAGCCCCTGCATTACGTTTTCGAGCTCTACAATTGGGCGTACCTTCAAATAACCACCCAAGATAAGCGTATTAAAAAGTCTTGCATTTCCCATCTTGGCACACTCCGCGACAGCTTCGATCGTATAGATCTCGATATCGGTACGAGTTGGATGGTGGGTAATTCCGTTGGTGTCGTAGATAAGGACTCCGCCGGGGCGAACCATTGGTTCAAACTTCTCCATAGATTGTTGATTGAGAATAATCGCCGAGTCAAACTCTGTGGCGACGGGTGACGAGATCATTTTATCTGATAAAATAACCGTCACGTTTGCCGTACCACCACGCATCTCTGGTCCATATGAGGGCATCCAAGTAACCTCAAAATCTTGCATTACGCCCGAGTAGGCGAGAATCTTTCCCATCGAAAGGACTCCTTGTCCTCCGAATCCTGCTATAATAAGTGTCTCTTTCATCGCCGTTGTTACTTTAGTTTCTCCTCTTTAATGTCGCCTACTGGATAGAATGGAATCATATTCTCAGCCAACCACTTGTTTGCAGCTACGGGGGTCATTTTCCAACCGCTGCTACACGTTCCGACAACTTCGACGAATGAGAATCCATTTCCTGCCATTGCATTCTCAAAAGCGGTTCTAAGTGCCTTTTTGAGTTTGCGTACAGCCGCTGGGGTGTGAACACTTTGACGAGTAACATATGTTGCGCCATCGAGGTGTGCCAACATATCAGCCACCTTGAATGGGTATCCGTTCAACTCGGGTGTGCGTCCCTCGGGTGTTGTAGCGGTCTTCATTCCAAGGAGTGTTGTTGGAGCCATCTGCCCTCCTGTCATTCCATATATTGCGTTGTTTACATATATTGCGACGATATTTTCGCCTCTAGCCGCAGCGTGAACAGTCTCGGCTATACCGATTGCCGCGAGATCTCCGTCGCCTTGATATGTAAACACCAATGCGTCGGGTTGAACTCGACGAGCGCCCGTTGCCACAGCGCAAGCGCGCCCGTGTGCCGACTGAATCCAATCAACATTTATAAAGTCGTAGGCAAACACAGAACATCCCACGGGAGAGACCCCAATGGCGCGATCTGCAACACCCATATCATCAATTACCTCGGCAACTACCTTGTGGATCGTACCGTGGCTGCATCCCGGGCAGTAGTGCATAACCTTTTTGGTTATTAGGTTTGGTCTATCGTAGACCAAGTTTTCTGCGCAAATTTTAATCTCTGACATACCCTTACTTCTCGATATTTATAACTCTCTCTTTCAATGCTCCGAGCACCTCGTCGGGGCTGAAGATCATACCTCCTTGACGACCATAGTGTGCAACAGGAGCTGCTCCATTAACCGCTAGGCGTACATCCTCCACCATTTGACCGGCGTTGAGCTCAGCCGAAAGGAATCCTTTAACACCTCGTTGAGCCTGCTTCGCGATCGCTTCATATGGGAATGGATAGACTGTGATAGGTCGAATAAGCCCCACTTTAAGCCCCTCCTTGCGTGCCATCTCAACAGTAGCGGCACATATACGAGCCGACGATCCAAATGCAACGAGGATATACTCAGCGTCATCGCAGTCGAACTCCTCGTAGAGTACTTCGCTCTGCATAGCTTTATATTTAGCTTGAAGTCGTTGGTTCACACGCTCCATATCTGGGGCTTGAAGGGCTAGGGATGTGACGACATTCGAACTACGAGTACCTCCATTGCCACACGCAGCCCACTCCTTAAACTCCTCGGCAACCTCTTCTTTTGTTTTGCGAGGGCGCTGTGGGGCGAGAACCACCTTTTCCATCATCTGTCCAATGATTCCATCTGCCAATATCATCGCTGGGTTTCGATACTTGAATGCCAAATCAAAAGCTATCGCCACGTGGTCGTGCATCTCTTGTACCGAGTTTGGTGCTAGCACAATCAAATGGAAATCTCCGTGACCACCACCCTTTGTAGCTTGGAAGTAGTCGGCCTGCGATGGTTGTATTGTACCCAATCCCGGTCCTCCTCGTTGGCAGTTGACAATTACGCACGGTAACTCAGCACCCGCCATATAACTCATACCTTCGCTCATAAGGCTTACCCCCGGGCTCGATGATGAGGTGAGGGCGCGTTTGCCCGTTGCGACAGCTCCATAGAGCATATTCGCCGATGCCACCTCCGACTCACTTTGTAGGACTACCATACCGGTACTTTCCCACGGTTTGAGTTCCATCAAGGTCTCCATAACCTCCGATTGAGGAGTGATTGGATATCCAAAATATGCGTCGCAACCATATCGAACTGCGGCGTGGGCAATAACTTCGTTGCCCTTCATTAGTTTTACTTCACTTTCTGCCATAACTATTCCGATTTTGCACGATAAACCTTGATGCAACTGTCAGGGCAGATTATACCGCACGATGCACATCCAGTACACTTATCTGCCGCAGCCATTAATGCGTAGGTGTAACCTTTGTCGTTCACCTCGGTCGACATCTCTAGTACGTTGAGTGGGCACGCTGTGACGCATATGCCACACCCTTTACATCGCTGGATATCAACAACTATTGCTCCTTTAATCTTTGCCATTGGGTCTTTTTTGTTTTGTTCTCATTGCAAACTTACATAAAATTTTCCGAATAATAAGCGAGTAAGACAAAAATAAGACCACACCATTGCTCATAAGATTAAAAAAATCGCAACTTTAGGTTTCTCCAAAACATTAAGAATCTGTTTAAGTTTTTCTCGCTCTCATTGTTATGAGAAATGGTGTGGTCTTATTTTTTTTCGAATAAAATGATAATATGTATGAACAACTCTAGGGGACTTCTAAAAATTAAAGTTTTGATATTCAATAAATTATCACTATCTTTATAGTGTAATATAAAACACAACTACTATGATTTTTAAGAGTACAGGCAAACGAGGATTGTTC
>JBCQTT010000041.1:0-7497 GCA_047174765.1 Rikenellaceae bacterium | reverse complement strand
GCGGAGCGAAGGAGAGTTTTATCTCTCTTTCCTCTCTGAAAAAATATTTTATCTCATTCCCTGCAACCTTTCCAATTCCTCAGTTGCATTTACAAGTTGAATTTAGGTGGTTAATATCCACAAAGATATAGCTTTTTTTTATCTCCTCTAATTTAACCTTCAATGTTATTGTGTTTCTATTATATAAAATTATGTTTAACAAATTACAATATACGATGAATGGATTTAAGAAAAATGGGAATGGTAGAGTTCTCGGGGCACTTTTGCTGTTAATGGCTACATCTATATCTCTCGTAGGATATGGAAAGAAAACCTCAAAACTAAGTTATCCACAAGTTGCGACAGGTCAAGTTTTGGCTTATGATGCTGATGGTGCAGTGCTTGATAAAGCTAAGCCGGGAGATGATCTTTATGGTCAAGATGCACACTATCTTACAGGTGCAAAGATGAGCTATAAAGATAATGGTGATGGTACGGTTACTGACCTAAACACAGGATTGATGTGGCAGATGATACCCATCAATCAAGGTTTTAGTTGGCAGGGGGCTAAGGATTACTGCGAGAACCTAGAGCTTGCTGGTTACGACGATTGGAGATTACCTACGGCTAAAGAGCTATATTCGATAAGTGATTTCAGTAAAGGTTGGCCATATATCAACACTGACTATTTCAAATTGATAAATACCGATAGAGTGGGAAAGGATGAGCAATATTGGAGTTGTCATCGATATGTTGGAACAGTGATTCAGGGTGGTAGTTCATTAGCCTTTGGAGTTAATCACGCCACAGGTCATATCAAAGCGTATGGAGCAGGAGATGAAACCAATAATGGAGAGCGTCCACAAATGAGACAAGGAGGAGAGCGCCCACAAAGAGACACTATGCAGATGGGTAGCAACCAGCGTCCACAAATGAGACAAGGAGGAGAGCGCCCACAAAGAGACACTATGCAGATGGGTAGCAACCAGCGTCCACAATCAGCTCAAGGAGGTCAGCGCCCACAAGCACAAGGTGGTGGACAACAGCAGGGCGGACGTATGCAGAAGTATGTTAGAGCAGTGCGAGGAAATGTTTATGGTGTGAATAATTTTGTAGATAATGGGGATGGAACAGTCTCAGATAAGGCTACAGGGTTAATGTGGGCAAAAGTGGATAGCAAAGAGGGTATGGAGTGGATCAAAGCTCTCAAATATGCCGAAGATGCTAAGTTGGCAGGTTACACCGATTGGCGTCTCCCTAATGTTAAGGAGTTGCAGGGAATTGTAGATTATAGTTATGCACCAAGTGCATCCGATCCAGCGCATATTGGTCCAGCTATAGATCCAATATTCTCGTGCACAGATATCGTAAATGAGAATGGAGACAAAGACTATCCATTTTTCTGGACAAGTACCTCTGCAATATTTCAACGGGGACAACCATTTTATTTTGCGTGGTATGTGGCATTTGGAAGAGCTGTAGATCCTAATGGAATTGATAGCCACGGAGCTGGAGCGGTTCGCTTTTTCTCAAAATATGAAGGCGGTCCAGCTGCAGAAGGTGGGATGAGAAATTTTAATTATGTTAGATTAGTTCGTAACATAAAGTAGTTCGAATTCCTATAAATAAGAGTCTGGCTAACAAGACACACTTTGTTAGCCAGACTCTTTATCATCTACTACACCCTAATTTTTGAAACGTATTGTAAGACTCGCATAGAGGGCACGTCCCGGAGTGAGTGTAGCATAGTTACTACTCCACGGTCTGTCGTCAGTATAGTTGAACAGGTTCTCGATACCAATAGCTGGCTCAAGGTAGAAGTTGCCAAACTCAAATGTGTGGTACGTATTAAGATCCCATAGCTGATAACTTGGCGCATAGCTGTTATCATACTCATAGTAACGCTCTCCATTGATACGACCACTAATATTGATATTCAACTTATACCTCTCCCAGCTCTTACTCCACTGTGCACTCGCTGTTGCAGCGTTGCGGATGCTCTTGTCTATTGGGCAATCTCCCGATATGTTACGTGGGTTGAGCCCCGTATATGACGCCTTAATAGATAGATTGTTTGTCAACTTGGCATTAAACGATAGGTTGATACCCAACACCTCTGCCTTCTCGTAGTTGACCTTCTGCTGAACAGGTAGCAATTCACCATCCTCGTCCTCCTCTTCGTAATCCAAACCTGCATACTCAATCATATCGCTTATGCCGTTGCGGAAACCTGTTGCTGAGATAAACAACCATCGATTGTTAAACTCTGCGGTAAAGGAGGTGTAGTTACTTGTCTCGGGCTGTAGGTCGGGGTTTGAGTAGCTGATCTTTGTCGATGACTCGTTACGCTCGGCATAGAGTTCAGAGAGAGTTGGTGCACGGAATCCCGAAGCGTATGATGCTCGCAAGTTGAGTTTCCCTAACTTATACATCAACGACGCATTGGGCGACGCATAGAGGTCAAAAGCCTTCTGATAGCTGAGACGAACACCCACAACTCCCGACAAATTGCGTGCTATCGAGATCTCGTCCTGCGCAAATAGAGCATATGTGTCGCTGAAAACCTCCGTCTCATCGCTATCCTCCAATCCATTGCGGCTATACTCGAATCCTGCCGAGAGGGTGTTACCCTCATAGAGTCCAAAAGTACCTCTTACATTGGCATTGTGGTATGTTGTATTTTTGTTGAATACCTTCTGCCCATATTTTGAGGCACTAAAATATGTATAGTACTTCGTATACTCCTCACCATTATAGCTCGCGACGATTGTGCTACGATCCGAGAGGCGATAGTTTGCGCCAACACCATAGCTAAGGTCTTGATGTAGAAGGTTGTAGCTATACGAGAAGAATGAACTCTGAGGACGATCTGTCTCGTAGTTGTAGTAACCAATGTTAGCCGACAAATCAAGATCCTCATTCACCCTATACTCAAACTTCTGAGTGACACTCTTGCGGTCGAAACCAGCCGATGCAACGTGGTCCGAAGTAACTAACTCGTCACCCTCCTCCTCATACTCACTCATCTGCCAACTACCTGCCGACTGCTTTGCGAGGGTTGTGTTCGAGGTTAGTTGACCGATCTGAAACCCTACATTTGCAGTTTGGGTAATCCTCTCTTCGGAGCTGTAGCGAGTGTGCATCTGTATCGACACTGCCGAATCGGGCATAGAGGTGATGATGTTTATCACACCACCCACTGCATTTGCTCCATAGAGCGCCGCAGCAGCACCCGACAATATCTCGATACGCTGAACTCTACTAAGGTCGATTCTGTTGAATGGATCTTCGCCAGCCATACGTCTACCATTCTCCAAGATTAGATAGTAATCCTCCTCCAAACCATTGAACGACAAGGTGGTACCCATACCACTAACGTGTTTCGAGAACGATGGCGAGAGCGCAACTAACGCCTCGTCGAGGGTTGTAACACAACTCTGCTCGATCTCTTGTTGGGTGATAATTGTGATTGGCACGGGGCTGTCGACCAGACGGCAAGGTGAACCTGTCGCTGTTACGACAATCTCATCTATTGAGTGTTGAGTGTCGTCTTGTGCCGTGGCGGTTAATGCTACAGAGAGCATTGCTAATAGGGATAATTTTCTCTTCATCTATTCAGTAATTAATTTGCATTTACACTTACTCAATTAAGTTTTATGCAGCAAATCCACCAAGATCTCAGTTTGGTTAATACACCAACTACACTACGAGATTTCAAAAATAGATGCGTTGTCATTCCAAAACATTTACCCGTGCTTTGCAAAAAACTTAATCACAACAGGCAGGTCTTCTGACTTACTCCAAAAATACGCCTTCCCGGTAAAAATACCAGTGGTCTATCGTGTATTACCACCACTCAAAATTTGTGATGTGAGTTCACAGCAGCGGGAACTGTTTGGGTCTCTCACCCAATTCCCTTTTAATTCGTCCGTAGCTCAACAGAGCCACATTCGAAACCTAGTTGCGCCGCAAATATATGAATAAAAAAGGTAAATGCCAAATGTTTTCTACTCTTTAAGCTTTGTGTCGATGATTATTGTCACTGGTCCATCATTCACCAACTCACACTTCATATCTGCTCCGAAGAGTCCACATTGAGGTTTTTGGGATGTCAGCATCTCTATCTCCGCCATAAATTTCTCATACATTGGCTCAGCAACATCACCCTTTGCGGCACGTATGTAGGATGGGCGATTACCCTTTCGGGTGGAGGCGTGTAGGGTAAATTGGCTCACCACCAATATCTCACCCTCCACATCCTGCACCGATCTATTCATAACACCATTCTCGTCATCGAATATGCGCATATTGACAACCTTCTGAGCCAACCAGCTAATATCTGCATCGCTATCATCGGGTTCAACACCCAACAACACCATTATGCCTTTTCCGATCTTACCGACGCTCCTACCCTCTACAATCACCTCTGCTCGTAGTACTCTCTGTAGTACAATTCTCATAATCATTAAATATTTTATCTCTATTCCTAAGAATCTGTTTTAGTTTCTCTATTTGTCACCAACACTCCAAAATATTTGCAAAGATATCGAAAGATTCCAATAGAGAAGTAGGTTTTTTGCCAAAAAAAATTTATATATTTGCGTGACAAGTAAAATTTTATGTGTCGAAACTATAGTCTAACCACACCAACTGACAGAATACCTCAAAACTATGAAACGCTTCATAACACTCTCGTTACTTCTGCTTCTAGCCATACCCGCAACACACTCCAAAGAGAAGATAAAAACAAAAAAGAGAGAACAAACAACGGAGAACACCACACAAGAGAATAAGATAGAGACGGGTGGAAACTTCCTCGATGAGGTCCTGTCGAAGATGATGGCGTTCTACTCCCTAGGTGTCGACGAGAAGCTATACCTACAACTCGACAAACCATACTATAGCTCCGGCGAACAGATCTGGTTCAAGGGCTACCTACGCAACGCTATAACTCATACCGCTATAGAGCGGTCGAACTTCATCTATGTTGATCTCATTGATCGAGATAACCTCCTAGTGTCGCGAGTCAAAGTTCGACGCGACAGTACGGGTTTCAATGGCTACATAAACCTCGACCCTCAAATGTCCCCCGGTGACTATACAATAAAAGCGTATACACGTTGGATGATGAATCACGGAGATGAGTTCCTATTCACACGTGCCACAAAGGTGATATCTCCCATCAGAGCCACTGTGAAAAACGAAGATGAAGATCGCAAAAAAGGTTCGAAGGTAGAGGCTGTCCCAGAGAGTGAAACAACCCCCAACCTCCAATTTGACCTCCAATTCCTACCCGAAGGTGGAGCGCTCCTTGCTGGGAACTCTCAAATGATCGCGTTCAAGGCGTTGGGTGAAGATGGTTTGTCTGTGGAGGTGTCGGGATCTATATATAACTCTCGTGACGAAAAAATTTGCGACTTCGCCTCTGCCCACAAAGGTATGGGAGTGATAACACTCTATGTCAGTGCTAACGAGAACTACTACGCCAAAGCAACCTCTGCCGATGGTGTCGAGTGCCGCGTGGAGCTGCCGACGGTGGAGCAGAACGGAGTCTCGATAATGGCTACAAAATTGGGCGCGAGACTTCTGTTTCAATCTCGCTCAACAGACCCCACACTTCTAAGTGGAGCTCACGTAATTATTCACTCACACGGGCGTGTCGTCTCCACGAGTGAGGCAAAAACCACATCGGCAAGTGTCATCTCAATGGATATGCTATTCGAAGGAGTCAACATACTCTCGTTGGTCGATGCTAACGGGGAGGTCCTCAGCGAAAGACTCATCTTCAAACGTCCCGACGCAACACCCTCAGTCGAGATAAAGAGCGACAAAAGAGATTATAGTGCTCGCGACAGAGTGAAACTTAAACTACAGATGCGCAATAGTTCGGATCAACCCTCGCAGGGAGAGTTTGCAATCTCGGTGACAGATGATAGTGCCGTAGCGCTCAACTCCGCAGATGAAAATATTCTCTCATACCTACTCCTAAGCTCCGATCTAAATGGTCACATCGAAGATCCGGGGCTCTACTTCGAGGGCGATGAGGTCGATATGGATTATCGTCTCGACCTATTGATGCGCACTCAGGGGTGGCGTCGCTACGACATATCGGATATCCTAACGGGGCGAGTCACTAAGCCGGCTCTAGAGTATGAGGGCGAAGCTGAAATATCGGGTAGCGTAAAGGGATTCTTCGGTAACGAGGCTCGCAATCCAATAATAAGTGTATTATGTAGTGATCGTAACTACTTCGACTCTTTTGAGTTGGATGCGTCGAGTAAATTTAAGTTGGTGGGTATCGACATCCCCGACAGCACGACATATGTAATTCAAGCAAGGGGGCGCAAAGGTGGTAACTCCCTAACGCTTAACATCGACCCCGACAACTACTTCCCCACACCTCAATCAACGATCTTCCCTCGCGTGAAACCTCAGGAGCAGTATGTTCCCGTTGCGTTCGTCAACCAGAGCCAAGATAAATTTTTCTACGAGGGGGGTATGAATATGATTAACCTTGAGGCTGTCTCTGTCACGGCAACAAAATTCGAAGAGGCGGGACGCACCAGTGCATTCTCGACACGAGCATCTAGTCGCGAGGAGCTCGATATGATGGGTGGTGCGGATCTCCCGACACTTATTCAGAGCTACCCAAGTATGGCAGTCTCTTCGGAGGGTGTCACCTACCGAGGAAACACAACTATGGCTCGTTTCATCGTCGATGACATCAATATGGAGTACACCGACCTAACGTACCTAACGGCAAACGACATTGAAACAATTGAGTTTTTCGATGGTGCGGCAGCAGCTATCTATAGTGACTCTTCGGGAGGAGTTTTTGTTATCACTCTTCGAGATGGAGCATCTTTCGAGTCGACAGTTACGTTGCCCAACATTGCCTATGTTAAGAAGCTAGGCTATCAGCGCGCCGCAACACACTACCAACCCAACTACTCTGTAGCCTCACTAAAGGCGAGTTTACCACCCGACTATCGCACGACAATATATTGGAGTGGATCGATCGTACCCGACGAGGATGGTAATGTTGAGGTAGAGTTTTTCGCCGCGGACAAGGCGTCGACCTACACTGTAACAGTAGAGGGTGTGGATAATGATGGTGAGATATACCGTGCAAGTAGTACCCTAGAGAGACGTTAGTATGTTTTCTGGATATCTATGTGTTCTCTTTTGTATCTCTTTCGTAGAAACTGTTTAATAAAGAGATACAAAATATCTCGCGCACCCGCCGGGGTGCCATCCCCACCCGCCGGAGGCAGACCCCGACAATACCGCCCTCGCCACCACCGTTAAAAAAGCTATTTTTCGCAGAAAAATGGCTCGGTGGCGTAACCTATCATATTCTCAACACATCCAAATAAAGAGATACAAAGTATCTCGCGCACCCGTGGGGGTGCCATCCTCACCCGCCGGAGGCAGACCCCAACAATCCGTCCTCGCCACCACCGCTAAAAGGCTATTTTTCGCAGAAAAATGGCTCGGTGGCGCAACCTATCATATTCT
>JBCQTT010000018.1:0-43358 GCA_047174765.1 Rikenellaceae bacterium | reverse complement strand
GCCCTCTTTTAGTCTACTCTTTTCAGCTAACGCAAACTAACATCTTGTGCCGTTTTAAATATTGTTCAGACTCTTTAAAGGCAACGCTTCTTGTGGAACAATCTTATGCGCGATATGGTTAAATCCTACCTAGAGTAGCTCGTTCACACAAGAAGTTTGTCACCTTTAATATAGAGCATTTATATTAGTTCTGCAAATGTAAAAGAATAGTGCTTAACTCCAAAAAAGGTTTAACAACCATTAAACCTCGTAAATATCAATTACTGTTAATGAACACAAAAACAAAGGTTTACAGCTTTTTACATTGTAAACCTTTAAAAATGAGGAGACCAACAAGGTCTCCTCATTTTTGTCGATATAACCTACTATTAACCAGTGTATTAATATATAGGCTCTCTCTCTGATATATGGTAACAAGTCGTTTCGTTACTTCATCTCGACCAAAACGTTACCAGTCATATCTGCTGGGATCTCAAGTCCCATCAGAGTGAGGACTGTTGGGGCAACATCTGCCAAACATCCACTCTCGACACACTTCACTCGATCCGAAACAACAATAATTGGTACAGGATTCAATGAGTGTGCAGTGTTAACTGAACCATCTTCGTTTACAGCGTTGTCGGCATTACCGTGGTCTGCGATGATAACAACCTCATATCCATTTGCCTTTGCAGCTTCAACAACATCTGACACACACTTGTCAACTGTGCGGATAGCTGTCTGAATAGCCTCGTACACTCCCGTGTGACCAATCATATCACCGTTAGCAAAGTTCAAACAGATAAAGTCAAACTTCTGCTCTCCCAACGCAACAACCAACTTCTCAGCAACCTCTGGAGCACTCATCTCTGGCTGCAAGTCATATGTAGCGACCTTTGGTGAGTTTACCAAGATGCGCTCCTCGCCATCGAAGTTATCTTCGCGACCACCATTGAGGAAGAATGTCACGTGAGCATACTTCTCAGTCTCTGCGATACGCAACTGCTTCTTACCCAAAGATGACACATACTCACCCAATGTATTCGACACATTCTCCTTGTTGAATAGAATGTGGAGACCCTCAAACTTAGAGTCATAAGGTGTCATACAGCAGAAATAGAGTGGCAACTTAGCCATTCCGAACTCTGGGTAGTCGGTCTGTGTAAGAACTTCAGTGATCTCCTTTGCACGGTCGTTGCGATAGTTAAAGAAGATAACCAAGTCGTTTGGCTGGATACGACCTACCGCCTCGCCATTCTCACCCTGAAGGTAGAGTGGTTTGATGAACTCGTCGGTAACATCTGCGTCATATGAGCTCTGCATTGCAGCAGCCATATCTGTTGCACCCTCACCGACACCCTTAACCATCAAGTCGTAAGCCTCCTTAACGCGCTCCCATCTCTTGTCACGATCCATTGCGTAGTAGCGACCGATGATAGATGCAACCTTACCAGCAGACTTTGCGGTGTGAGCCTCCAAAGCCTCGATGAAACCCTTTCCGCTACGAGGGTCGGTGTCGCGACCATCCATAAAGCAGTGTACGAATGTGTTCTCAAGACCATATGCAGCTGAGATGTCACACAACTTAAATAGGTGATCGAGTGAAGAGTGAACTCCTCCATCCGACACAAGACCCATAAAGTGTACGTTAACCCCCTTCTCTTTGGCATACTCAAAAGCAGCCTTAACCTCTACATTCTCCATAATAGAGTTGTCACGACAAGCGATATTGATCTTCACCAAATCCTGATACACAACGCGACCAGCACCAATGTTAAGGTGACCCACCTCTGAGTTACCCATCTGACCATCGGGCAAACCTACATTCTCACCATCTGTACGTAGCTCAGCAGTGGGGTAGTTCGCCATCAAAGAGTTCATATACTCTGGCTTTGTTTGGTAGATTACATCTGCCTTTCCGTGATCTCCGTTGCCCCATCCATCGAGGATCATTAGTAACACCTTTTTTTGCTCCATAATTTTTATTATTTTATTTCAACTGACTCAAAATCATCTCTACCGCAGCACTAACCGCAGCTTGTAATCCCTCGACATTCTTACCACCTGCCGATGCGAAGAATGGCTGTCCGCCACCGCCGCCTTGGATTAGCTTCGCCGCCTCGCGGATGATCTTTCCTGCGTTGAGACCCTTTGCAACGATCTCATCACCCAACATAATTGTCAAGTTTGGTTTTCCGCCCATTGCACTTCCTGCGACGTATACAATATCCTTGCCCTTGGCGCGAAGTGTATGTGCCATATCGCGCTGGAAGTCGGGTTGGCGATCCGCAACACCCGAAATAAGACGAATGCCATCTGTTGCAACGGCTGCCGAAATAAGCTTCTCGCTCCACTCTTCGACCTGCTCCTTGCGCATCTGCTCAACCTCCTTGCTGAGAGAGTCGTTACTCTCAACCATCTTCTTGATAGCCTGCAATATTTGTGGGTTATTTACATATTTTGCAACGTCGCTCAATAGCTCCTCTCCAGCATAGATTATCTTTTCGGCATTTGCTCCTGTTGTAGCCTCGATACGACGCACTCCAGCCGAGATTGCACTCTCCGAGATAATCTTGAAATATCCAATATTTCCTGTTGCAGAGGTGTGCGTTCCTCCACACAACTCAACTGAGTCACCAAAGCGAATTACGCGAACCGAGTCACCATACTTCTCGCCAAAGAGCATCATTGCTCCTGCCGACTCCGCCTCCTTCATTGTCGCATTACGCCACTCGATGAGGATGTCATTCTCGCGAACAGCCTTATTTACTGCCATCTCCACTGCGCGCAACTCCTCGGGTGTAAGTTTCTGGAAGTGTGAGAAGTCGAAACGTAGGTGCTCTGGGGTCACAAGTGAACCCTTCTGCTCAACGTGTGTACCAAGTATAGAGCGTAACGCTGCGTGAAGTAGGTGGGTCGCTGTGTGGTTGTTTGCCGACGATTGACGCTTCGCTGTGTCAACCTCAGCCTTGAAGACACCATCTAACTTTGCTGGCAACTTCTTGACAATTTGAATTGTCAATCCATTCTCCTTCTCCGTTGCGATAACCTCCAATCGCTCACCCTCCTCAGATGTGATATAACCTGTGTCACCAACTTGACCTCCCGAGTTTCCGTAGAATGGAGTTTGGTCGAACACTAGTTGATATGATGTATTATTCTTTGTTGTAACCTTGCGGTAGCGAGCGATCTTAACATCTGCTGTCAACGTGTCGTAGCCAACAAACTCACTCTGTTTTAGGGCAATTAGCTCCTGCCAGTCATCTGTCTCGACAACTGCGGCGCTACGTGAACGCTCCTTTTGAATCTGCAACTCAGCTTCGAATGCTGTAAGGTCAACTCCAACACCCTGCTCCTTAGCGATAAGTTCCGTAAGGTCGATTGGGAATCCATAAGTATCATAAAGAACGAAAGCATCCTTACCAGAGATTGTACCACCACAACCCTTTATTACGTTGTCGAGCAAATTGATACCCGTAGCCAATGTTCTAAGGAATGAGTTCTCCTCCTCCTCGATAACTTTCTCGACGAGACCCTTTTGAGCAACTAGCTCAGGGAACTGTCCACCCATCTGCGCCACGAGACCATCCACCAATCTGCAAATAAATGGCTCTGTAAACCCAAGATATGTATATCCATAACGAACCGCACGACGAAGAATACGACGAATAACATATCCTGCCTTTACGTTCGATGGCAGCTGTCCATCGGCAATCGAGAATGCGATAGCTCGCAGGTGATCCGCCACAACACGCATTGCGATATCACTCTTCTGGTCCTCGCCATATTTTTTGCCCGACATCTCAGCGAGTTTGGCAATAGATGGCTGGAAAACATCTGTGTCGTAGTTTGACTTCTTACCCTGCAAGATCATACATAGGCGCTCGAATCCCATACCTGTGTCGACGTGTTTAGCCGGAAGAGGTTCAAGTGAGCCATTTGCCTTGCGGTTGAATTGCATAAATACTAAGTTCCAGATCTCAATAACGAGTGGGTTGTCGGCATTCACAAGCTCACGTCCCGGAACCTTTGCGATCTCCTCCTCGTCACGTAGGTCGTAGTGAATCTCGCTACAAGGACCGCAAGGACCGCTCTCACCCATCTCCCAGAAGTTATCCTTCTTGTTGCCACGAATGATATGGTCCTCTGGAAGATACTCTCTCCACATATCGTATGCCTCTTGATCGAATGGTACTCCGTCAGCCTCGTTACCCTCAAATACCGAAGCGTACATACGGCTCTTGTCCATTCCGTAACGACCCACGAGTAGCTCCCAAGCCCAATCAATAGCTTCACGTTTGAAGTAGTCGCCAAATGACCAGTTACCCAACATCTCAAACATCGTGTGGTGATATGTATCGTGTCCCACCTCTTCGAGGTCGTTGTGTTTTCCCGACACACGCAGACACTTCTGAGTATCGGCGGCACGAGAGAACTTCTGCTCGGCATTACCCAAGAAGATATCCTTAAACTGATTCATACCCGCGTTTGTGAACATAAGCGTCGGGTCACCCTTAACAACCATCGGTGCTGAAGGGACTATTACGTGCTCCTTGCCTTTGAAGAACTCCAAAAACTCTTGGCGAATTTTGCTCGATTCCATCTAGTATATTATCTTTATTTGTATGTTTTCCGTACTATTGACCACATATGTTTGCGGCAACGGTTGCAAAATTAGACATTTTACGCTAAATTTGCACAATATTTAATGAGGTTTTTTAACATTATGTCAGAAAAAGAGTCGAACATAGGAGCTAATACGGTTGTGTCAAAGGTGAGGAGATCATCCTTTCAGATGCGCGCCTACACAATTGTCCGAGCATTTCTTGTTGGATTTCTCATTGCATCGACCACGAATGCTGTGTTTTCGTATGTGTTCTACACTCCCAAGGCGCACCAAATAAATACCGAGAATATCGAGTTAGTGAGGCAATATGAGATGCTGCAAGGACGAATAAATGCTGCTCAAAATAGACTCGACCAGATCGCAAATCGTGACAATGAGGTGTACAGATCTCTGTTCGGACTCGACAAACTCCCCTCTTCGGATCTGACAAAACCATACCCTCGATCAAACTATGAATCATTGGAGGGTGATCCATACTCTCCTCTGTTGATCTCGACGTGGGAGAAGATGGATGTGTTAGCGAAAAATATATATTACCAATCTCTATCATTCGATGAACTTCAACAATTGGCAAAGAGTAAAGAGAGGTTGGCAAGTGCAATACCTGCGGTGTGGCCCATCGACAGAACAGAGTTAAAGTGGGGTATTGGAGCATTCGGTATGAGATTGCATCCGATCTACAAACGTAACATTATGCACAAAGGTATAGATCTCGCGTGCGATACCGGAAAACCAGTCTACGCAACTGCTGACGCCATCGTCGAGAGAAGCTTACAAGGGTTGCGCAATACAGGATATGGGCAGATGCTCCTGCTTAAACACGAATTTGGATACCAAACTCGTTATGCGCACCTAAGTCAAAGGTTTGTGAATAAAGGTGACACGGTGCGTCGAGGCGATATAATTGGGTTGGTTGGCTCGACGGGTGGCTCGACGGGTCCTCACCTCCACTACGAAGTGATTGTAAATGGTAAGGTTGTCAATCCAATCAACTTCTTCAACCGCGATATGAGCAAAGAGGAGTATCAACTCTTGATGTCTCAGGTTAACGAATCTAACATCCGAGAGAGTAATGAGTAGAAACCATACAAACATAGATCTATATGGCTCAATCTAGTAACGGATGTTTGAAGGTTGGGTGTTTGTTGGCAGTCACATTTATTGTGGGTGTTGTGATGCTTGTTTACTATGGTGTGTCATTAGTCGTAAACTCAAATATAACAGACAAGGCTCGAAATGTTTATGTCTCTCAGATGGAGCGGTTGGATGTAAATACAACCAAACTAAAGGATATGAAAAATGGTATTCATTTTGATAACTATGGCTCAGAATATATCACTAGCTTTTCAGCTATGACAGGGGAATTTTGGGATATGACTTGTATCTTTTTTCAAAATAGTTACCAACAAGTTCTACAGCTCAACCCACAACAGCAACTTCAAAAAAATCCATCGCTACTATCATCCTCGATGCCCTACAGATGGCCCATAGATAAGAGTACTCTATATACTAACATTGGAAGCTTCGGAATGCGTTTCCACCCGATACATAAACGATTCATAAAACATAAAGGTATAGATCTAGCTTGTGTGAGTGGTAATCCAATCTATGCAACGGGCGATGCTGTTGTAGAACTTAGTAGCATAGGTCAGCCAAATATAGGATATGGAGAGATGTTGTTGCTCAACCACGGCAATAACTACCAAACGCGATACGCACATCTTAGTGCGCGTTTTGTGGGGGGTGGAGATAGTGTGCTGAGAGGGCAGATAATCGGACTCACAGGCTCGACGGGTGGGTCTACAGGACCACATCTCCACTACGAGATAATAAGAGGTGGCAGAGAGATAAACCCAAAACAATATCTAATTCTTACCAAATAATTAGATGTTACATAGCAATAATTAAGTAGAGTCTAAACAGTAGATAACAATGAGTAAGAAAAGACCAAATAGAGTAGCACAACTTCGTTTTCAACGTAAGTTCTGGCGTAACTTTTGGAGAGTTATGATCCGAACGTTGTCGTGGAGCGGTATGATTATTATCTATTATGTAGTCTTCTCTCTACTGTTCGATACTCCATATGAGTTTTATATGAAACGTTCGTCGGAGAGGTTGAGGTCGGAGTATGCCTCGCTGCAAGGGCGGTTGGATTCGCTCGAAGTTGTGATTGAGGATATCGAGAGGCGTGACAACAACGTCTTTAACATAATGTTTGAGTCGTCACCCTACGATCTTAGTGCAGACCACTCTAGTAAACTTCGAAAATCATTAATGTCGATGACTGAGACTGAACTCCTTGAGGAGCTAGAGCGACGGAGTGAAACCTTCTATGTTGGAGCTGATGATCTCGTGGATTCAACTCACGAAATGATGCTCGCAATAAAGAGTCAAGGGAACAACATATCTAAAATACCAGCTATACAACCCGTCGCAAATCGACAGCTAACACTGCTTACGGCGTCATTTGGAGAGCGTATGCACCCCTTCTATAAGACAATACACAAACATAATGGTGTCGATTATACTGTTCCCGAGGGTAGTAGGGTATTCGCCACCGCAGATGGCGTTGTGAAGAGCTATACGTTGCAGGACTCTCCGTCGGGTAAATCTGTGTTAATAGACCACGGCAATGGGTACGAAAGCTACTATGCACATCTAAAAAGAATAGATATACCTCGTAATCGACGCGTTAAGAGGGGAGATATAATTGGAGCATCGGGTAATACAGGACTATCTCTAACGCCGCATCTACACTATGAGATACGATATAAAGGTGTTCCGGTTAATCCAATCAACTACTTCTTTTTGGAGTTGTCGGTTAGCCAGAGCCAACAGATTGCTCACATAGCAGAGTCTGGAATGCAGTCATTTGATTAGAACATAAATAAAACAAAATAAACAAACAACAAAAAATGCAAACACGCCTATTACTTATCGATTTTGATGGAACCTTAGTTGACACTCGACAAGCTAACTACCGAGCCTATCGCGATGTTTTGAGGGAGATAAAAATAGAATTGGACGAGAAGATATATCTTCGAGAGTATTTTGGAATGCGCTGTGGAGAGTTTCTTCGTAGAATGGGTCTGACCGACTCGTATGAGATTGATCGTCTTCGTCGTCGTAAGATTGAGATTTACCCTCAACACTTTAACACAGTGCGCCTAAATGATTGGTTGTGGAACTTTGCGCAAGATTTTCGCAAACAGGGAGGTAAGGTTTGGGTCGTATCGACTGGTCAAACAATCAATATACGTAACGTAATGTCACATTTGAAGATGGAGGATTGTTTCGATGGTGTGTTTACCGGAGCTGATGTAAAAAACAGCAAACCCTCACCCGAGTGTTTCCTTAAAGCTATGGCTGCTGAGGGGTGTACACCAGAGGAGACTTTGATCTTCGAGGATTCAGAAGTTGGGCTAGAGGCGGCACGAGCTAGCGGAGCACAATATATTAAGGTAGAGATGTAAGAGTTGTCTCTTATAGAGATCCCCCCCCCTTACTGCCAGTTTTTGACCACATTGCCTTACAAAAAAACCATCGGTTAAGAAAAAGCTCTTACCGATGGTTTTTTTTGTTGGCTACTACTGGTGCGTTAATAATCTCGACTACTGCCCTGCCCTGCGCGGGCGGCGGCGGAGTGCTCTCCGCGGAGCTAATCTTTGTTGCAGTTGTTAATAGATTGATTCTCAATCTGCTCCACGTTGATAAATGTTCTATTAAAGCTCTGCTTTATCTCTCATTTCCCAACATATAGCTACGTAGGCGCAGCCTACTATTAACAACTGAATGTAATGCAAACCAAATCGAAAAATGTAGACATAGTTATATATATCTGTGATTCAGTCAATTAAACAGATGTTACAAAGGGTTAACGCACCACTAGTAATTGTTGGCAGTGAATTATAGGCGAGCTTTGATAGCCTTTGTCTCCTCCTCAAATCCGGGTTTTTCGAGCAACGCGAACATATTTTTCTTGTATGCCTCAACTCCCGGTTGGTCGAATGGGTTGATACCCAATAGGTAACCACTGATTCCACAAGCACGCTCGAAGAAATACAACATAGCTCCAATATAGTACTCTGAGATCTCTGGCAGTGTGATACGGATGTTTGGTACACCTCCGTCGACGTGTGCGATAGTTACTCCCAACTCAGCCATCAAGTTGATCTGTGAGATGCGCTTGCCTGCCAAGAAGTTCAAACCATCCAAATTCTGCTCATCCTCGGTAACAACGAACTCCTGTGCTGGCTTCTCGATTGAGATAACTGTCTCGAACAATGTGCGCTCACCCTCTTGGATATATTGACCCATTGAGTGAAGGTCTGCTGTCAATGTAACGCTTGCAGGGAATAGACCCTTGCCCTCTTTACCCTCGCTCTCGCCGTAAAGTTGCTTCCACCACTCAGCAATGTAGAGTAGCTTAGGTTCGTAAGACGCCAAGATCTCGATCTTCTTACCTCCCTGATAGAGGATGTTACGTGCTGCAGCATATATAGCCGATGGGTTCTCGTCGAATGGTACAGAGGCAGCCGTTGCGCGCTCCATATCCTGTGCTCCGCGAACCAACTCCGCTACATTAACACCTCCTGCAGCGAGTGGAATAAGACCTACAGGTGTAAGTACAGAGAAACGTCCTCCAACATCATCTGGAATAACGAAAGTAGGGTATCCCTCCTTTGTTGCTAGGGTTTTGAGTGCACCACGTGCAGCATCTGTTACAGCAACGATACGCTCCGCAGCCTCCTCCTTGCCGTAGCGAGCCTCGATCTCCGCCTTGATGATGCGGAATGCGATAGCTGGCTCTGTGGTTGTTCCCGACTTAGAAATTACGATTGCAGCGATAGAGTAAGCCTTTGTAGCCTCCAATAGCTCACAAGTGTAATCCTCTGATATGTTCTGTCCTGCGAAGAGGATGATTGGGGATGTGCGATCTTTCTTTAGTAGGTCGAATGAGTTGTTCATAGCCTCGATAACCGCCTTTGCTCCGAGGTATGAGCCTCCGATACCGATGCAGATGATAACCTCAGCCTTTGATTGTAGCTTCGCTGCCTGTGCGTTGATTGCGTCAAGCTGTGCAGCGTCGATAGATGATGGGAGGTTTACCCAACCCAAAAAGTCATTTCCTGCACCTAGCTTGCTCTCAAGGAGTGCATTTGCCTGCTGTGCCTGCTCTTTGATCTCGGTGGTGATCTCTACACCGCTCTTTGATAGATCTAAATTCATCATTTTTCTTAAATCTGTTATGTTAAGTTATTACTTCAATAGTTTCGTTAAACTTCTCATCGACTTGCGAGCCGAGAGTTTGCGGTATAGCACCCCGTAGACCATCTCTGCGATGGGCATTTTGATGTTGTACTGTTCGTTGATGTGGCGGATGCAGTCGGCAGCGAAGTATCCCTCGGCAACCATTGTCATCTCGTTGAGGGCGCTTTTGATAGAGAATCCCTTACCCATAAGTAGACCTAGGCGTCGGTTGCGACTGTATGTTGAGTAGCAGGTAACGAGCAGGTCTCCCAAGTAGGCTGCCTCGCGAGTATCTCTATTGTCTGGATAGCTCTGTTCTACGAAGTCGTTCATCTCGCGCGCGCAATTAGATATTAGTACAGCTACAAAGTTGTCGCCATACCCAAGTCCGATCGCCATACCAACAGATATTGCATAGATGTTTTTGAGCACCGTTGCATACTCCACACCGTATAGGTCTGTCGAGTAGCTTATGTTGATATATTTGCACTCCATCTTCTCTCCAGCGACGTGAGCTAGCTCGATGTCGGGACATACGACAGTTAGGTAGGAGAGTCTTTCGAGAGCAACCTCTTCGGCGTGCGAAGGACCGGTGATGATACCGATCTGTTTGTATGAGAGTTCGTACACTTTGTTGAGATATTCGACAACGGTGATATAATCATCGGGTACGATTCCTTTGATCGCTGAGATCACAAATTTATCCTTTAGCGATACTGTTAGCGGCGACATAAAATCCTTGATATATGCTGACGGCATAGCGAGAATGATGATCTGGTGGTTTGAGATCACTTCGTTGAGGTCGTTCGACGCCTCGATTTTTGAGGTGTCGAACTCTATGTCGCGAAGATATTTTGGGTTGTAGGACTCTTGTGTGACCCCTTCCAGAACCTCTTGGTTGCGGATGTACCATCCAACACGTTTCTCCTTTTCGCAGAGGAGTTTTACTATAGCCGTCGCCCAGCTGCCGTATCCGATTACGGCGCAAGTTGAATTGGCTGATATTTCTATTTCCATCTAGGTTTTTTGTTTTGTTTTGTAGGGGTCAATTAATAACCCAATACACATCTGCAAATGTAAGTAAAAAAAAGTTAGAAAAAAAGTGTAAAATAACTCCTTTTATTGCTAATTATTATGTAAATTTGCGGATGTTGTAGCTCAGTCTTCTGAATTTTGATTTTTTGAGGAGGGGATACAGCGGTGTTCGTGGTTCAAATTATAAATTATACATATGGGATTCTTCTCTCTAACACAGGAGTTGGCGATAGACTTGGGTACTGCCAACACTCTGATTATTCATAACGATAAGGTGGTGGTCGATGAACCATCTATTGTCGCTATTGATGCCCAGTCAGGAAAATTGATTGCGTTGGGTCAACGCGCTCGTCAGATGCACGAAAAGACAAACCCTAACATTCGAACAGTTCGTCCGTTGAAGGATGGTGTGATTGCCGACTTTAACGCTACAGAGTTGATGTTGAAGGGTCTTATCAAAAAGGTGAAGATGTCGGGCTCGATCTTCTCACCATCGCTTAAGATGGTGATCTGTATCCCCTCTGGATCGACAAACGTTGAGATTCGTGCTGTGCGCGACTCTGCGGAGCACGCTGGAGCACGTGAGGTATATATGATATTCGAGCCTATGGCAGCGGCTCTCGGTGCAGGTATTGATGTCGAGGCAGCGGACGGAAATATGGTTATCGACATCGGAGGTGGTACATCGGAGATCGCTTGTATATCGCTGGGCGGTATCGTTTGTTCGGAGTCTATCAATATCGCTGGTGATGTGTTTACGGCTGATATTCAGGGTTATGTGCGTCAGCAGCACAACATCAGAATTGGAGAGCGTACGGCTGAGGCTATCAAGTGCGCAATTGGTGCTGCGGTTACGAAACTCGAAAACCCGCCAGAGGATTTTGCTATCACAGGTCCAAATATGTTGACTGCACTTCCTCAGACTGTGATGTTGAACTACGCTGAGATCGCTCACGCTATAGAGAAGTCTCTTGTGAAGCTCGATGCTGCATTGATGAAGGTGTTGGAGGCGATTCCACCAGAGTTGTATACAGACGTTGTTCGTAATGGTATATACCTAGCGGGTGGTGGTGCCCTTATTAAGGGACTCGATCGTCGACTTAGCGAGAAGACAGGTATATCTTTCCACGTGGCAGAGGATCCATTGCGTGCAATTGCTCGTGGTACGGGTGTAGCTCTTAAGAACATATCTACCTTCTCATTCTTGATGAGATAGGAGGGTGTGAGTGTTAAGTGATTAAATAAAAAAAGAATACTCTGGGTAGTTGAGATATCTTAAAGAATCTTGGCTATCCAGTTTAATTGATTAATATTTAGGGGTGGATGTATCGTCTATTTGATTTCCTGCGCAGTACATATGTTTTTTTGCTTTTTCTCATATTTGAAGTGATCGCAATATCGGCATACTCTAAGTCGGATAGTTATTCGCAAGCAAAAATTTTATCATACTCTGCCGCTATTTCAGGTGGCATTGGGGATGCTGTGGGCTCTGTTGGTGAATATTTTAGGTTACGCAGAGGCAACGAAATGTTGTTGCGTCGTATAGCTCAGCTCGAACAAGAGCTCGCTAGATATGATAGAGATCAAAAAGATTCTCTATTGGCTCTGTTGAGTTATGATGATGGATTAGGGGTGAGATATCAGGCGTCGCGCGTTGTATCGAACACAATCAACAAACAACGTAATTATTTGGTCTTAAATAGCGGTCTTCAAGATGGTATTAGGGGCGGTATGGCTGTTGTTACGCCAGATCGAGAGATGGTTGGTGTCGTGGTTGAGTGTTCGGATAGTCACGCTGTCGTAATGTCGATCCTCAATACTCAGTTCCGATCTAGCGGAGAGCTCGAAGGGGGAGGTGAACACGCAGGCTCAATATATTGGGATGGTGTTAATCGTTATATGGTCAAGATGGATGATCTGTCAAAATATGCAGATATTAAGGTTGGTGACAAAATTGTAACGACTGGTTTCTCTCAGATCTTCCCTCCCGGAGTGGTTATCGGAACTGTTGATAGCTTCGAACTCGATCAAGAGGGGCAATCTTATCGTGTGAATATTGATATTGCAGCACGTATGTCGGCAATTCGAGAGGTGTTGGTTGTCGATGATCGAAGTAATGCTGAGGTTATAGATATTTTGAATACAGATCTTTTTCTCCAATAAATTTTTAGATACGTTTTATGTTTCGTCCACTTCCATATACAGCTTTGCTTATAACACTAATCTTGTTACAGCTATTTGTGTTTGATAAGCTATTGATAACGACCACCGTTGCACCGATGGTATATGTGGCTTTTATTGTGCTATTACCGATGCGAACAAGCCAAATATCTATGTTGATGTGGGGTGTCGCTATTGGGATGTTGTTTGATTTTATGACGGGTATGTCGGGGCTTAATAGTATTGCAACAATGTTTGTGAGCTATACTAGAATCTGGGTGTTGAACTTTATGCTGGGAAAGGATGTCGTGATGACAGGTGCTATACCAACTCCGCGCGCTATTGGTGCGTGGAAGTTCTCTCGATATATGTTAGTTATGGTATTTTTGCACTCTATTATACTCTTTTCGGTTGAGTTCCTTCGATTTGGTGAGTTCTTCTTCTTGGTGCGCCGAATACTGTTTAGTGGTATTGTGTCGACTCTATTTGTGTGGTTGATCGCCCGTCAGTTTGAACAGATAGTGCCATCAAGACGAATTTGATTTTTGTTGTAATTCAATAAGAGGGTAGTAGTTCGATGAGTTTAGGTAATAGAGAAAATATGCGTGTGGCAACGCTACAACTGGTTGTAGTAGCCATATTTGTAATGTTGTTGTGTCGCGTATTCTATCTCCAAATTATTGATACCAAGTATAGTAGTCTGTCGGATCGCAATATCGTGCGACGTGAGTTGATATATGCCGCTCGTGGTGAGGTGTTTGATCGTAACGGTGAGTTCTTAGTTCAGAGTCGAGGTTGTTACGATATGATGGTTGTCTATCGCGATCTCAAACGTGAAGGGTTTGACACGGTGCAGGTTTGTGACATACTTGGTATATCACAAGAGAGGTTGGAGCGTCAATTGAGTAATGCGAGAATGAGGTCGCGTGCCCAATATCTGGTGACAAATTTCGTCTCTGTACGCGATAAGTTGCGTTTCGATGAGTTGAATATTCCCGGGTTTATCCCCGTATATAGAACCGTGAGGCAATATCCTCGTAGTATTGGTGGTAATTTGTTGGGGCACGTGGGTGAGATTAGTGAGGCTCAGTTGGCTCGTTACTCGGAGTACTCGATAGGCGATTACATCGGTGTTGGAGGAGTCGAGTCGGCATATGAGACCGACTTGCGTGGTAGTAAGGGGGTGCGACGTATCGAAATAGATACTTATGGGGTGGTGCAACGATCTCATATGGATGGGATGTTTGACACACTCCCGATACAAGGTAGCCGTTTAACATCTACGATTGATGCTCGTCTGCAACTCTTTGGAGAGGAGCTTATGCGTGACAAAGTTGGTGCTGCGGTGGCTATCGAACCATCGACAGGTGAGATACTTATGATGGTGTCGTCTCCGACGTTTGACCCAGATGAGTTGGTGGGACGTCAGAGGGGTAACAACTATATGGATCTGCTGAACAATCCTCGTCGCCCGCTGTTCAATCGAGCTGTGACGGCACGCTATCCTCCGGGGTCGGTGTTCAAAATATTGCAGGGTCTGATAGGTTTGCAAGAGGGGGTGCTGTCAAAAAATCAAGTTTACAACTGCTATGGATCATTTAAGTATGGTTCGAAGGAGGTGAAGTGTCACTCTCACAAAACTAGTACCGACCTATGTTATGCTGTAGCAACGTCGTGTAACCCATATTTTTGTAATGTGTTTTGCAACATATTGGGGAGCTCTAGATATGATGGAATCAATGACGCTTACACAGCGTGGCGTGAGAGTGTTCTAAGTTTTGGTTTTGGTCGTAAGTTGGGTTCTGATTTTTTGAGTGAGGGGTCTGGTTATATTCCCGAGGCGAGCTACTACAACAAGGTATATCGCGGATCGTGGAATCCTCTGACTGTTATCTCACTAGCTATTGGTCAGGGTGAGTTGGGATGTACACCTTTGCAGATGGCAAACCTCGCAGCTATCGTTGCGAATCGAGGATATTACTATATACCTCATATTATTCGAGAGGTTGAGGGTCGGGACTCGTTGGAAAGCCGTTTCTACGAACGTCAATATACGTCGGTCGATCCAATTCACTTCGAACCAATTGTGCAAGGAATGTGGGAGAGCGTTAATGCTGAGGGTACGTCGACGTTGGCTCGCCTCAAAGGTTATGACGTCTGTGGAAAGACCGGTACGGCACAGAATCCACACGGTGAGGATCACTCAACATTCTTGTCGTTCGCGCCTCGCGAGAACCCCAAAATCGCAATATCAGTATATATAGAGAATGGAGGGTGGGGTGCTAGTGCAGCTCTGCCGATCGCCTCATTGATTGAGGAGTTATATTTAACCGACACGATACAACGCCAATGGTTGGTGGATTATGTTAAAAATAAGAAGATAGAGTACCCAATATATGATGCTAAGTAGTATAAGAGATTCTAGGTCGCGAGATAGTTTTTTTGCGGGGGTCGATCCGGTTGCAGTTTTTCTATATCTTGCGATCGTTTTGGTGGGGTGTGTATGTATAACATCTGCCTCTTTCGATATGGAGTCGACCGATATATTCTCTACGTCGCACTTCTATGTGAAACAGTATTTGTGGGTCGCAATTTCATTTGTTGCCGCTGTAGTGGTGCTGCTTACCGAATCTAGAATATACCATAAATATTCATATATATTATATTTCGTTGGTATTGTATTGCTGCTGCTTACTTTGCTGTTTGGGCGTGAGGTGAATGGTGCTAAGTCGTGGTTTGAGATTGGCGGTATGAGGTTGCAACCTGTTGAGCTGGTGAAGATATCGACAAGTTTGGTGTTGGCGCGTGTGATGAGTGAGTTGAACTTCTCGATTACAAACTTAAGGTCGTTGATTCGTGTTGCTGCGGTGGTTCTACTACCTCTTCTCATAATTATGATGCAGAATGATACAGGATCGGGTATTGTCTTTGGGGCATACCTGTTTGTCTTGTATAGGGAGGATCTCGATAAGTGGTTGTGTATGCCTCTGTTGTTGATTGCTGCGCTATTTATTCTGTCGTTTATCCTCTCTCCGTTGGTTTTGCTGTTGATCTCTCTATTTATGTGTGTCGTGAGTAATGCGATGATGTATCGTAACTATCAATTGCATATACGTTATCTTGCGATAGTATTTCTCGCTGCTACATCTATAACTATGGTTACGTGGTTGTTTTCGGGGGAGCCGCTCTCTTTTTATGTGTCGCTGCTCATCGTGACATTGTTGTCGTTGCCGGTGGTTTTGATGTATGCGTTTCGTCACGCTCTGGCACGAACATTTGTACTCGCGGGGTTCTATCTCTTTTCGATGGTGTTCTTGCCTACGAGTAACTACATCTTCAACTATATCTTGCGCGAACATCAGCAAAATAGAATAATGAGTTTTGTCGGTGTTGTGAATGATCCTTTGGGTATAGATTATAACGTAAATCAGTCGAAGATAGCAATTGGATCGGGTGGTTTTTGGGGCAAGGGATTCCTAAATGGTACGCAGATTAGATTTGGATTTGTGCCGGAGAAACATACCGACTTCATATTCTGTGACTTGGCAGAGGAGTGGGGTTTTGTGGGGGCTTTTGTACTTCTGGCGCTGATAATGATGTTGATCCTAAGACTTATGTATATGGGGGAGAGGCAGGCTGAGAGTTTCGGAAGAATATATTGCTACTGTGTAGCCTCGATCATTTTGTTTCACACCTTGGTGAATGTCGGAATGACCGTTGGGTTGATGCCAGTGATGGGTATTCCTCTGCCGATGGTTAGTTATGGAGGGTCGTCGCTCTTTGCCTTTACGGTGATGATATTTATAGCCTTTCGACTCGATGCCTCTACTTCGACAGGTCTGATATATTAATGAGGAGTTACCACGGTTGACTGAGGTACTTCGCAATCTTCTCCGCAATTAGGGACATATATCTCTGCTCTCCATAACCAGATATGGCGATTATGCCGTTGTGGTCACATCCGAATACTTCATCAAATAGATATAGTTCGTTACGCATTATCTCGCGACGTTCCACCTCGATAGATAGATCCGCTGCCGCTGCGATAACAAACTCTCGCTCTACGCTATCAATTGTCGTTGAGGCGATGAGCCTGTTTCTTATGAGGGCAAATATTGCTGCTCCATCGAGTGAGAGTAGAGCCCCGTCGCGACTACACTCTAAGGCTATTTCGCCACCTAGGTTGCGTGCAATGTCTCCGGCGAAGGAGAGTGCCGCACGGCGAGCGGAGCTAGAGTGCAATCCAAATGGGGAGTCAAAGGTGACGGCTACAGCAAAAGGGGAGATGCTTCGTATTGCATATCCGTCGTATAGAGATCTGCCGCTAATTACGATCTCCTCGTTCTGCTGGATGTCGATGCGTAGTTCGACAAATACGGAGAGGGTTTGTGTTACCCTCTCGTGTCGAAGTAGCTCCACTATTTTTTTGTATATGTCATCTTCGTCGAGCAACAGAGGTCGGAAATATATATCTAGGAAGGCACGCTCCAACAGCCGACAATGTTCCGCAACATAGAGAGGATGATGCGATAGGGTGTGGATTGTTTGATATATATAGTTTGGATTCATACGTACTGTATGTTATGCTGCAAATATCTTCAATATAAGTTCGCGTAGAACCTCTCCGTCACTCTCTCCACCGCGATTCATACCCTTGCTTTTTGCATCATACTCTCTCATTAATCCCAAGATATAGTATACCTTTTTGTTGGGCCATAATCCGCAGATCTTCTTTAGGTCCGACACTGCGTATGGATTGCCAACCTTGAGAATACGCATCAACTCCATATCACTAGGGAATGCTGCCCCACGATTTTGGGTCATCCAGCGTAGATAATTGAGAGTGAAGAGTTGTTTGAACTGTCCAAATAGAACCATAACCGTAACTAGAAGAGGATACGCTTTGGGGTTTTGTGCAAAGTGGTCGGCGATGCGTAGGGTTCGTTTCTTGTCGCGTGATATGATGGCATTACAGAGCTCATAGTTGTTGAACTCTTTTGAGATGCCAATGTATAGCTCAATATGTTCGTCCGTAATTATCTGCGTCCCCTCGGGGATTGCGATGGTAAGTTTCGATACTTCACCTGCGATTTTGGCGATATCTGTTCCCAAGTTGTCGGTCAACATTGAGAGCGCCTTGGGGGTGAGTTTTAATCCTCGTCCCGATAGATATTTCGTGAGCCAACCCCCTATTTCGTAGTCGCGAGGGCGGATCGACTCCATAACAACACCTCTCTTTTCGATGCTTTTGAAGAGTTGTGAGCGTTTGTCGACGCTCTTCTCCTTGTGGCAGAGGATTAGAATTGTCGATGGAGCGGGGGCGGTGGTGTAGTGTGAAAGTTTCTCGATTGCGCGCATCAGCTGCGCCTCCTTCACAATAACAACCGATAGCCCTCCCATCATTGGTACTTGACGAGCGTAGTTGACCACAACGCCTGCCTCACAGTCTCGACCATAGAGTGTGATTTGGTTGAATGACTGTTCAGCTTCGGTGAGGATTGTCGAGGCTAGGGTGTCGCACAACGCATCAATGAAGTAACTCTCTTCACCCATAAGTAGATATATGGGTGCGAAGTTGCGTGACTTCACATTAGCCATTATGTTATCGAACTGTTCGATAGTCTCTTTGAATCCTACTCTCTTCTTTGCCACTTTAATTAAATTATCTCTTTCGTGATCTTGAGGATGTTTTCGCTATCCTGCTCGATCTTATATTTATCATCAATGCGGCGTCCAATGAGCCACACAATCTCACCGTTCGACGTGAGTACAAATTGTCGATCTTTCTCCGGTATAGATACCTTTTCGTCGATAAGGAAGTCACTCACCTTTTTGTGTCCACTCATTCCAAGTGGGGTGAATACATCGCCCTCTCTCCATTTGCGGAGTGTGAGGGGGTAGGTGAGTTTGTCAGCATCGAGGAGAGCGGTGTTGTCTCCAAGGTCGAAGTTCTCGATCAGATCGATCACAATATTCTCGATAAAGAGTACTGAGTTGCCACAATATGTTCGTGCCATCCCCTCTGTGACCTCCACCTCGCAACTGTCCGAGGTGTCGATTGCTGTTATGAGGATATCCCCACGGTCAATGTAGGCTACATACTCCTTTGAGTAGACTCTGCGACCCGATGCTCCGTTGTCGAGTGCGCGAACGATGGAGTCTATGACATCTCCCTTAAATCCAAACTTCGAGTTCATTAGCTCGTAGATCACAAATGGTCGAGGCATCCCCTCGGCAATGCGGTCGGTGTGAAGTCTATATATTCCACTCTCCTCACTTATCACCTCCTTGGCTATTTCGCCAATGCAGTGGTTGATAAAGTTCTGTGCGTCGTTCAATCGTCCGAGGTTAGAGCGCATTAGTTGAGTAAATTTGGGGTTTATCTCCCTCAATCTTGGTATGAGTCCCAATCGGATCTTATTGCGTAGATATTTTGTCGATATGTTCGAAGAGTCTTCGCGATAGGGTATGTGGTTTGTGGCGGCATACTCCAATATCTCTTTGCGAGTAGCAAAGCTCAATGGGCGTACTACCTTACCGATCTGTTTTTTGATGCCGGTCAGTCCGCGTAGACCTGTGCCGCGGAATAGGTTGATAAAGAATGTCTCGATAGAGTCATCTGCGTGGTGTGCAACGGCAACTACGGTATATCCGTGTTCGATGCAGATCTGCTCGAACCATTCGTAACGTAGGCGTCGCGCAGCCATCTCCATAGACTCGCCCGTTCGATCCATCTCAGCAATGGTGTCAAAACGTCGATTGTAGAATCCTACCCCATAATTTAGGGCGCGTTTCTCTACAGCTAACTCATCCTCCTCGCTCTCTTCGCCACGTAGCTGGAAGTTGCAGTGTGCAATACCCACGTGGAAGTTGCTCTTAGCACAAAGGTCTAGTAGTACCATTGAGTCTACTCCTCCCGAAACGGTGAGTAGGACCTTGTCTCCCTCCACAACTAGAGCATTCTCGGTGACATACTCTTGGAATCTCTCTAATAGATTTGTCATAGCGTATTTATAATATATTCACTTCAGTCTCAATGTCGACACCGAAGTTCTCCTTTACTATCGTTTGTATTTTTTGAGCAAGCCCAATAACCTCTTTGCCCGTTCCGCCACCGTGGTTTACGAGTACCAGTGCTTGACGATCGTGTACTCCCACGTGACCCTCTTTGTGCCCCTTCATTCCCACTTGATCGATTAACCAACCTGCTGCGAGTTTTTTGTGTGCGTCGTCACCCTCGATGGGGTATAGTGGCATATTGGGGTATCTGCTTTTTAGGTCATTTGCGACTTCGTTTGTGACAGCAGGGTTTTTGAAGAAACTACCAGCATTTCCCAATACCGAGGTGTCGGGGAGTTTTTCGCGTCGTATTTCGCAAATTACCTCGCGGATGTTTCTAAGAGTTGCGCCACCTCGCTGCTCCACGCGAGCCATTACGTCGGCGTAGTTGAGGTGTGGAGTAGCTATCTTTGATAGAAGGAGTGTGACCGCTGTAACTATAACTTGTCCCTTTAGCTCTCTTTTGAAGATGCTCTCTCGATATCCAAATTGGCAATCGTCGCACTTCATAGTGTGTGTTGAGATGGTTTTTGGGTCGAAGTATTCAACCTCGACAATGGTGTCGCACACCTCAACGCCATATGCTCCAATGTTTTGAATAGGTGCTGCCCCCGCCTTGCCGGGGATGAGGGATAGGTTTTCGATACCCCATAAGTTGCGCGATACACACCACTCAACCACATCGTCCCACTCTGCTCCAGCCTCAACTCGAATAGTTGCAGAGGTATTATCCTCGTGGAGTATTTGGATCTCTGTCGCAGTGGGGGTAAGTATCGTCGGCTCTACGTCGTGGGTGAAGAGGATGTTGTTACCTCCGCTCACCACTATCCACTCTTTTGGGGCGCTATCGGGGGTGGTAAATATCTTCACCAGATCCTCCGTAGAGCCATATTCGATAAGCTCTCGCGCCACAACCGGTATGTGGAAACTATTGCGAGCCTCTATTGTAATGTTGTTAAAAACGTCTATCATACTTTGCAAATATAGAGAAAATTTACTAATTTTGGGGCTTAAATGAAGAGTTTGTAACTAAATATTAAGATTAGAAGATGTTTTCACAACAGGATGTAGAGCAGATGTCGGCTCATAATCTGACACTTGAGGGTGTCGCAAAGCAGATTGAGAACTTTGAGTGTGGTTTCCCATACCTAAACATATCACGTGCCGCACGAGTGGGTGACGGTATAATTTCAATGTCGGAGGAGGAGCTAGAGGCAGCAAGTAGTTTATACCAGAATGAGGCTAAAAGCCGTAGTGTGGTGAAGTTTGTTCCAGCGTCGGGCGCTGCGACACGTATGTTCAAAGAGTTGTTTGAGTTCGTGAATGATGATAAGCGAGGTAAGGGTATCGATACACTCCTAAATAACATCGAAAAGTTCGCATTCTACCCAGAGCTAAAGGCGTTGCTCGCGGATGGTGTAACTGAGAAGCAGATCGTCTCTACAATCATCTTGAAGGGGCTAGAGTATGGATCAAAACCCAAAGCACTCGTTACATTTCATAGTTATGAAGATGGAGCGCGTAAGGCGGTTGAGGAGCATCTTGTGGAGGGGGCTTTGTATGCTGCGGCAGATGGTGTTGCGCGTATTCACTTTACGGTCTCTCCTGAGCACTTGTCAGGTTTTGAGTCGTTGATTTCGGAGTGCGTGGAGAGCTACTCAACTAAGTATGGTGTGAAGTATGAGATTTCGTTCTCGACACAGAAGTCGTCGACCGACACAATCGCTGTAAATCCAGATAATACCCCATTTAGAACCGATGCTGGAGAGTTGTTGTTCCGCCCAGCAGGTCACGGAGCGTTGATCGAGAATATCGGTGACATAGATGCAGATTTGATCTTCGTAAAGACTATTGATAATGTAACAACTGACGCTCTGCGTGGAGATACACTTAAATATAAAAGTGCGTTGGCAGGAGTCCTATTACAGCTACAGAGTCAGTGTTTCGACTATATTCGAGCAATTGACGAGGGAGGTGTCGATATGTTGGCGATAGGTCAGTTTATTGCACAGAGATTGATGTATACACTTCCCGAGAGTTATACAATGGCAGATCTTCGTGAGATTCTCGATCGCCCGATCCGCGTGTGTGGAATGGTACGCAACGAGGGAGAGCCCGGAGGAGGACCATTCTGGGTAGCTAATGAGGATGGTTCACAGTCGTTGCAGATTGCGGAGTCGAGCCAGATCTCACCCGAGCAGATATCGTTGATGCGCGAGGCGACACACTTTAATCCGGTAGATTTGGTGTGTGGTGTTCGTAACATAAATGGTGAGAAGTTCGATCTTTCGGAGTATGTCGATGAGATGACCGGATTTATCTCTGAGAAATCTAGCGGAGGACGTGATCTAAGGGCTCAGGAGCTCCCCGGATTGTGGAACGGAGCGATGGCTAAGTGGAACACGATCTTCGTTGAGGTGCCAATATCTACCTTTACTCCGGTGAAAGTTGTGCAGGATTTGTTGAGATTGCAACATCAATAATTTATAATTTAACGCCCTTGTAACTAAAAAAAGTTGCAAGGGCGCTTTTTTATTAAAATAAATTAGTATATTGTGGCGACGAATTTTTGATTCCGTTGTTGGTGCGAAGTAATTATAATTAACTATATAAAGTAGGTATATATGGACAATAAGTTGCAGGAGTTGACCCAAAAATTGTATGATGAGGGTCTACAAAAAGGGCGATCAGAGGCTGAGGAGGTTGTCGCAAAGGCGAAGGCTGAGGCAGCAAAGATTGTAGAGGCTGCTCAAGCTGAGGCTGTGAGTATCGTCGCAAAGGCTGAGGAGAAGGCTGCCGATATGGCGAAAAACTCATTGACTGAGATCTCGTTGGCAGGTCGTCAGGCTCTCACGAAAATCAAGGCGGAGATCACTAATATGATCGTAACAAAGTCGATCGAGGCAGGTGTGAAGAGCGCAACAATCGACGGCGCGTTTATTAGCGAGATGATGCTTGCAATCGCAAAGGGGTGGAGCGGTACTGATTCGGGTGTTGTTTCGCTGTCGGCATTGTTGCCCGAGGCGCAGAAGAAGTCGTTGGATACAGCTATCAAGAAGAGCTCGGCATCACTTCTTAAAGCAGGCGTTGAGGTAGGATACTCGTCGCAGGTAAAGAGCGGATTCAAGATCGGAGAGAAGGATGGTGGTTACTATATCTCATTCTCGGATGAGGATTTCGATGGGTTGATGCGAGTATATCTTCGTGATCGTGTTTCGGAGCTACTTTTTAAGGTTTAGGCGCTATGTTTAGCAAACAATATATATGTCTAGTTGCTGGGTTGCACGAATATACTATCGACTCTGATGCTAAGGGGTTAAACCTCGCGGCACTCTTGGAGGAGATATATGACGACCTGTCGAAGAGTGATGCAGTATCTGTGCGGTTGCTCTATGGTTACTATGACTGCGAAAATATTGCGGCGGCATACGCCTCTCGTTCTAGTTTCAACCCACTAGGGCAGCTCTCTAAGGAGAGTGTGGCAGCTATTGTTGCGGGTGACGAGAGTGGAGAGGAGAATCCGTTGGAGCTACTACCCGAGAGTGTGGTGCGTGTAGTCGAAGCGTACACTTCGAAGGAGGCGAAGTCCGATTTGATGGAGACATCTCAGAGTTTCGATCGAGCTCTCTTCACTGCATACTATGAAGCTTGTGCAGTGTCAAAGAGCCGACTACTTAGAGAGTGGAGCGAGGCGGACCGTAATCTGCGTAATGTTGCGGCAGCGATAACGGCACGTGGTGCAAGTCGCCCGGTTGAGGATGTTGTTGTTGGTGATGGCGGAGTTGTAGACCAACTAGTCAAGTCGTCAGCGGCAGATTTTGGATTGAGGGGAGAGTTGAGCTATATAGATGCTGTGATCGGTGCTGTGAGTGATGAACCTAATCTCATCGAGAAGGAGCGTCGTATTGATTTGGTACGTTGGGATGTGGTCGAGGAGCTTATGGAGGGTGAGTACTTCAGTATCGACTACATCTTGGGATATTTGGTTAAGGTCAATATCGTTGCGAGATGGAGATCGCTCGATCTCGAGCGTGGACGCGAGATGTTCGCTAAATTGATGTCGGAGTTGAGTGGTAAGGATTTGATAAAATAATAAATAGTATAACGTATGAAAACTACGGGACGTGTAAATGGTATCATTGCCAATATCGTGATCGTCAAGATTGACGGTGCAGTTGGTCAGAATGAGATCTGTTACGTATATTGCGGTAAGATAAAGATGATGGCTGAGGTCATCAAGATTGTAGGTGATTCGGCCTACGTGCAGGTTTTCGACTCTACGCGCGGTCTAAAGATTGGCGATAAGGTGGAGTTTCAAGGGCATATGTTGGAGGCAACGCTTGCTCCGGGTATCCTGTCTAAGAACTACGATGGTCTACAGAACGACCTTGAGAAGATGGATGGTCTGTTCATCGAGCGCGGTTCGGCAACTGATCCAATCGACTTCGATGCAGTGTATGACTTTACACCTATTGCAAAGGCAGGGGATAAGGTAACAGCAGCATCTTGGTTGGGTGAGGTCAAGGAGCAGTGGGTTATCCATAAGATTATGGTTCCTTTCATTATGTCGGGAGACTACACGGTGAAGAGTGTCGTGAAGGCTGGAAACTATAAGGTTACAGATACAATTGCGGTTGTCGTAGACTCCGATGATAATGAGTATCCAATTACAATGGTTCAGCGTTGGGCTGTTAAGCAGGCGGTGAGAAGTTATGTTGCGAAGCCTCGCCCATCGAAGGTAATGGAGACGGGAGTTCGCGCCATAGATACATTTAACCCAATCGCAGAGGGAGGAACAGGATTTATTCCCGGTCCTTTCGGTGCTGGAAAGACTGTGTTGCAGCACGCAATATCGAAGCAGGCAGAGGCGGATGTTATCATTATCGTAGCTTGTGGTGAGCGTGCCAATGAGGTTGTTGAGATCTTTGCGGAGTTCCCCGAGTTGATCGACCCACGTACGGGTCACAACCTAATGGAGCGTACCATCATCATTTGTAATACATCGAATATGCCTGTTGCAGCGCGTGAGGCGTCTGTATATACGGGTATGACAATCGGAGAGTACTATCGTGCGATGGGGCTCAAGGTTTTGGTAATGGCGGACTCTACCTCTCGTTGGGCTCAGGCACTTCGTGAGATGTCGAACCGTTTGGAGGAGCTTCCGGGTCAGGATGCCTTCCCGATGGATTTGTCTGCTATCATCTCTAACTTCTACTCGCGTGCGGGATTGGTTGAGTTGGTAGGTGGAGGAACAGGTTCTGTGACATTCCTTGGAACGGTATCGCCTGCGGGAGGTAACCTAAAGGAGCCTGTTACGGAGTCTACAAAGAAGGCGGCTCGTTGTTTCTACGCTCTGTCTCAGGGGCGTGCCGACTCGAAGCGTTACCCTGCGATCGACCCTATAGACTCATACTCTAAATATTTGGAGTATCCCGAGGTTAGTGCATACCTCGATGAACACGTCGAGAAGCAGTGGGTCGAGAAGATCTACTCTGCAAAGACATTCGTTCAGCGTGGTAAGGAGGCTAACGACCAGATCAATATCCTTGGAGATGATGGAGTGCCGGTGGAGTATCACGAGAGTTTTTGGAAGTCGGAGTTGATTGACTTTGTGATTTTGCAGCAGGACGCCTTTGACGATATCGACTGTAGTTCGCCAATGGATCGTCAACAATTTATGCTTAATATGGTTCTCGATATCTGTAACACTTCGTTTAGTTTTGATGACTTCGAGAAGTGCACACAGTTCTTCAAATCGCTCATTAACCTCTTCCGTCAGATGAACTACACGGAGTGGAAGTCTGAGGGGTTCGAGGAGTATCGTGCAAAGATCGAGACGCTAATTACCGATAACCGCAAATAATTCACGACTATGACAAAGAGTGCATTTCAAAAGATATATACAAAGATTGACAACATCACAAAGGCGACGGTGACACTTCGTGCGTCGGGTGTTGGAAATGAGGAGCTAGCGACCGTAGATGGTGAGTTGGCACAGGTAGTGAAGGTTATGGGGGATAACGTAACACTTCAGGTTTTTGCAGGAACGGAGGGTATTAGAACCGATTCTGAGGTTATTTTTCAGGGAGCACCTCCAAAGTTGAGGGTTTCGGATAGCTTGGCAGGTCGCTTCTTCAACGCCTATGGAGAGCCTTTGGAGGGCGGAGAGCCTATCGAGGGTGAGGAGCGCGAGATTGGAGGTCCTACGGTGAATCCATTTCGTCGTATACAGCCATCGGAGTTGATTGCAACAGGTATTGCCGGTATCGACCTTAACAATACGATCGTTTCGGGACAGAAGATCCCATTTTTTGCCGATCCAGACCAGCCATATAACGCTGTTATGGCAAATGTGGCACTTCGAGCAAAGGCGGATAAGATCATCTTGGGAGGTATGGGACTTACAAATGACGACTTCTTGTACTTCAAGAGCGTATTCGAGAATGCAGGAGCACTCGATCGTATCGTGTCGTTTGTGAATACGACGGAGAACGCTCCAGTTGAGCGACTCCTTGTTCCAGATATGGCTTTGACGGCGGCGGAGTACTTCGCGGTAGATAAGGGTGAGAAGGTGTTGGTGTTGTTGACCGATATGACACTCTATGCGGATGCTTTGGCGATCGTGTCGAACCGTATGGATCAGATCCCATCTAAGGACTCTATGCCGGGTTCATTGTATTCGGATTTGGCAAAGATCTACGAGAAGGCGGTGCAGTTGCCCAATGGAGGATCTATTACGATCATCGCGGTAACGACCCTTTCGGGTGGAGATATCACCCACGCGATACCTGATAATACGGGTTATATCACCGAGGGTCAGCTCTTCTTGCGTAATGACTCCGACACGGGTAAGGTTATTGTTGATCCGTTCCGTTCGCTTTCGCGTTTGAAGCAGTTGGTAATTGGAAAGAAGACTCGTGAGGATCATCCTCAAGTTATGAATGCTTGTGTGCGTCTCTATGCCGATGCTGCGGGTGCAAAGACCAAGTTGGAGAATGGATTTGATCTCTCAGATTATGATGAGCGTTCATTGAAGTTTGCTCATAGCTACTCAGCGAAGTTGCTTGCAATTGATATCAATATCGACATCGAAGAGATGTTGGATACTGCGTGGAGACTCTTCGGAGAGTACTTTACGCCGGAGGAGGTTGCTATCAAGCAGAACCTCGTCGATAAGTATTGGAAGGCGTAATTATTTCCCTCACAGTGGTTGAGGGGGTATAACAATGGTGAGTTATGGCAATTAAATTTCAATATAATAAGACCTCGTTAGGCGATCTGGGCAAACAGCTCAAGATGCGTCAGAAGGCGCTGCCGACTATCAAGAGTAAGGAGTCGGCACTGCGTTCCGAGGTGAAGAGGGCTAAGGAGGATGCCAAGAGTTATCGTTCGCAACTCGATGCTCTCACTACGGAGTATGACTATATGGTCGCTCTGTGGGGTGAGTTCGATGCTGAACTGCTCTCGATCAAAGATGTGGAGCTTACGGAGCAGAAGATTGCTGGCGTGAGAACACCTCTCTTGGGTCGCGTGATCTTCGAGGAGAGGGAGTATGATCTCTTCTCGTCGCCCATTTGGTTTCGCTCGGGGGTGGAGTTGCTCAAGAAATTGGCAACGTTGAGCCTCGAGTTTGAGATCTACAATCGAAAGATGGAACTTTTGGACTATGCGCGTCGCAAGACGACCCAAAAGGTGAATCTATATGAAAAAGTGCAGATCCCGGGGTATGAGGATGCTATCCGAAAGATCAAACGATTTATGGAGGATGAGGAGAATCTATCTAAGTCGGCACAGAAGATCGTGAAAACAAAACAACAGAGTGCCGGGGAGGGGGCTATGCTATGATCGTAAGAATGTCAAAATATCAATTTGTTCTACACGCTGCGGAGTGTGAAGGATTTGTCGATAGGCTGCGTGATCTTGGTATGGTAGATATTACCACCTCAGGATGGGAGGCTACAGATGATGATCGTTCGTTGATTATCGACATTGAGGCTCTGCAGAAGGCTGAGAAGATGTTGGCAAAGTTCGTCGACAGCGAGGCGTTCGACACATTGGCTAAGGGTTATACGTCGGGAGTCGAGGCTTTCGAGGTTTATCAAGCGGTTACGAAACGAATAGCCGAGATTGAGGCAGAGATCGTTGAACTCGAAAAACTCTCACAGGAGACTGCTCCGTGGGGTGAGTTCGATGGTGAGGTGCTCCGCAAACTTGAGGCGGAGGGTTTGAACCTAAGTTATTATGTTGCATTGGAGTCGATCTGTGATACGACAATCGCATCACAGTCGGAACTTACAATCGTGCCAATCAATAGGGTAGAGGGTAAGGTTTACTTCGTGTTGATTCGTCGCGCTGGAGAGAGTGTGGAGTTCGATGTCGACGCGCAGCAGATAAAACCGCTTAGCTGTTCAGCTACTCAGTCTATGGCAAAGATATCTGAGTTGCTAGCCGCTAAGGAGGCTACAAATGTAGATCTGTCACGTGTGGCAGCCTCTCGTAAGTTGATTGCCGAGGAGTGTGTTACGATGAGTGAGAAGTTGCAGTTGAGCCGCGTTAGTCACTCTGCGGAGCAGGCAGCAGAGGGTTCACTTCTCGTGATGGAGGCGTGGGCAGAGGAGGCGAAGTCGACGAAGGTCGATGAGATGCTCAATGCGCAGGATGGATTGTTCTACATCAAGAGTAATCCAACTCCGGAGGACAACACCCCAATTAAGTTGTCGAATAATAGATATGCGAGACTCTTTGAGATGGTGAGTAATTTGTATGCTCTACCTAAGTATGGGACGATTGATTTAACCCCATTTTTTGCTCCGTTCTATATGCTCTTCTTTGCGATCTGTTTGTGCGATGCGGGGTATGGCGCAATTATTTTGGCGGCAGGTCTGGCTCTTCTGTTTAAGGGGGGTAAGTCGATGCAGCAACCTGCTTGGTTGTCGATTGTATGTGGTACGGCAGCTATTGTTTTTGGATTGTTGACCAACTCTGCATTTGGACTCAGCTTGTTCGAAAAGCCAGTGATAGATTTTCAAGCTGACTTCTTCTACGCATCAATGGGACTTGGTGTTGTTCAGATTCTATTCGGTATGTTAATCAATATCGCTGTTACAACTCGTTCGTTCGGTATCAAATATGCCTTTGGCTCTATTGGCTGGTTCATTATGTTGTTTGCAGCTGTGGTGTCGGGCGTTTTGTCGTCGATGGGTATTGTGGGATTTGAGTTTGACTCTGTGGCGTTCTATGCTGTGGAGGGTCTCGGTCTTGCGATGTTGTTGTTGCTCAATTCGCCGGGGCAGAATATCTTTGTCAATATTGGTTCTGGTATATGGCAGGCATATGATAGGACAACGGGGCTGTTGGGTGATGTGTTGAGCTATGTGCGACTCTTTGCTATTGGTTTGTCGGGTGGAGTCTTGGCGCTCGTCTTTAATGACTTGGCTATGGGTCTTACGGGTTTGAGCGAAGGTGTCGAGGGGCAGGGATTTGTCTCTATTGCGATGAAGGTTGTAGCTGCTGCGGCAATTTTACTCGTGGGGCACGGTATTAACCTATTTATGTCGACAATTTCGTCGTTTGTCCATCCTATGCGATTGACCTTCGTGGAGTTCTATAAAAATGCTGGTTTCGAGATGTCGTCGCGCAAGTTCGAACCACTGGAGAGAAGATAAAAAACAAATAATAATAAATTAAAATCAAAAAAAATTATGGATTCAACAGCAATTATTTTGGCCTATTTGGGTGTAGCCTTTATGGTCGGTTTGGCAGGTGTCGCTTCGGCGATCGGAACATCTACTTGTGGTCAGGCCGCAGTAGGCGCAATGAAGAAGAATGGGGATGCTTTCGGTAGCTATATGGTATTGACAGCCCTTCCGGGATCGCAGGGTCTCTATGGATTCGTTGCTTTCTTTATGATTCAGAACCTTATTAGCTCTGATATGTCGATTCTTCAGGGTGCAGCGGTATTGGGTATTGGTATCTTGGTTGGTATCGTTAACTTGGCAGCTTCGATCTATCAGGGTCGTGTTTGTGCCAACGGTATCGTAGCTATCGGAAATGGTCACGACGTAATGGGTAAGACTCTTATCTTGGCTGCCTTCCCTGAGTTGTATGCGATCTTGACTGTTGCTGCAACATTCGTAATCGGTGCAGCGGTGGCTTAAACCTAAACAGATTCTTAGTTTTTCGACTTCGAAAGTTGACTTGTACTTTAAATCTCCTCCAAATCGCTGGGGGAGATTTTTTAGTCTCACTGCCAAAGGTTAAAAAGTGGTGTAATGTTGAGCTAAAATAGAGAAAAAGAGTTATCTTTGCAAATAACGAATAATTATGGCTTATGCGCAAAGATATATTTTTGGTAATGGCAGCGACAACTCTGTTTGTGGGGGGGCTCTCTCCTACAGTCGCAGCGACGATTTCGCACTATGAGAGGGGACGCGAACTCTTCGAGATGGAGCGTTGGATAGATGCACGAAATGAGTTGCAGGAGGCTCTTCGAGAGGAGGGGGATGTGAGAGGTTTGATGGGTGAGACGATCGACTATATGTTGGCGGTCTGTTCGGTGGAGTTGGGGCTTGAGATCGCGAGCTATCAACTTCATCAGTTCGATAATCAATACCCAACAAACCTATACTTCAATGAGGTGCTCTATTCTCGTGCAATTGTTGAGACGGCAGAGGGAGACCTAGATAGAGCATATGAAATATTTAGAGATGTGGATGCTGATCGTCTCAGTGTCGAGGAGCGTGAACAATATAACCTTAGAATGGGTTATATCCTGTTCCGCCGTGGTGACAATCAAGGGTCAATGCACCACTTTAAGCAGATCAAAAAAGAGAGTGACTTCTATCAACACGCACTCTATTTTATATCATACATAGCCTATGAGGCGAAGGATTATGCTCAGGCGAAACGTGGGTTTGAGGAGTTGTTGACACTTGGCGACACCTACCAGTCGGTGTTGCCGTTCTATATGCTACAGATTGAGTTTGACTCCGAGAACTATCAGTTGGCGATTGATTATGGTGAGAAGTTGTTGAAGCAAGCTTCTCCCGAGCAGAGAGAGAGTTTGGTGAGGACTATCGCGGAGTCATATTTCCGTCTCGACAAATATAATCAGGCGATATCATATATCGATAGCTATGCAGTGGCTGGAGGAGAGTTGGGGCGTGCGGAGAACTACATAAAAGGTTTCTCGTTCCATCAGTTGAAACGCTATGATGTCGCTATAGAGTATCTAAAGAGGGCGTGTGGAGCGGACGATGCAATGACTCAAAATGCGTCGTTTCACCTCGCTAACTGTTACCTTATGACAAACGATAAGGAGGGTGCATTGCGTGCATTCTCGATGGCGTCAAACGACGAGTTTAATGAGCAGATTGCTCAGGAGGCGCTGTTCAATCAAGCAAAGTTGCAGTATGAATTGGGAGATGGAGTCTTTAATGAGACGATAAATCTTCTTACGCGTTACAACGACAAGTATAATGATCCGACGCGTAGGGTGGTGGTGCAGACTCTGCTCGCGGCGGCATATTATAACTCACGTGACTACTCGACGGCATATGATAAAATTAGTCAAATCCGAAATCCCGACTCGGAGATAAAGGTCGCGAAACAAAAAATTGCCTACCTAAGAGGGTTGGAGGAGTTTGCTGAGGGCAATTATGCTAGTGCCGAAAAGTATCTAAAGGAGTCGATCGAAATAGGAATATCTTCAAAGCAGTTGGCGTTGGCGTACTATTGGGTTGGTGAGATTGCATTTCGCAGAGGTGATTATGCGAGTGCTCTGAAGGGGTACAACTATCTCGTAGCTCGTACCTTGAAAGGCGATAGACAGGAGATAGAGGCTCAGTTTAGTATTGCCTACGCGCTTCTGAAGCAGGGAAACACAACATCGGCGTTGGAGTATTTTAAGCGATATGTAGCCTTGGAGGGTAGTGTCGCGGAACTTCGCGCAGATGCCTACAATAGAATTGGAGACATATACTATGGAGAGCGCAACTACTCTCAAGCTACAAGTAGTTATCGAAGCTCAATAGCGATAGACGGGGCGACAAATCGTAACTACTCGCGATATCAGATTGCCATTATTCTTGGTCTTGAGGGTAAAGTGGAGGATAAAATATCGGCATTGAAGCAGATTGTTGACATAATGGATGGAGAGGATTATCTCGATGATTCTCTATATGAGTTGGGTAACACCAACATCAAAAGTGGTAACTACACCACCGCGGTGAAGGTGTTCGAGAGCTTTATAGAGAAGTACCCTCGCTCACCTCTATACTCTCAAGCGTTGTCGGATATGGGTGTTGCTTACATAAACATCAATGATACGAAGAGTGCCCTAAAGTATTATGATCTTGCGATTAAGTCTGCGCCACAATCACAAATTGCTAAGGATGCTATGCAGGGTATTCGTGAAATATATGTGGGGCAGGGTGATGTGTCATCTTACTTCAAATATGCAGAGTCGATAGGTATGAATGGCGACCTTACGGCTGTTACTCGTGACTCGCTGTCGTTTGCGTCGGCACGAGGTCTATATTTCGATAGTGAGGGGTCATCTACCAAGCAACGAAAGGTTGTCTCATCGCTTAATTCATACATTAAGAGCTACCCAAGTGGTTACTATTTGAGTGATGCGCTCTTTTATCTGAGCGATTGCCATATTAAGCTCGGGGATAATAAATCGGCAATATCTACATTGACGGCACTCGATAAGCGTGGTAATAATCAATATAGCGAGAGCGTTAACAATATGCTCTCTAAGCTAACATTCGATGAGGGGCAATATGTGGAGTCTGCGGCGGCGAGTATCAAACTCTTCGATGTGGCAAAGGATCAGTCGACTCGCGAAGAGGCTATGAAACTCTACGTAAAGGCGACTCTTGCGACAAAAGATAGTAAGGCAATAGCGGAGATGAGTGATGAGATTCTATCTCGGGGTGAGGCGAGTGTGGGAGCTGAGGTCACCTCGGATGCAATATATATTCGGGCGACGAATTTGCGCGAGAGAGGTGAACGAAAGGAGGCTCTGACGCTCTATGAGCAGTTGACGACCAGAGAGTCTGCGAAGCGTTACAAGAGCGAGTCGCACTATTATATTATTGACAATGCCTACCGAAATGGAGATCATAGTGGTGCTGAGAGTTTGATATTTGAGCTCTCGGATAGTGGTAGTGCCGATGCCTATTGGTTGGCGAAGAGTTTTATCTTGCTGGGTGATATATATGTTGCCGCAGGGGATAACTTTCAAGCACGAGCTACATATCAGAGTATCGTTGATGGATATTCGGTGGAGAGTGATGGTTTGATTGAGATTGCAAAGAGGAAAATTTCGGAGTTGAAGTAAAAGCGAAGCAGAATGAAGAGAGAGATAATATATAGTTGCGCAGTTGCGATGTTCGTCGCTAACTCAGCCTTTGCGCAGGTCGCTAAGGAGGTGGAGGTGACGCAGGCGTATATACCCCAAATAAAGGAGGCTACAAAGCCAACCCTACAACCCGATATGGAGGATGATTCACACATCTCTCCCGATATTGATTACTCGATAACCCCAACCTCAATCCATATACCGTTGGATAATGAGCCATATAGCCCCGTAGAGATGGATTACTGGGAGTTTAAGCACCTCGGCAACTATTATGCGAAGGTAGCTCTAGGTGTTCCATATCGTTCGGTTGTCGACATATATGCCTCTAAGAGTAACGAGAGTAAGGGTTACTTTACAGCTTTCCTAAATCAAGAGGGGGAGTATGCCAAGATCAAAAATGATTATGGCGCGAAGAATAATTCGATGGAGTCCCACGCGCGAGTTGGAACGACTGCCGGGTTGTATCTTGGACGTAGAACATTGGAGGGGGCGTTGACCTATGATAATGATTATTGGAGTCGATATGCAACCTCGGGAACGAGTGATGAACATCCTATGTACCAAAGGGCTGGTGTTAATATCTTATTTGGTGATAATTTCTCCGATTTGAGTCGTTGGAACTATGCGCTGGAGGCTGGTGCGGAGCAGATGTGGAGCAACTCCGACAACTCCAATACGACAGTGGGGGCAGATGTGAGTTTCGGACGTTATATTTTTGGGGGTGATCTTCGATTGGGTGCCTCGTTAGATTATATCGTGGGTAGTGATGAGTATGTGAATCATACGTTCGGACTCTCTGCGGAGTATCGCTTGGAGTCACACTTGACTAATCTATTGCTCGGTGTGGATTACTATAATGATGCTGTGTTGTGGCTCGATGTGGATAGGGGTGCTCGCAACTACTTTTTACCACGTATCTATGTGGATAGATATATTTCGAATAGGAAGTTTATAGCATATTTTAGTTTAGATGGGGAGATTCGACACAATAACTATGCGTCTATGACCCTTCGTAATCCATACGTGGAGGAGGGGTTATTTGGTGCAAAGAGTACGCTCATCTATGATATGGATCTAGGTATTAAGGGTAGAATTTTGAATAATAGGTTTAGCTATAACATATACGCAGAGTATGAGATTGCAAAAGATAATCTATATTGGGCGTATGTGGAGGAGCAGAGCACGGAGGAGATTATCAATAATAGCTATATAGCGACAATTGGTAACTTGAATAGATTGAGTTTGGATGTGGAGCTGCTATATCGCCCAACATCTAAATTGCAGTTTGAGTTCACCACCTCTGTTAGCAACTACTATGACGACAAGGATGTAGAGTGGAGGGTTGATGTACCAACTACGAAGCTATTTGCAGGAGTTGAGTATCGTTTGGGAAGAGTTCTGTTCGGGGCAAATGGTGAGTATATAAGTTCTCGTTCGACAACGCAGATCTATCGTGATTTGGTTGGCGTGGAGTCTCTGTCAACAATCAACATACCGGCTACATTTAACCTCTGCGCTAGGGCGGAGTGTGTATTAAATAGTGGTGTGGTGATCTTCTGTAACCTCACGAATATACTCAATAACGACCTATATGAGTGGGCTCGATATAGAGAGTATGGTGTTGGTGGTGTTATTGGAGCCAAGTTCGAGTTCTAGAGAGGGGTCTAGGAGGTTAGGGAGCTTGATATATGGAAGGGCACTTGATATATGGGCAAAAAAAAGTGGGTAAGCTACTTATATCGCACCGCTCGACCACGTACCCTTGCTTGATTCCTCACCTGGGGGATTAGTAGGAGCTGGTCGTATAAGACTTACCCGCGACAAAAGTAGATAAAAAATATTAATATCCAAAATAAGTTGAAACTATTTTTAAGAACATTTGTATTTCTAGCAATTGCTGTAGTTCTGTTGCTATCGTTTATTTGTATCCAATTTTATGGCAATGCAGTGCCTCAAAACATAGCTATTGAGTTGAGCTCAAGGTGTTTAGAGGAATGTGGAGGGGTTCGAGTAATAGACTCTTTGCTAAAACCTCATATTCGCCATCGTGTGGCATTTAATATTTATGCTGATCGGATGGATTTGTGGGATAGAGTGAAGCCCGGACATTATGAGTTGAAGAGAGGTATGGATGTGATCGACATTGTTAGGATGTTGAAACTCGGAATACAAACTCCTGTCAAGGTCGTATTCAACAATGCACGTGGAGCAGGGTATTTGGCAGGTATGATATCTAAGCAGATTGAGGCGGATTCTCTCGACATATTGAGTGCTATGCAGTCGTCGGAGTTGGCTAGCGAGTTGAAGTTGTCGAGTGAACAGATAGTATCTCTGTTTATACCCAACACCTATGAGTTGTGGTGGACAATAACCCCAGAGTCATTGGTTCGAAGAATGAGGTTGGAGTCCGATAGGTTTTGGACATCAGCACGTGAGGAGTCTCGTAAAAAGTTGAATCTTAGTAGGGTAGAGGTGATAACCCTCGCCTCGATAGTCTATGAGGAGACCAAACGAGTAGATGAGATGTCGCGTATTGCCGGGGTATATCTAAATCGCCTGCGTCGCGGAATAAAACTTCAGGCCGATCCGACGGTTAAGTATGCTATCGGGGATTTCTCGATCCGACGAGTTCTCTATAAACACCTAGAGTTTGACTCTCCATACAATACCTACAAGTATAAAGGGTTGCCTCCAGCCCCAATCTCAACGCCAAGTATCGCAGCAATAGATAGTGTTCTCAAATTTGAGAAACATAATTATATCTACTTCTGTGCGCGTCCCGAGATGGATGGTTATCACAATTTTGCTACAACATATTCGCAACATCGCATAAATTCGAAGGCATTCTCCGATGAACTCGATAAATTGGGTATTCGTTAAGGAGGGATAGGGCAAACGCACAAAAAATAGAGGCGAGAACTGCGTTAAAGCAATGCAACATTGCGTATCAAACCTTAGCGTACTGAGTATACACGTATGATGTTACTGGTGATTCAGTCGATGATGTCACACTCTGGGTTTACATTCGGCAATTACATGGATGTCAGCCAACGGCTGACATAAAAACATTAAGGTGTGGCGCGTTGAAAGTTTACTTTCATAAAGCGTTACACCTTAGTGTTTTGTAATACGAAGTATCCCTATAATCGCCGCAACAAAAGTAAATGTAAGCTTGCTTACCGCCCGCGCGGCGTTAGCGCGGTACCCGTCAATTTTTCGTGCGTTTGCCCTATAAGGAGGGGTGTAATTTTTGTTTTCCTCAATTTTTTTACGTAAGTTTGTCGCTACTATGATAATAAAACTATATAAAGAGAGTACCTCTGAGAAGGAGTTGCAGAGGGTATGCAATATTCTCCGCGATGGTGGGGTTGTGATATACCCTACGGATAGTCTCTATGCTATTGGCTGTGCCATAGGGTCGGGTAAGGGCGTCGAGAAGTTGCGAAAATTGAGCGGAAAAGATAGTCGTGATTTGACTATTATATTCGACTCGATTAGCTCGATTGCAGAGTATTGTAAGGTGGATAATGCAACATTCAAACTCTTGAAACGCAATACTCCCGGAGCAATAACGTTTATATTGAAGAGCCTCTCGCGAATCCCCGATAAGGTGGTCGCAAAACGAAAAACAATAGGTGCTCGTATTCCCGATAATGCTATCGCGAGAGGGATTGTTGAGATGTTGGGAGAACCTCTGTTGTCGACCTCTTTGAAGAGTGATGTGGAGGAGGAGTATCTAACCGATCCGGAGTTAATCCACGATATGATGGGCGGTCAAGTGGAGTGTGTCATAGATGGTGGAATAGGGGAGAATACCCCTTCGACAGTTGTCGATTTGAGTGAGGGTGATGTTGAGATACTTCGTCAAGGAGATGCAGATATAATTTTGTAAAAGTATGATGTTTAACTATAAAGAGTTTGTAAATAGCGCAGCAAAGTGGGGTTTGATCATCGGCGTGCTGATGAGTATATCGAGAGTCGTAGAGTCGAAGATAATGGTCTCGGGAGGTCTCTCTGAGTTTGTGTTCTTGACCTTTGAGTGGGTAGGAGCAATGGTTGTTTTTGTACTCCTTATGTATAGGGCTAACAAGCAGCGCTCTGTAACCAAATCAGATGGATATTCGTTTCGTGATACGCTAAACTATACTGTTTTGATTTCGATTTTTGCCTCGTTTATTGTGGCTGTAAGTTCGCATATATACATCGTTAACTATGTCGGTGGGTATGACGTGTTTGCTGAGAGTTCGATGAACTCTATAATGTCGATCCTAGCCCAGACAGATACCGATATGCAGGGGAGTGCAGCCCTTCTCGAACAGAGCGCAAACGCAGCAAAAGAGATGGCTCAAGCCCCACCAACAATATTTTCATATGTGCTATCGTCTGCTGCAAACTATATTGTGGCTGGATTTGTAACAACTCTGATGATATTTGCCTTTGTGCGTCGCAGATTCTCGGATGCCACAGGTAACAAAAGTGAGGGCAATAATGAGCGAGCATAAGTTAGATATATCGGTGGTAGTACCACTCTACAATGAGGAGGAGTCACTACCTGAACTAGTTGCGTGGATTTCGCGCGTCGCAAATCGTGAAGGGCTGAGCTACGAAATAATATTGATCGACGATGGGTCGAATGATGGATCGTGGAGTGTAATAGGGAGACTTAGTGAGGAGTATGTAGGTGTGATTAAAGCCATTAGCTTTGGTCGCAACTATGGTAAATCGGCAGCTTTATATTGTGGATTTGAGGCTGCGGAGGGCGAGGTAGTCTTTACGATGGATGCAGATCTACAAGATTCACCCGACGAGATACCTCGTATGAGGCAAATGATCCTTGAGGAGGGGTATGATCTAGTGTCGGGATGGAAGCGAAAGCGTCACGATCCCCTAAGTAAGCGACTTCCAAGTAAACTCTTCAATGCAACGGCGAGGGTCGTGTCGGGCATAAAGCTAAATGATTTCAACTGTGGACTCAAGGCATATCGACGTAAGGTCGTAAAGGCGGTAGAGGTCTATGGAGAGATGCATCGTTATATTCCGATCTTGGCGAAATATGCAGGATTCAAATCCATAGGAGAGAAGGAGGTGGAGCATAGATCACGAAAGTATGGTGTCTCCAAGTTTGGTGTGGAGCGGATGGTTAAGGGTTATTTAGATCTGATAACTGTAACTTTTCTGTCTCATTTTGGACGCTCCCCGATGTATCTGTTTGGGGGGTTGGGGACATTGATGTTTTTAATCGGTGGCGCTACAACTAGTTATATAATCGGTTGTAAGATATATCTGCAATTGCAGGGTGAGCACCTACGAGCTGTTACAGAACAACCTTTGTTCTATATCGCATTAGTCACTATAATTCTTGGTCTTCAACTATTCCTTGCGGGATTCCTCGGCGAGCTAATAAATCGTAGCTCCTCGGAGAGAAATAGATATAAAATTGACAAAAAAATAAATTTATTATGATTCAACGAGTACAAACAATCTATCTTATTTTGGCAGTGGTTGCTGCTGCATTGACTCTTTTTATGCCTTTGGCATTCTTCTCGATATCGACAGGGGAGCTTTTCGATCTATATGCGTCGGGACTTCATAGTAGCGCGGATGGTGAGATGTTGCAAAACTCTATATTTATGTTTGTTTTGGGGGTCATCATTACGGTTGTTCCGTTGGTTACGATATTCTTGTTTAAGAATAGGATGCTTCAGATTCGCGCTTGTGTAATAGAGGTTGTTTTGCTCTTTGGTTTCTACATTATGCTCGGTACATATTACTATCTATGCTGTAGAGTATTTGGTCAGATCGGAGTTGAGTTAAAGGGTGTCCACGTCGCAATTGCAGCTCCTCTTGTTGCGATGTTGATGACATTCCTAGCTGCAAAATCTATCTTTAGTGACGAGTTGTTGGTGCGCTCGACAGATAGAATTAGGTAGAGATCCTAACTAAGAAAACTAAAAAAGACTGTCCTAAACTTTCGTTTTTGGACAGCCTCATTTTCAAGAGGAATTCTTGTGTGGAATTATGATTGACAGGGGTAATGAGTGTTTGTCGACCGATGTAGAAGTACTCGAAGTCGCTAATTTTTAGATTGTATATTTATCAGCCGAAGATCTCTCGTAACTCGCTATTACTGAGCTCTCCGATCCACTTTTCGCCTGTCGAGACGGTCATATTCGCGAGGTGGCGTTTGCTCTCAATCATATCGTTTATGCGCTCCTCAAAGGTGTCTTTGGTGATGAAGCGATGTACGACGACATTACTCTTTTGACCAATGCGGTAGGCTCTATCGGTCGCCTGTGCCTCTACCGCAGGATTCCACCATAGATCGTAATGGATAACGTGTGTGGCAGCGGTGAGGTTCAAACCTGTTCCTGCGGCTTTCAAAGAGAGGATAAATATTTGGTCGTTTTTATTTGATTGGAAACGTTCGACCATCGACTCTCGCTCCTTTATTGAACAGCCTCCGTGATAGAAGAGTGGTCGCACCGAGAGACGATCTTCGATAATCTTCTCTAAGATAGTTCCCATCTCCTTGAATTGCGTAAATATCAACACCTTCTCGCCACTTTGGACGATTGTGTCGACAATATCAAGCAACATCTGCGCCTTTCCCGATAACTCTGCCGACAACTCGCCATTCTTGATAAAGAGTGCTGGGTGGTTACAGATCTGTTTAAGGGCGAGAATCATCTGCAAAATCAACCCCTGACGCTTGAACAACGCCTGCTGTGAGCTTTCATCAATATCCTCTATGGCGTTCATAGCGCAGGTGAGAGTCTCTTGATATATTGCAGACTGTATTGAGGTGAGACGTGCATATTGATTCTCCTCGATCTTGTCGGGTAAGTCCGAAATAATTGATTTGTCACTCTTTAGGCGACGCAACATAAATGGTGCTGTAATTTTACGGAAACGATCCACGCATTCCATATCGTTGTCTTGTTGTATGGGGCGTGAATACTCCGAGTTAAAGTTCTTCACCGTACCCAAATAGCCTTTGTTGGTGAAGTCCATTATCGACCAAAATTCCGATAGACGATTTTCAACGGGCGTTCCACTCATTGCAATATGAGCTGCGGCAGGAATCGAACGTACAGCCTTGCTCTGCGCTGTTACTGCATTTTTGATATTTTGCGCCTCATCAATTACCACTACTTGCCACTTTCGTCGCTTTAGAATATCGGCATCGGAGCGCAACACACCATAGCTCGTAAGCATAATGTCGGAGTTAAAATCTGAAATCTTACGTGATGAGCCGTGATAGATATGGTTTGTGAGGTTGGGTGCAAATCGCTCCAACTCCTTTTGCCAGTTGTAGAGTAGACCTGTCGGGGTGATTACAAGCACTTTGCGTTTAGAGAGTGCTCCATCCTCTTTTAGCCTTTGGATAAGCGTAATAACCTGCAATGTCTTACCAAGTCCCATATCATCGGCAATTATAGAGCCAAAACCGATCTTCATATTGCGATACATCCACGAGTAGCCTCGCTGCTGATAGGGGCGAAGTTCGGCATTGACTCCTGCGGGTAGCTCTACACACTCCTCTTTGGTTAGTTCTCGAATAAGTTCTCGCACCTCATCGCTAAGGGTTATTGGTGCTCCTTCATACTCCTCGATTAGTGCAGCTTGGAGTAGTTGTGCACCATTGAGATTGCTTCCTCCAGCCATCGCTTTGCGAAGTCGTTCAATGTCTTCGGCATCAACATAGATGAATTGTCCTTTGAATTTGAGCAGTCCTGTTGCCTTGTTTGTTAGTTTCTCAAACTCGGATCTCGATATTTTATCTTTACCCAATGCTATCTGCCAATCGAAGCTAAGTAGGTCATCTATACGAATAAAAGAGGTGGAGTCTTGCTCCTTTTTCGAGAGTTTAACACTCGCCTTGGGGCGGATAAGATATTGTAGTGATTTAGGAAGTATCACCTTTACATCTAGCAACTTAACCGCAGGTATCACCTGCATTAAGATCGGCGTAAACTTCTCGAATGAGAGGCGTATATCCTCTCGTGCTGAGTTATTAATATAATCGCCCAACGATGGAATCATAGGCACTAACATCGAGACCGCTTTTAATACCTCGTAACGTATCTTCTCGTGCTTTTCGTCTGTGAAAATTGAATTTAGAGTATATGTTTCAGGTATTGACTTGGTGCGATCTTCCACTCCGAGATGCATTTTGAAGAGGTCACTTTCGAGATCCTCCTCTACGATAAAAACAGTTCTGTATCTTCCGCTACTGATTGAGTAGTGATCCAACCACGCCTTTATACCTCCAGCAACTTCGCCCTCGCCTACACCATCAAAAAATGACCGAGAGTTGCAGAAGAACATATTAAGGTAATCATCCATCCCAAAACGAGAGAGACGATTTATTAATGTGGTAATGAAATATGAGGTTAATAATTCTGCTTGATTCTTAATCAGAATAGGTGTTTTACGACCTTTGAGGTAACCATCTATAATCTTTGGTGGCATTACCTCTTGTAGTCGCTCAATTGTCTGCCGAACCTCTGCGCTATTGTGGGCAGGTGTCCATATTATCCTATATGATTTTGCACTATCTTTTACTATCTGTGGGGTTATTGCACCACGAGAAATAAGAGCAATAGCGGTGTATAGGGCTTGATGCAATGCAAAAATATTGGACGAATAATCAGGTAGAAAGTCGCTGTTGATAGAGAGTAGGAGCTCTATCAGGCCGTTTATCGTATGGATACTTTTGTCATCCAAATCCTGCACTCCAACCATATTGTAGTTACCATCGTAATCAACAACTATTGTCGGAGAGTATGTTTTCGAGAACTTTTTGTCACTCTGAACGCCAAGCAGTGTTTCCGCTGAGATTCCCACCTTTTGTGCTCGTCGCACTTTTTTTATAATCGACATAAGAGCAGACGAATATTTTGTCTTGAAGTTTTGATTTCCACAAAATATTGGCTCATCGGGCAGAATGCTAATCATTGGCTCGGCAATGTCAGGCAGAGAGCTAAGATTTACTCTCTTGTAGATTGAGGCAATCTCTTTAGCCTCCTTGGGGGTTCTTTTTTCGAGGAGTGAAGAGAAGTCAGGCACTTCGAGAGCTTGCTTCTGTTCTATGACAACCCCTCTTTTCTGTATCTCTTTGATTAGATCAATATTATGAATTTCAAAGGCGAGGAAAGGGTTGTTATCTATCTCACGGCTAACCATATATATCGCCGCAGCTAAGTGCTTACACGGCACAGCCCAGTCGGGGCAGCTACATTGCATCTTAAAATCTGTCCACTGCTGAGGAAATATTTTAAGACCACACGATGAGGCGATCTCCATTATCGAGGGGTCAAGCTGACGGTTAAGAAGTCGAGAGATAATTATTGGGTGCTTTAATAGCTCGCTTGTTAGGCGCTCTATATCATCCTCGAAAAATGGAGGAATGATAATATTAACCCTGTAGGGGGTGCGCCTGCTACCTTGTACGGCAGCCGAGATAGAGTTTCCTCGAATATTCACACTCTTCACACTGCCATTGCGAGCATAGGTAGCCCCACGAGGCAGACGATTTGAGTAGTCTATGTTATCCAGAGATCGAAGCCACGCCTCACCCCACCATGTATTTCCAAACTTTTGTGCCATTGTCTGTTTTGTCGATTGTAGTTGTCGTTATGTCATAAATACATATAGGAGGGTTCTAATTTTTCATTTTTTACTCCAAAATTTAGGACAAGAACCCGTAACGTCCTAAATTGAAGCGTTTATCTGACATCAAAGTTAAATCAAAAAGTTCTGAAATCCAAACTTTTTGAACAAAATCTATCTATCTATCTATCTATCTATCTATCTATCTATCAGTGTATTACCTCAAAGCGATTTTCAATCTCACAATCTGCTCAAAGCGACATAAATTAT
>JBCQTT010000040.1:0-7659 GCA_047174765.1 Rikenellaceae bacterium | reverse complement strand
GTAGTGAAAATCAGGGACTTAAGCAAGAAAAACGATGATTATTTTGCAGGTATTTTGCTGATAATCAGATAGATGAATAAAAGTTTAACGAAGTAATGTATATCTGATAGTTGAGCCACGCTCGAAGTCGCTCAACCTTCGAGAGAAGCAGGTCATTTGCACTCTCTTGCAGATCTATAATATCCACCAACCCCTCCCGATACCGCTGCATCATCGCCCGATTTGCAAGATCATACGCTTCGATCTTTCGCTCCGCACTCGTGTACTCCTTATATGATGTTGTCGACCACATTTCGACCTGCTCGATATATTTGGTTATGTAGATTCTCTTTTTCGAGAGATCTATCTGCGCTATGCGCAAGCTGTTACGACTCTGCGCGACACTGCCTCTTCGACTCAAACCATTAAATATTGGAACTGATAGATTCAGCCCAACGTAGTAGCCTTGATTATCACGGAGCTGATCGGAGAATATCCGCTGCGCACTCTCGGCATCTAACTGTCGGAAGTAGTTGGTGTTGAAACCTCCATAAAGTGACACTGTTGGGAGGTAGCCACCTCTAATTTGTCTTAAATTCAACTCGCTCTCAAGAAGCTCCATCTTAGCTACTCGAATGTCGGGGTCACTCTCAATATCAAACCCATTGCCACATCTCGCCACTCCATTTGCAGTATTGTCAATCACCTCGAAATCATCTTGCAGTGGGTAATTCATCGCCTCCTTTAGATCTAAAATTGTCTCACTATATTGCCCCTCTTGTTGAGTGTGTTGTAGCTCATACTTCGCAACCTCAGCCGTAGCAAGTGCAACATCCACTTCACTCTTTAGCCCCAACTCAGAGAGCTTTTGAGTATATTGCAGCACCTGTCGAGATGCCTCCAACTGATCCTTCATCAGCTCAACACTCGTCAAGTAGTAGATCGCATCGTAATAGAGCCGCATCACCTGCAACGCCCTCTCATCCTTGATCTGCTGCAACTCCTCTCCTCCCATCTCGACACGTAGGCGACTCGCCTTTAGAGCGTTTATCTTTGCCAATCCTCCAAAGAGTGTGACGCTGCCACTCACTCCATACGAGTTATTTATATAACTATTCGAGCCATAAGCATTTGTCTCTGGGTCGATTGAACGACCATAGGAGTTGCTGATCGAGCTGTTGGCACTAAGCGATGGGAATAGTGAGGCTACGGCAACCTTTTGCTCCACCTTGTCATTCTCGTTCGATACTCGCTGGCTCTCCACATCCAAATTATTCTCAACGGCATACGCCATCGCAGCCTCAATATCCATCCTACTTTGTGCCGATAGCGAACTCCACGAAGTGAGTAACATCGTTATTATTGGTAATATTTTCATCATTTATTGCTGTTTACCCTATCTCGTAAACACCCACTATGCCAAAGTTGTAAGATGTTAAAAATCAGAATTATAGCAAATGCTACAAAAATAAAAGTGTCTAATATCTTTACACTCGTGTCAATCTTTCATACATTTTGCCCAATTTCGCACTCTTTTATTTTCACAGAGTCATTAGTATTTCTCACCCATTATCGTTAAATTTGTGATATGGAAAAGATGGGGACACTCTTAGTTGTAGATGATAACAAGGCGATTTTGTCAGCCTTGCGACTCCTTATGAGCAACCATTTCGAGAGGGTGATAACGACTCAAACACCAAACTCGATTCCCTCGACACTCGCCAAAGAGAGCGTAGACATAGTGTTGTTGGATATGAATTTTACCGCCTCGATCAATAGCGGAAACGAAGGTCTCTATTGGACTGATGAGATAAAAAAGCTGCGCAAAGATCTTCCCGTTGTGGTCTTTACAGCCTATGCTGATATTGAATTAGCGGTGGAGGCGATCAAACGTGGAGCTTCCGATTTTGTGGTTAAACCTTGGGATAATCGCACACTTATCTCGACTCTACAAGAGGCATACAAAGGTAGATGCAAACGTGCTGATAGAACAGATAATAGTATCTATTGGGGTGAGACCCCCACAATGCAGAGCCTAAAAAGAACCATCGAAAAGGTCGCAATAACAGATGCTACAATTCTCATAACAGGCGAGAATGGGACAGGTAAAGAGCTGTTAGCGAAGGAAATACACCGACTTTCACCTCGCAAAGATGGGGTGCTCATAACAGTCGATATGGGTGCAATCACCGAGACACTATTCGAGAGCGAGTTATTCGGTCACACCAAAGGGTCGTTCACGGGTGCTGTGGGTGATCGCAAAGGAAAGTTTGAGGCTGCAAATGGTGGCACGCTCTTTCTTGACGAGATCGCTAATCTCTCATATCCGCTTCAAGCGAAGTTGTTGAGCGTATTACAGAGCAAAAAGGTTGTCAAGGTGGGTAGTAACACCCCAATAGATGTTGATGTTCGGTTGATCTGCGCCACCAATAGAGATCTATATCAGATGGTTGCTGATGGTCTGTTTCGGGAGGACTTATTTTATAGAATCAACACCATACAGAGCCACCTGCCAGCACTTCGTGAGAGGATAGAGGATATAACTCCTCTTGCCGAAAGATTCTTGAAACTATATTGCGAGAAGTACCAAAAGAGAATCAAGGGGGTCGAGAAGGTGGCTGCGCAGACACTTCAACAACACTCGTGGGCAGGTAATATTCGAGAGCTACAACACACCATCGAAAAGGGTGTGATATTGTGCGATGGCGAGTATATCACTAAGCGTGATCTAATGCTACGTGCCGCACCTCAAACCACCCAAGAGAGTGGAACGCTGGAGTCTGTGGAGCGTCAAGCGATTAAGTCTGCAATAGATAGACTCTCAGGGAATATGTCGGCTGTGGCGCAGGAGTTGGGGATCACTCGCCAGACGCTTTATAATAAGATTAAGCGATACAAATTATGAGAGAGCTACTTCACAACTTTAAATTTGTATTATTTCTGCTGTTGCTTTCAGTAGGAGGCTTTGTCGCGCTACTCATTAATAGCCAATATTACTATGCAGCAGCCTTTGTTGTTATCGTCGTGTTGCTCATTAGACAACTCTTAGAGATCCATCGCAGCTCAATGGATAAGATCGACTTTCTATTTAATGCCCTCGATAATGATGATTACACATTCGACTTCCCCGAATTTAATGGATCAATCAAAGAGCGGTCGTTCAACGCATTGCTTAATAGAATCAAGGAGCTGCTAACTCGTGCCAAGTTGCGCACCATCGAGCAGGAACGATATTATGAGCATATTTTCGATCGTATGAGTTGTGGTATATTGATTCTTGATGAGGAGAGAGGGAATATCTACCAAGCCAATCGTGCGATGAGGGATATTGTCGGATTGCATATCCTAACGCATATAAACCAGATCGCAAATGTGTCGCAAGATCTTGCCGAGGAGATAACCCAGTCGCAACCATATCAATCTCGACAAGCGACCATCAAAAAAGAGTTGGAGGATCGGGTACTCTCGATCGTTGCGTCGTATGTAACACACAGTGAACGAGAGCTAAAGGTTGTCGTTGTGGGAGATCTAAATAGCGCATTAGAGCGTCGTGAGGTGGAGGCGTGGAGTAGACTTACGCGTGTGCTGACCCACGAGGTGATGAACTCACTTGCACCGATAACGTCACTTAGCGAGACGCTAATCACAATGAATGATGATCCGCAACTCGCTCAAGGACTTTTGACAATACACCAGACAAATCGAAATCTAATCTCGTTTGTCGAGGGTTATCGCCACTTTACGACTGTTCAAACACCTACAAAGAGTTCGTTTGAGATTAAACCACTAATTGATAGTACTATATCTCTTATTTGCCCCGAGGATATAGAGGTTTCGGTTGATGTTTCACCTACTGATATTATGCTCTATGCCGATGAAAATAGAGTCCTGCAAGTATTGGTTAACCTATTGAAAAACAGCGTTCAAGCGATCTGCAATAATACCGAAAAGAGAGTAGAAGTAAAGGTCTATATTCGAGAAGATGAGAGTGTAGCCATCGAGATCAGCAACAATGGACCAATGATAGAGCCAGATGTGGTAGAGAATCTCTTCGTCCCATTCTTCACCACCCGAAACAATGGTCGTGGCATCGGACTAAGCCTCTCAAAACAGATAATGCAGCTTCACAACGGCACTCTATTATTGAGCTGCAACAACCCCGACCGAGTAACATTCTCGGCAATCTTTAATTAATGGCAGATCGAAGATATTTCATACATCCACTCCTTGATATTCCACAAATTTTACATATATTTGCAATCACATTACAAGTAGTTCATTGAATAGGCAATATATTGTAAAATACCGCCACTCGCTCGTTTCTATCTAGTTAGCTATGCGGCTTTGTTTATTTGCAAGTTGTTGATTTTCAGTGAGTAAATAATTTTAGTATGACTCCTCATATGAAAAGTTACGACCTTATCCACGCCAGCAAGTCGGGCGATCTCCTTTAGTTCACGGTTTACAAATTGGTTTGTAAAGTCATCAAAGTAAAATTTGCGGTTGGGGCGTGTATACTTTGCCAGCAACTCCAGCGGTTTACCGTTGAATAACTTGAAGATCGGCAACCTCAACGGCTCTTTGGTTTTCTCCATATTGATAACAATATACTGTTTGCCCTCAATCACTTGGATATTGTCGGGACTCAATCGGATAATATCAGAGAAACGCAAACCACTATACACCGCAAAGAGGTACATATCTTTGACGATCTGCAAGTTTACCCGTTCCGCTGGTATCTCTAACGCCTCGATCCTCTCAATCTCTTTTGGGTCTAAATAGGTTCTATTTGTTGGCTGTGATCGAATTACATAGTTACGAAACGGATAGTTGTTGTAATCCATATATCCGTAATTGATAGCGAGATTAACAACCGTTTTGATCGTTTTGAGGTACTTACCCGCTGTGTTGGTGTTGATCCCCTTACCCAATAAGTAGTTTTCAAATTCGTGTAGGAACTGATATGTAAGATCGTCTAACAATATTCTACTACGAAACATTGTGAGGTGGTGATATGTCGAGTTATAAACCCGTCTTGTATTCTCTGTAATGGTCTTTTTGTTGGCTGACTCCTTTTTGAAGAACGCTAAAAAATCGCTGTGATCCTCTTTTGGGTTCAGAGCCTCAGCCAAACAATCGAGTGTTACAGATCGCCCCGCCTCGATCTGCTCCAATTCGTAACGCTCCAGCGTTGCAAGAAAATCACTCAAATAGGTGTTGCGCTGTATGTAGTTGGGTGCGGTAGCTTTGATCTTTTGCCTCCTCTTATCCCATTGTTCGGGTTTCAGCTTTATATCAGTAGCAAAGTATTTGCGTTGGGCGTTGAGGTATGCACACACCGACACGGGGGCTGTGCCGTCCTTTAATAGCTTACCTTTGCGGTTATATACGAGTGAGTAAATGATCTTTGCCATAACATATTGTTTTATGTCGCAAATATAATACATAATTTACGACAAACCAAACAAAAATGTATTATTTGTGAATTTTATTTTACTACATTGTGGCGGGGCTGTAAAATAGTGGGGGACATAGGGGGAACAAAAAAACGATAAAATAACAGATTCAAAATGTTTGCTCAATTTGCGAAATCGCCCCTACACGGCATTGAGAGCCATATAAACAAAAAAAGAGACCCTAAAAGGGTCTCTAAATGGTGGTGCCACCAAGAATCGAACTAGGGACACACGGATTTTCAGTCCGTTGCTCTACCAACTGAGCTATGGCACCATTGCGACATCGCAGAATTGCTTGTTATACTCTCTTGTGACAGCGAGGTAACAGCCTTTGTTGCTTATCGTGGTGCAAATATAACACTTAATTTTGAATCTACAAACTTTTTAGTGTAAAAAATAGAAAATAGAGTTAACTTAATACTCGTAACTCTATTTTCCGAAAGCTATAATGTCGTTGTAAAGGGTTGAAAAAACACCTATAATACGCTTAAAATCAGCTATATTGTGTGGGTAATGACACGCTCAGCTATTGATCGGTAACACTCAGCAACTCGTTTGTCAGTTATTGAGGCGGGTGTGCCACTTTCGCCACCTGTGACAATACTTTCGTAGATTGGGATCTCGCCTAGCAGATTTAATCCGCGCTCCTCTGCATATTTGGTTGCGCCACCGCGTCCAAATATGTAATAGCGTTTTTGGGGTTCATCGTCGGGGGTGAAATATGCCATATTCTCTATCACTCCTGCAACTTTAACATTTACGTTGGGGTGGGCAAACATCTCAACGCCCCTCACCACATCTGCTAATGCGATACCTTGGGGTGTGGAGACAATAACTGCCGACGAAAACTTTGTCGATCCTAAGATTGTTAGGTGTATGTCGCCTGTTCCCGGAGGAAGATCTATTAGCAGGAAGTCCAAAACACCCCAACGTGTTTGATGGAGGAGTTGTTTTAGTGCGTTTGAAGCCATTGTTCCTCTCCATAGTAGGGGGTCTGTTGCTTTGATGAAGAAGGCTATCGACATTATTTTGATGCCATCAACCTCTGCGGGGACTATAACCTCTCTCTCTTCGCCATTCTCTCCCTTTTCGACATACGCCTCGGGGGCGAAGCCCTCACAGCCAAACATACGAGCTTGAGAGGGTCCATATATGTCGGCATCGAGTACTCCTACTCTATAGCCCATATTGTGTAGTGTTGTTGCTAGGTTTGAGGTGACGGTTGATTTACCGACGCCTCCTTTACCCGATGCGATGGCGATTGTGTGGGCGATGGCGTTAGTTGTTGTACGATCTTCAATGCTTTTTTCGTTACCTGCTTTTCGTGGAGCGACACCCTCTTTGATTAGCACAACAATCTCTGCTGTGGGGTATTTCTCTTTTAGCAGCTCTTCGACGCGGCGTTTTAGTTTTATGGCGAATGGGTCTCGTGGGCGTTCGAAACGCAACGTTACACAGATTCGCTCCTCTGTGGCGGCGATGCTCTCGACAAAGCCACCGTCGTGAATACCCACACCACTTTCAGGGTGGGTCACGCTATCTAATAATACTCTAATTTCTCTCTCCATAATAGTGCAAATTTTGCAGCCATAAATATACGAATTTATCTTTTACTTGTTACAACTCTCTTCGAATTTTATTGTTACTCACTCCAATTTTTTTTTTTTATCCAGAGCTTTTAGAATCTGTTTAAATTTCTCTCATCTATTTTGCTAAGGATCTGTCACTTCACTTTTCTCTTTTTGCACTACGTTACATAGGCACCGCTATGCACCTTATACAAAGAGAGAAAATCAAAGCAACATCTCTCGCAAGCAATTATAGCGAGAAAAACTTAAACAGATTCTTAGATTCTTGACGACAGTCGCAATATAACAAAGCTCCGCGGAGAGCCCTCCGCCGCCGCCCGCGCAGTGGTAGAGATTATTAACACATCAGTACTTTTTTGTAATATCACATAAATTGCGTATATTTGTTCTGAACATCTTTTAGGTAATAATAAAAATTGAGGATATATTTTCCTAAATTCAACTTGTAAATGCAACTGAGGAATTGGAAAGGTTGCAGGGAATGAGATAAAATATTTTTTTAGAGAGGAAAGAGAGATAAAACTCTCCTTCGCTCCGCTGAATGGAATAAAAATGTTATCTTACGCCCTCAACCTCACACAGAATCAGAAGCAAGATGAAACATTTAACCGTAGAGCAAAGGTACACAATATTTG
>JBCQTT010000003.1:5224-115929 GCA_047174765.1 Rikenellaceae bacterium | reverse complement strand
CTGCCAATGAATGACCATTGTTAGATAATAATAATGCTTGACAACGACGACGAATAACCCAGCTATCACTATCCTTGTACAACTCTTCAAGTTGTTTCTTCTCGTTTTCCGAAAGTAATACGTATCTCATATAAACTTCTGATTATGAAGTAAATATACGAAATATTTGTCAATTATCCAAAGAAAATGCGAAAAATATCGCAATAATTATTTTGCGCTACTTAATCCTCCCTTGCGTCGGAAATAAAGCTAGAAGTTGAAGATAATATTTTTGTCTCTTACTCTCATTATTCGAAATTTTATTTACTTTTGTAGATAATAATATTTCGTAAAAATTAATATCATTACGAACTTTTAACTGTTTATTTTTTTCGCTCCTAAAATCGACAAAATTTTAATGTAACGAAAAAAACAGGCGAAGTTTCTGTCATACACCTATGGCACGGACTCTCTTTTATTCGTTGCATAGGTGTTTGCCGATACCTTGGTGCGAAATATTCGAGATCCGTGTTTTTTTGTGCGATACTCAAAGGTAAAAACACCAGATAAAAATGAACGAGAAAATTCAACTAATCCTCCCTTGAGTCGGAAGTAAAGCTAAAAGTTGAAGATAATATTATCCCACACGCTAAGAATCCGAAAAATTTTATGTAAGTTTGCCCCAAAATTAACTATACATATATAGAATGACACAGAATAACCCAACTGCAATTCTTCTAATGCACTGCCCCGACCGCGAGGGTATCATCGCAATAGCCTCAAACTTTATCAACAAAAGAGGCGGTAACGTCATCAACCTCGACCAGCACGTAGATCGTGAAGAGGGTGTGTTTTTTATGCGCTTGGAGTGGGATCTAACAAACTTCACTGTCGATCGTAAAGATATACGCGGACTTATCGACCGCATATTCACAAAAAAATATGGTGTCTCATTTGAACTATACTTCTCTGATGTGAGACCTCGTATGGCTATCTTCGTATCGAAGATGTCACACTGCCTCTACGATCTGCTAGCTCGCCACACCGCAGGAGAACTAAACGTAGATATTCCACTCATCGTCAGCAACCACCCCGATATGGAGCAGGCTGCAAAACGATTCGACATCCCATACTACTATATCCCTATCACCAAGGAGACCAAAGCAGAACAAGAGGCTAAAACCCTCGAACTACTCCACGATAATGGTGTCGACTTCGTTGTTCTTGCTCGATATATGCAGATCATCTCGGAGAACTTCATTACCCACTTCCCAAACAACATTATCAACATACACCACTCATTCCTCCCTGCGTTCGTTGGCGCAAAACCATACCACGCAGCACACGCTCGTGGTGTAAAACTAATCGGAGCAACGAGTCACTACGTCACTTCGGATCTCGATGCAGGACCTATAATCGAACAGAACATTACTCGCATCTCACACCGCGACACTGTAAACAGCCTCGTTAGCAAAGGACGTGACTTGGAGAAGATCGTGTTGTCTCAAGCTGTCGAGAAACACATCAACAGAATGATCCTCTCGTACAAAAACAAAACTATAATTTTTGCATAAGCAAAAGGAGATACATCAAAAGGAGATACATATTATACAACAAAATGGGGTTGCCTACATAGGCAACCCCAAACTGTGAATGGTCGGCGGCATATCTAACGCACATCCCCCCTCACGATACTATTTAACAGTGTTAACTACTGCGGCAAATGCCTGTGGCTCGTTCATCGCTAGATCTGCCAACACCTTACGGTTGATGACGATTCCCTTAGCGTTGAGCTTACCGATAAACTCTGAATAAGTCATACCCTCCATACGAACCGCAGCGTTGATACGTGTGATCCATAGTGAACGATAAGTTCTCTTTTTGAGAGCGCGGTGTGCATAAGCATACTGCAAACCCTTCTCGACAGTATTTTTGGCTACTGTCCATACGTTTCCCCTTGAACCAAAGTTTCCTTTGGCAAGTTTCAAAACTTTCTTTCTTCTTGCGCGTGACGCAACAGCATTGACTGAACGTGGCATATTTGAAAAGTTTTAGTGGAGGTGTCAGCGGCGTGTTTCTCTCACACTCTTTGGGGCTGAGCGTCTCCGATTAATAATTTGTTTTTAAGAGCTTGTGTGATATGAAGTTATAATTACTTCACCAACAAGTTCTTGATTTTTTGCTCATCTACTGCTGAGACTGTACTAGAGTAGCACAAGTTGCGCTTCTGCTTAGTTGTCTTTTTAGTAAGGATGTGGCTGTGAAAAGCGTGTTTACGCTTGATTTTACCTGTGCCCGTGAAAGAAAAACGCTTCTTTGCAGCGGAATTTGTCTTCATTTTTGGCATTTTACCTTGAAATATAGTTAATTGTTAATAAATAGTTCGCAAATGTAATCATTATTTATTGAAACACAAAACAATAAATCCATTTTATTTTTGATCTTTACACCCTTTGCAGATCTTTTCGAGCGTCGTGTCGGCGGCAATCTTATCGAGAATACGCTCTATGAGGTTATTCATTTGAGAGGCTGCATTATAATTTGCCTCGCAAACATAGTCTACCCTACCCTCGCGTATCAACTGCAACATATCATCGCGCTTATCGCTCCGCGAGGGGTCATAGACCGCAATGGCGTGACCTCCCAAGCTATGAACTAATCGCATCGAGGGTATGTCGGTAAGTCCATCCCCAACAAAAATAATCCTCGAAAAGGGGATCGGACGCCCCTCCCGAGGTAGGAACTCATTGATACGCGTCGAATCGCGGACGCTCTCTATCCCCTTATTGATCTTAAATATAAATTGTGTCTTGTTGGTATAGTTAATCGCTACAGCAGGCCAATATGCCTCTCCCTGCGCATCGTACATAAACGACGAGGCATAGATCTTATGAAACTTATCAGCTATTGCCGAACCCTCGATCATCTCCCGAATACCCGACGAATTGACATAATGTTGAATCTTCAGAGATCGTTCTTCCCCATAGTTATTAACGCGATCGAACCACTCCTCGACACCATCGAAGAGAGGTATACTTCGCCCCATCTCTCGCAAGGATGCTGCCGTGATAGGTCGCCCCACCCTGCGTGCCGAGGAGAGCATCTGCTCCATATAGCAGAGCACAGAATCTGCATCAAACTCCTCCGCAAGATGGTCTGCACCACCCCAAAACTCACCAACACTCATCCCCACCGAGGGGATAAAATCATACTCCTGCATATTTCCTGCGGCTAGCGTACCATCAAAATCGTAGACTATCGCAACTGTCGTCAACTCTTTCATACTTATCATTTACTTAATACTACTGGTGCGTTAATAATCTCGACCACTGCCCTGCGCGGGCGGCGGCGGAGTGCTCTCCGCGGAGCTAATCTTTGTTGCAGTTGTTAATAGGCTGCGCCTACTATTAACAACTGAATGTAATGCAAACCAAATCGGAATATGTAGACATAACGATATGTGTCTGTGATTCAGTTAATTAATTAAACAGCTGTTGTAAAGGGTTAACACACAACTAGTATTTACTTAATATTATATATTACCCCACCCCGAAATCCCCTCACTTTGGGCGAGCACTTGGTCGCTATCACTCCGTAAGCGGAAGAGTTCGAAGTAATTTTAGAACTCACGTTAATATATCGTTGCAAGATAGTGAAATTTTACTACATTTGCACCATAATAAGTTTTTGTAAAACAATTATTGCCATATTTTTAACAGCACTCTTAAAGCGATATTACTCACTGTTAAATTTCAATATAGAACCACTATATTTTCGATTCAACAGCAAGAAATTTCATCTCCAATAGCACTCTTAAAAACACAGCAATAATTATTTTACCCTACTTAATAGACCAGATATTAACAATTAATTTAGCATATTATGGAGTTCAAAGATGTAGTATCGAAGCGTCGCAGTGTACGCAAATTCTCACCACGTAAGATAGAGAGAGAGGTATTGGAGTCGATTCTAGAGTCTGCCATCGCAGCACCCTCGTCTCGCAATTCACACTCAACATCATTTATGGTTGTCTCGCGCCCCGAGTTGTTGGAGCAGATCGCTACAATGCGAGATTACGGATCGGCATTCGTAAAGGGCGCCCCCACAGCAATCCTCGTTATGGGAGATCGTACAAAGACCGATCTTTCGGAGGTAAACTGCTCTATCTCAGCAACAATGCTACAGCTTGCCATAACCGACGCTGGGTTATCGAGCTGTTGGGTTCACGTCGCAGGTCGCCCCCAAAAACAGGCTGAGCCCGAGGGTGCTCAGGCTCAGGATCTATTACGATCTATCCTCCCCATCCCTGAGGAGTGTGATATTTTATGCCTCGTAGCTCTCGGCTACTCGGACTTCGAACCCGCACCGCTGCCCGAATTTGACCGCACCGCGCTAGTTAGCTACGTGGAGTAGCCGAATTTGGCATCGTTATTTAGCCTGCTCGAGGATCTTCTTCATATTGGAGATGAACTCCTCGGGCTTCATTCCGCCCATCATACGACCAACTAGCTTACCACTCTCGTCGAATATCAAATAGGTCGGAATCGAACGCACCTCATATTGATTTGCGAACTGCTTGCCTACCTCCTCGTCTATGTTATACTTCGCGTTTATGAAATTCTCGTTCATAAAATTTCCCACATCCTCACGCGAAAACACATCTCGCTCCATCATCTTGCAAGGTGGACACCACGTCGCATATAGATCCATAAAGATAAGTTTCTCCGCACTCTTAGCCCTCTTGTAGAGCTCAGTAGTGCTACCTGCGTGAAAATCGACCTGTGCCGATAGTGTGCCTACTGCTAGAAGCAGTGCCAACGTAGTTGTTAATTTCTTAATCATACTCTCTATTTATTAATTAATTTTTCTCTTTTGTCGACAACAAACCACAAGCCGCTTCAATATCTTCACCTCGCGATCGTCGAATTGTTGTGTGAATACCCTTTGCCGTCAACTCATTCCTAAACCGCACGATCTTCTCATCATCGGGTGAAAAGTAGGGCGAATCGGGTATTTTGTGAAACTTTATGATGTTAATACGACACTTCAACCCATTCAGTAAACGTGCCAACTCCCGAATATGGTGTGGAGATCCATTCTTTCCGCTCATTAATATATACTCAAACGATACACGTCGCTGTCCCGAAAAATCATATTGACGCAATATATCTATAAACTCCGCAATAGGGTATGCCCTCTCAATAGGCATTATCTCGGCTCGTTCGTCGGAGTATGGATTGTGTAGACTCACCGCAATATCGACCTCGCTCTCTTCGAGCAGTCGCCTAAGCTCACGCGTCACGCCTGCCGTGGAGAGTGTAATACGTCTAGGCGACCAACCCCAACCCCACGGTGCAGTAATAATCTCTATAGCACTCATTACGTTATCCATATTGTCAAGTGGCTCACCCATCCCCATAAATACGATATTGGAGAGTCGCTCAAACTCGGGCAACGACCCAATCTGATTGACAATCTCCCCTGCCGAGAGAGAGTGTTGCAACCCTTGACGTGCCGTGGCGCAAAACAGACACCCCATTCGACACCCCGCCTGCGATGATATACAGAGAGTTGCACGATCCCCGTCGGGAATATAGACCGCCTCTATGTATGCCCCTTGCGAGGTTTTGAAGAGATATTTACGCGTTCCGTCGCTCGATTCGCTCACCTTGATGGGAGCACTTCGCCCCACCTCATAACTAGCTCCAAGACGCGCTCGCACTGCTTTCGAGAGGTTCGTCATCTCCTCAATATTTGTCACACGCTTTTTATAGATCCACTCAGCAATTTGTTTCGCAGTGAATTTGGGTAACGATTCTCGCTCACACAATGACTGTAAATCACTGAGAGTCAATCCAAAAAGTGATATCATAGGGTATTATATATGCAAAATTTACTATTTGATGTCGAGACAAAGTTATTAAAATTTCAACATTTTTTGCCAAAGATTATTTTTTTTTAATTTTATTCTCGTATATTTGTAATCAAGATCGCGATTATTTCGTCGACTAGACCAACCTGACTGAAATTAAAAATAAATAAGAGATAACTAAAAGAGAATGGAACTAAAGAAAAATCCTAAGGCTGACCTGAAAAGATTTCGAGGTCTTCTTCTAGAGATCGGCTTGATTGTCGCTCTTGTCGCAGTAATTTTCGCCTTCACCTACACTCCTAAGGAGCATCGTATTGAGCAGGTATCTATCGACTACGGTCCAGTAGAGGAGCAGATCACAGAGATCACTCGTCAGGATCAGAAAGAGACACCTCCACCACCAAAGAAGGTTGAGGTAAAGGTTATCACCGACCTCCTTCAAGTCGTAACCAACGACACCAAAGTTGAGATGGAGGTGGACTTCGCTGAGTTCGAGGAGGATGTGGAGATCGTACAGCAGGTAGCCGAGAGAGAAGAGGTTATCGAGGATGACCAGCCGTTCTTGTTCGCTGAGACTATGCCTTCGTTCAACGGTGGTGATATCTCTACATTCCGTAACTGGGTTATGTCTAGATTGCAGTATCCAGCGATCGCAGCTGAGAATGGTATCTCAGGACGTGTTGTCTTGACATTCGTCATCGAGCGTGATGGATCGCTCTCAACTGTCGAGGTGTTGGTCTCTCCAGACCGTTCGCTCTCAGAGGAGGCGACTCGCGTATTGAAAATGTCGCCAAAGTGGTCGCCTGCGTTGCAGCGTAACCAGCCCGTGCGTTTGAAGTTTACCCTACCTGTCGAGTTTACGATCCAGTAAGTCGAGGTTAGTGTAGCATATAATTTGTAAGGGTATCTCCTCGTGGAGGTGCCCTTATTTTTAGTTGGTGAGTTAATAGTTAGAAATGGTAGATAATAAAACGAATACAGAGTCCGAAAATATTGAGTTGGCGTGGGACACACCGCGCCGCGCAGTGTTAGTTGCGGTGATCCGCGACAAGCAAAACCCTCGTGAGGCGATGGATTTCCTCGCAGAGTTGGAGTTCCTTGCCGACACCGCAAACATAACGTGTGAAAAAACATTCACACAACGGCTTCCCCAACCCTCATCAAGAATTTATGTGGGACCGGGTAAGTTGCAGGAGATAGGCGAATATGCCAAAGAGAATGAGATAGATGTGGTGATATTCGACGACGAACTATCTCCCTCACAGACACGTAACATCGAGAAGGAGATGCCTTGCAAAATCCTCGATCGTACGAGACTAATCCTCGACATATTCCTATCGCGCGCAACAACAGCGTATGCAAAGACTCAGGTGCAACTCGCAAATTACCAATATATGTTACCTCGACTAACGGGTCTGTGGACTCACCTCGAAAGACAGCGTGGTGGTACGGGGACTCGTGGTGGAGCTGGTGAGCGTGAGATCGAGACAGATAGACGTATCGTAAGAAACCGCATCACCAAACTCAAAGAGGATCTAAAAAAGATCGACCGACAGATGGCTGTGCAGCGCTCAAACCGTGGCGGTATGGTGCGCGTTGCGTTGGTGGGATATACCAATGTGGGTAAGTCAACATTGATGAATCTAATCTCGAAGAGTGAGGTATTTGCGGAGAACAAACTCTTCGCGACACTCGACACAACTGTTCGAAAGGTTGTGTTCGACAACCTCCCTTTTCTCCTATCCGACACTGTAGGGTTTATACGCAAACTCCCCACAGAGCTAGTGGAGTCATTCAAATCGACACTAGACGAGGTTCGTGAGGCAGATCTTCTGCTACACGTTGTCGACATATCGCACCCAAACTTCGAGGAGCAGATCGCAGTTGTTAAGCAGACGTTGCTCGACATCGGCGCTGGGGACAAACCTGTGTTCTTGATCTTCAACAAGGTCGACGCCTACACCTACATCGAAAAGGAGGAGGATGACTTGACCCCCGCAACGAAAGAGAACCGATCTCTCGACGAACTAAAACGTAGCTGGATTGCAGAGGCAAACACCCCCTGTATATTTATCTCGGCACGCGAGAAGATCAACGTGGAGAAGTTCCGCTCAGATTTGTATGCAATGGTACGCGAGATCCACTCGGGACGCTACCCTTTCAATAATTTCCTATACTAAATTCCGAACAAACAAGATTAGTGAGATGGTAAATATAGTAGCTAAAGAGAACTCTGTTCTAAATAAATTCATTGCCGAAATCCGCAGCGTTGAGATTCAAGGTGACTCTATGCGATTTAGGCGTAACCTTGAACGCATAGGCGAAGTATTGGCTTATGAAATCTCTAAAACATTGGAGTATGAGGTGCGACAAATCGAGACTCCACTTGGTGTAGCTCCCGTCGCGATGATAAACAACGATATTGTGTTAGCGACAATTATGAGAGCTGGAGTCCCATTCCACAACGGATTTCTGAACTACTTCGACGACGCCGCATCTGCATTCATCGCCGCATACCGCAAATCACACAAAGATAATTCGTTTGAGGTAAAGGTTGAGTATATATCGTGTGGCGACTTGACTGATAAGGTTCTCATCTTGATCGACCCGATGTTGGCGACAGGATCATCTTTGGTCTTGGCATATCAGGCGATCTGCGAGAAGTGCGGAGAGCCTCGCCACACACACGTTGCAGCAGCTGTTTCGAGTGAGCAGGGTGTAGATTATCTGAAACAAAATATGCCAATGTCGAAGGTCTCTATCTGGACAGCTGTCCTCGACGAGGAGCTAACATCGAAGTTTTATATCGTCCCCGGCATAGGTGATGCAGGAGACTTGGCATATGGTAAAAAGTTATAGTTATGGCACTTGTACGTTTAACAAAAGAGTTTAACTTCGAAGCGGCTCACGCATTGGAAGATTATGTTGGAGCGTGTCGCGAGATTCACGGTCACTCGTATCGACTATTTGTCACCGTCATTGGTGAACCAAATAGTGAAACTGGAAGTAGTAGTTATGGTATGGTTCTCGACTTTGGAGAGCTGAAACGTATCGTCAACGAACAGGTAATATCAAGGTTAGATCACGCCTTCGTTCTTCGACGCTCCGACCAGTCGTATCGTATTGTTGGGGCTGTTGGCTCTATGTACAAAAACATTGTGCTTGTCGACTACCAGCCGACGTGTGAGAATATGTTGATCGATTTTGCAGCTAGAATTTCATTGCAGTTGCCAATAAATGTATCTCTTCACTCGTTAAAATTACACGAGACAGCCACCTCTTTTGCTGAGTGGCACGCAGTAGATAATACCTAAATTTTAGAATGAAAAGACTCTTTTTAATCGATGCCTACGCATTGATTTTCAGATACTACTACGCATTTTTGGGACGCCCAATGCGCAACAAAGATGGTTTTAACACCTCCATCGTATTTGGATTTGCGAAGTTCCTCAATGAGCTGCTTCGACGCGAAAACCCCGACCTACTAGGTGTCGCATTCGACCCTAAGGGGGGAAGTTTCAGACGACGCCTCTACCCTGAGTACAAAGCAAATAGAGCCGCTACACCCGAAGATATTCTACTATCTGTACCATACGTCAAACGACTTGTGGAGGCTATGTGTATCCCGATCCTAGAGGTTGCTGACTTCGAGGCAGATGATGTTATCGGAACACTATCGAAATTGGGCGAAGAGGCTGGATGCGAAGTATATATGGTTACTCCGGACAAAGATTATGGTCAGTTGGTAACCGACCGATGCAAACTCTACAAACACAAAGGTGACGAGGTAGAGATCATCGATCGCGAGGCTATCGAAGTGAAATATGGCATTAAAGAGCCTCAATTGGTCCGCGACATATTGGCGATCTGGGGAGATGCTTCGGACAACATACCCGGTGTTGCTGGAATTGGCGAGAAGGGTGCTTGTAAGTTGGTTCAGGAGTGGGGTTCTGTGGAGTCGATACTTGCGAATGTAGATAAGTTGAAGGGTAAGCAACGTGAGAAGATCGAAGCCTCGGCAGAGATGATGATACTCTCGAAAGAGCTCACTACAATTAGGCTCGATGTACCTATCGAGTTCAACGAGTCGAACCTCACGATGTGTTGTCCCAACGTTGCTGAGCTACGTAAACTCTACTCAGAGATGAACTTTAGGCAGCTACTCAACGACCTTGGGGAGGAGACACCCCCACCCGTAGCAGAGCCCGAACCAACACTGTCAAAAAAACAGGCAAAGCAAGCTGCTGCAATGGTGGGTCAAGGAGATCTCTTTGCGATGGCATCAGCAGAGCCAGCAACAGAGGTGTTGGAGAGCAAAATAGCAACAGCGGCAACAACACCTCACACCTACGCATTAATAGAGTGTCAAGAGGAGCTAGAGAGGTTAGTGACAGAGTTAAGTCATCGCAGTGAGTTCTGTTTCGACACCGAGACCACGGGATTAGATATGTTCAATGACCATATTATTGGTGTCTCGATCTCTTTTGAACCACATAAGGCATATTACATCCCCATCAATGAATCAAACAAGGAGGCGTTCTCAAATATCCTACGCCCCGTATTTGAGTCGGAGAGTATCGCGAAGATCGGACAAAACATAAAGTTCGACCTAATGGTTATGCGTCAAATGGGGATCGAGTTGGGGGGACGTCTCATCGACACGATGCTACTCCACTACCTACTCGACGCAGAGTCACGCCACAATATGAATGCCCTCGCAGAGCGCTACCTAAACTACGCCCCAATCGAGATCGAGAGCCTCATTGGCAAGGGAGCTCGACAGATCACGATGGATAAAGTCGAGATAAGTCGTGTTGCCGAGTATGCAGCAGAGGATGCCGACATCACACTACAACTAAAGATGGTTCTCTATCCACTCGTTGAGAAGGGGGGATTGATGGAGCTCTACGACACCATCGAAGAGCCAATGATCCGTGTCTTAGCAGATATGGAGATGAGTGGCGTAACGATCGACACCGAGGCTTTAGCAAGTTACGCGAAGAGCCTCAATGAGAGGTTAACCACCCTATCGGATCAAATCCGCGAAGAGTCAGGTGATCCCTCACTCAACGTAAACTCATCGGTACAGTTGGGTGAGGTCCTATTTGGGCAGATGAAGATCGCGGAGAAACCCAAACTCACAAAGACCAAAAGATACTGTACCGACGAGGAGTATCTACAGAGTTTTGCAGGGAAGCACCCAATCATAGATAAGATATTGGAGTATCGAGGGGTCAAAAAGCTCCTATCAACATATGTAGAGGCACTACCCCAGTTGGTCAACTCGAAAACCGGACATATACACACAACATATAACCAAGCAGTTACAGCAACAGGTCGTCTCTCGTCGACAAACCCCAACCTCCAGAATATACCTATTCGAGAGGAGTTGGGACGCCCGATCCGTGCAGCATTTATCCCCTCATCCGAGGATAGAGTGATCCTTTCGGCAGACTACTCACAAGTAGAGCTCCGAATTATGGCGCACCTATCGAACGACGAGGCGTTGATCGAAGCATTCGCAGCGGGCGAGGATATCCACACTGCAACTGCGGCACGACTCTTCTCAAAGAGCCTCGACGAGGTGACGAGCGAGGATCGTCGCAGAGCCAAAACTGCCAACTTCGGAATTATATATGGTATCTCCACATTTGGATTGAGCCAGCGCCTCGACATACCACGGTCGGAGGCTAAGGAGATCATCGACGGTTACTTCGCGTCGTACCCAAACGTAAAGAGCTATATGGAGCGAGTGATGGCAGAGGCTCGTCAGAGTGATTATGTCGAGACACTCTTTGGTCGACGCAGATATCTACGCGACATAAACTCGCGCAACGCAATCGCAAGAGGCGTCGCCGAACGAAATGCAATCAACGCCCCAATTCAAGGTACAGCTGCCGACATTATGAAGTTGGCAATGGTCGGTATATGGCGTGAGTTCAAGGCTCAGAACATAGAGTCGAAGATAATTATGCAGGTCCACGATGAGGTTGTTGTCGACACACTTCGAAGCGAAGAGACACTAGTTAGAGAGATCGTAACCTCGCAGATGGAGCAGGCGGCAGAGCTAAGTGTACGACTCCTCGCAGAGTGTGGCGTGGGAGCGTCGTGGCTAGAGGCACATTAAAAATTAAAGCAAAGATAAAAAACGTATGAAGATTACACTATTCTGGCGCAAGATGTTGTTAACCCTACTCTCTATCATTTTGCTGTCGTTAGGTTGGTTGGGTTCTACTGGATTGACACTACTAGTCGCTTTGGTTCCCCTTTTATGGATCAGCTCCGAGGCGGAGGATAACCCACGTGGTTGGTGGAGCACATTTGGCTGGGCACTACTAACTTTTGTGGGATGGAATCTATCAACTATTTGGTGGATTGGATTCTCTACACCCATCGGTCCTGTAGCTGCAACTGTCGCATCCTCTTTTCAGTCGATGTTGGCTTTTATGATATTCCACACCATCTCGAAGAGAGCCCCCAAAGCTTTAGCCTATACTGCGCTAGTCTCGATCTGGATCGCTCTCGAATACAACTATACAGTGAGTGAGTTTTCGTGGCCGTGGCTTCTGCTCGGCAACGGATTCTCAAATAATGTTTGGGCAATTCAGTGGTATGAGTTTACGGGAATATTTGGTGGGTCACTATGGGTGCTGATCTCAAACATCCTCATATTTGAAGCGTATCGAAATCGTATTAGTAGCAAAGTTGCCGTAACAATTACCCTCCTTCCACTCATTGTATCTATCATTATGTTCTTCACATACAACGAAGAGGATAGTGCCGAAAAGGTCGAGATCACGGTGATCCAACCCAACGTAGATTGTTATAAGAAGTTCTCGGGAAGTATGGTTGAACAGGAGAAGAACCTCCTCGAACTCCTTAGAACAGTACCATCAACGACCGACATAATCCTGATGCCAGAGACTGCAATACCACGCTACTGTAGCGTCGAGAGTGTCCCCTATGTTCACCTATCTCTCACAATGCGTGACACCTTAAGATGCACCGCCCCAAACGCCACAATCCTAAGCGGTGCAAAGACGATGCTCTCATACATCGAGGGAGAGCAGACCAAGACAGCTCGTTCTGCACGTGGAAGATATTACGACTCGTTCAACTCAGCGATAACACTCGACGTAAACCTCAAATCGGAGATTCGACACAAGACAAAACTCGTCATCGGCGTCGAAAATACCCCAACTTGGATCTTCAAGGTGTTCAACTTCTTTGTGATAGACCTTGGCGGTGTTGTCGGGCAGCTCGGCAAGGGCGACGCTATCCCCAAAGCATTCACAACCCCAAAGACAAAGGTTGGTGGTGCAATATGCTATGAGGGGCTCTATGGTGATTTCTATGGTGGATTTGTACGTGACGGAGCAGAGGTGATGAGTATCATATCGAATGATGGTTGGTGGAGAGATACACCCGGACATCGCCATCTATACTCATTCTCATCGATCCGAGCTATTGAGCACCGCCGCGCTATCGCCAGAAGTGCCAACACGGGAACCTCTGGATTTATCAACGCAAAGGGTGTTAGTATCGAGAGCCTTGGGTGGGATCAACGAGGTGTTATAACTCAACAGCTTTCACTCAACAACAAATTGACACTCTACACTCGTTGGGGTGATTACATCGCTCGAATTGCAGTATTTGTTGCTGTGCTGTCACTACTCTACTACCTTTCGTATAGAGTCCGCAAACGCCTCCTTTTAGTAAAATAACGAAGATGAACTACAAAGAGACTACAGAGTATCTATTCTCTGCTATGCCATCATTTCAGAACGTTGGTGGCGACGCCTACAAACCGGGGTTAGAACGCATCTCATCATTTTGTGAGATGCTGGGCAACCCCCACAAATCATACCCCGTAATCCATATTGCAGGTACAAATGGCAAGGGTTCAACATCTCATATGTTGACGTCGGTACTTATGAGTGCCGGTTACAACGTTGGTCTCTTCACCTCACCCCATCTACGCGACTTTCGGGAGCGTATGCGCATCGACGGAGTGATGATATCGGAGCAGGAGGTTGTAGAGTTCGTGGCGCAGTGGCGCGAAGAGATGGAGTCGTTGCAACTATCGTTCTTCGAGATGACAGCCGCAATGGCATTCGACCACTTCGCACACTGCGAGGTAGATGTTGCTGTTATTGAGACCGGGCTTGGGGGGCGTCTCGACGCAACGAATATTGTTGACCCTGCAATCAGCGTCATAACAAATATAGGTATCGACCACACTCAGTATTTGGGCTCTACAATCGGGGAGATAGCGACCGAGAAGGCTGGTATAATAAAGAGTGGACACTCTGTTATAATTGGCGAACGCTGCTCAGAGTCTGCACCAGTATTCACTGCAAAAGGAGAGGAGTTAGGTTCTGAGGTGATCTTTGCGGAGGAGTTCTATCGCATAGAGAGAGTCGAGGAGAGCCCAAACTATCAACAAATCGAACTCTTCGACATTGAAGATGAGAGCTCAGTATCTTACGACCTTGACCTTAAGGGGGAGTATCAACGTAAGAACATAGTAACAATGCTAGCGACCATAGATGCCATCAATTGCGACACCTCGATACCCCTCACAATCCCACAAAGAGCTATCGAACGAGGCGTTATGAGCGTGGTGGAGTCTACAGCTCTGCAAGGACGCTGGCAACAGATCGGCAGCAACCCCACAATCATATGTGACACGGGTCACAACGACCACGGTCTTAGGGAGGTAACACGTCAACTCACACGCCAAGAGTATCGAAAACTCTATTGCGTTTTAGGTTTTGCACGCGACAAGGAGTTACACAAAATCCTGCCCCTATTCCCCAAGGATGCACACTTCATCTTCACAAAGGCGGGAGTCGAAAGAGCATTCGAAGCGGAGACAATAGCTGCTATTGCAGCAGAGCTAGGTCTTGAATACGAGGTTGTTAATGATGTAAAGAGCGCCCTCGCCAAAGGGGTAGATCTTGCTCAAAATGAGGATCTCATATTCGTTGGTGGCAGTACGTTTGTAGTCGCAGAGCTCTCTTAACAGAGATTAAGAATCAGTTATAATACAGTAACTAACGACAGCTAAATTGGAAATTAACGAAAAAACACTATAAAAAAGTCTTTTCCTTTGTTATTTCAGATATAAATCTCTACATTCGCATCCGTTATGGGTCGTGTGAAACTAATGAGAAATTAATTAAGATAATGAAATTTAGCACAAAAATTTTCGCTCTAGCTGCGGCAATCACTCTAACACTTAGTGCTACCGCTCAAGAGACAACCGAAGGGTTCTACAATCCACAAATCTTCGGTACTGTAATGACTACATTCAACGCCAGCACCTACAACGGTTATGCTCGTTTCAATGTTCGTAACTCTCGTTTCGGAATCAAAGGAAACGCATCACGTGATTTTAGCTATTACGTTCAAGTAGATTTTAGTAATCAAGGGTCGGTGTCGGTTCTCGACTCATACCTCCAGTACAAAAAGAGTAATTTTGATGTTATGGTTGGTCAGCAGCGCATCAACCTCAGTGAAGATATGATGCGTGGTCCATCGTCGTGTCTCTTCTCATCGAGGAGCTATGCGGCGGTGTCATCTCTCGCCTACCTCGTAGGTGACACCAACGACTTCAGTATTAGCAATATGGGATCACGCGACATTGGAATCTATGCTCGCTATAGCTTTCTAAAAGAGAGCGCCATCCCAATGATGTGGGGTGTGGGACTCTTCAACGGTAATGGAGCAAACAACCCCGAGTGGGATGCAACCCTCAACTTCACTACTCGTCTTGTGTTGGGAGATGTAAAGAGTGGTTTCAGCGCAGGTGGTAGCTTCTACACCGGCAAGAACCAAATCCACGAAGATATCAATGTGTGGACAGGAGAGGCTCGCTACGTGAGCAAAAGCTTTATGATAGAGTCTACATATCAGCAGCGCCGCATCTACGACAACAAACTCGACATCCTCCAAGTCGCTAACATCCAAGGATACTACAAATTCTTCACCCCCAACAGCAAGATGTTCTCATATGTGTCGCCTCTTATGCGTTGGGACATTGGAGACAATGTAGATTATCTGCTACTCGACGAAAATGGTGATAGCACAAACCTATGTAGCGAGCTAGATTCACAGCGCTTGACATTCGCCTTCAACGTACACTTCAAAGGCGAGAAGCTCCGTTCTCGAATGAGCATCGGTTACGAAAAGTTCATTATGAAGAATAACCCTGCCGACATAGAGTGGAATACATTGATGCACGACAAATTTACAATGTCATTTATCGGTTCGTTCTAGAGATAGAATCTTACCTATAACAGATAGATTCGGGAGGCTCATCGAGTGAGAGCCTCCCGAATCTATTTGTAGCTCGGCTCAGCAATAAATCAACACCTATTTCTGTTTATATAGTATAGAGGAGGAGCTATCTCCTCCCCCACAATTAATTAATCGAGATTATGAATAGATTCAAAATACAAATATTGCTAATCGTAGCTTTTGTGGCAAGCAGCTGCTCAGCTCTGATCTACGAACCAATGACCTATGAGTCAGATGGTATGTATGCCGCGCACGACAAAGATGAGATCATAAAAAATCAAAGTGTAGTATGGTATTTCGAGTATGAAGAGCCTAGCTATACCCTCTACAGATATGATTGGTGGGGGTATCGCCCTATGTATGGTCATCCACGACACTTCGGACGCTATAGCCACCGATATAGATGGGGCTACCCATTCTATTACAGCACATATAGCTTCGGGTGGAACTACCCCTACTACAACTCTTGGGAGTATGGTTGGGACGATCCATTCTACACATATTATGACCCATTCTATGGATCAACCGCCTTCTATAGTTCACCTTTTTGGTATAGTTCGTGCTTCTATTATGATTGGTTCTACTTTGGGCACGCCCACGCACCACAACCCGGTGGAGGTAGCTCCTCGAAGAGTCAATCAATAGTTCGCAAAGCGGATGCCTACAATTCACCCTCGTCGAGAAGTGAGTCACGTAATGCCGATGGGTCGACTGTTGGACGCTCGTCGAGTAGCGAGAGTTACTACAACCGGAACTCGTCGACTCGTAGTTCGGGTTATACAACCCCAACAAGAGTGACCACACCGAGCACACCCTCTTCGTCGGGGGGATCAACGCAGTCGATCCAACGCAATTCGATCGGGCGATAGAGATTTGAAAGTTATAAACAGATAAAAGAAGAGACCAAAGATGAGAAGATATATATTAGCCCTAGCAACAACGCTCCTCGCCGCAACTACGGTGTCGGCAGAGACAAACGCCTCGTTGTCGGATCTTGAGATCCGCACAGCGTCACGCGGTATGCTCCTCAATCGAGATATTATGACGATCAGCGACATCGGATCGCTCTCTCGCAGCTCGGCACTACAATATGGGTCGGCACGCTCGATGGCAATGGCGGGTGCACTCACCTCGTTGGGTGGCGACGCGAGCTCGATGATGATAAACCCAGCAGGGTTGGGTATGGCGATAGATAGCGACTTGACAATAACCCCATTGGTAACTATTCAAAATAGCAAAAACTCCGCAGGTAAATATTACAACGATGGTAGTAACAATGTCGCGTTTAGCAACTTCTCGACAACATTCAACCTCTACGAAAGTGCAGAGACCAAATTGGTGAGTCTCAATGTGGGGCTTGGTTATAATCGTGTTGCAGATCTCAACTATAACTACTCATTCGCCTCGATGGATAACAGCAGCTCCATTGCTCGCCTCTTCTCGCGACAACTAACAGCCGACGGGGTGAGTCTCAACGAACTTATCGGATCTGACAACCCCGACTGGAGCTACCTATCAACAAATTTGTGGGGTGCGGCTCTAGGTTACAAAACGGGACTCACATTCCAAAGCAAGGGTGACATCCCATCGGGATATTATAACACCTCCGCCGGAGCGTCGAGTGCCGACAACTATCGAGAGAGTATTGAGAGTGCCGACGACCCATTGTGGGAGGCGACGTGGATCTCCGACAATGCCTCAGTAGATCAATATATGTCGGTGGAGAGTGTCGGCTCTATTGGAGAGTATGATATCGCCTTTGGTGCAAATGTCGACAACAAACTATATGTAGGATTTACGTTGGGTATCCAGAGCGTCTATCAACGTCTCGATCTAATCTATGGCGAAGAGTATAATAATCCGAACTCGTTCGGTAGTGAATTGACGGAGTACAACGAGCTAAACTACGCAAACTACAATCAAGCGATCATCACACGCGGATCGGGTGTCAACGTGAAGATCGGAGCGTCATATCGTCTCGACGAGTCGCTACGTGTGGGTGTTGCATACCACTCTCCCACCTACTACTCTCTATCACGTGAATATCAAGCGTCGATGGCTAGCGCCTCAACATATTATAACGAAGAGGTGTCATCTAGCGAAAGACGTTATGTCTCTGTCGACTCACCCATTCTCGAAGATACGGAGATGAACAGATGGAAGTTCCGCTCCCCATCGAGACTCCTCCTTGGTGCATCATACACATATAATCTTCGAGCTCTTATCTCGATAGATTACGAGTGTGCGTGGTATGGTTCAATGGCGATGAGGTCGATACCCTACGGTGTCTCTCCAGAGCTATATGACGGAATCAGCGACATCTACAAATCGGTCAACACAATACGTATGGGTGGAGAGTATAAGTTATCACCTCAATTTGCACTTCGCGGAGGATATAGCTTCAGTGGTTCGATGGTTCGTGACGACGTAAGTAGTTCGGAACTGCTCGATATGGCGACGACCGACAAGATTAGCTACTATTCGGCAGGTATCGGTTGGTCTCCCAACCGAGGAGTTAGCTTCGACCTAACATATATGCGCCAACGCACCAAATACACCAACTACACACTTTTCTATAGTGCTGAGTCGGACAGTATCGACACCCCAACGGCAAGCAGTGCCCAGAGTGGTAGCTTCTCGACACGCCTCAAGCAGAACAACATCGCTCTATCTATGATATTTAGAATGTAGAGGGTTGTGTAAAGGTCATTCGCTCACCCGTTGTCGGGTGGGTGAAGGTGATCGACTCGGCGTGCAGACAGAGCCTATCGCAGATCTCAACACCCCGACCATAGAGCCTATCCCCAACGATTGGTGCACCGAGACCCTCGACGTGAGCACAGTGAACACGTAGTTGATGAGTACGTCCCGTGTGAGGATAGAGAGCCAAACGGCTATACCCCTCGTGGGTCATCCCCAACACCTTATACATTGTGTGAGATGGTTTTTTATGGGTGTGATCGACCATTTGGCGTGGTCGATCGAGAGGGTTTAACCTTATAGGTAGGGAGATCTCCCCTCTCTTGGGTGTAACACTCCCCTCAACGAGTGCGACATATCTCTTTTGGAGTGTTCTCTCCATAAACTGACGCTGTAGCAGACGATAGTTCTCAAACCCTTTGGCAACCAATATAAGCCCCGATGTATCTTGATCGAGTCGGTGTACCACCTTCGCAGATGGATCACACTGCAACACTAGCGACTCGACCGACGGGGCATCTATCAACCCCTCGACAGATAACAAACCTGCCGGTTTATTGAATACCATTATCGCCTCATCTTCGAAGATCAACTTCAACTCCGACTCTACCCTACGCTCTCGTTGCAACTGTTCATCAATCGGCTCTAACTCCACCCCTCGCAGCATAAAACCCAAGATCGGATAGCACTTACCTCGACAAGCCCCATAGAACTGCCCATCACGTCGCACCTCTCCTCGCGGAGAGTCACCAACCCAGAACTCACCAATTGCAAGTGGAGTATATCCATTTGCAAAGGCGTAATGAAGTAGCTTTGGTGCAGCACACTCCCCCGCCCCAGAGGGGGGCAGACGGTGCAGAGACTCTTCAAAAATCGAATAGAGAGATCGCCACTCCCCCACTCCATTTAGAACCTTATATTGCTCATACATCCAGCGTTGAAGTCCACTCGAGAGGTTACTGCGGTGCGCTCTCAACTGCTCTAGGTCGTTATTGAAGTTAGATATCGTCAACTGTTCGCGTGCGATCTGTGCTCGCAAACGCGACTCTAGACGTCGAAGTTCTCCCTTTTGGTGTTGACTCTCTCTGTTAATCCTCGCCAACATATCACCATCGGCACCAATACGCTGCTCGGCTCGGCGTATCTTCGACTCACCATACTCCTCTCTAGCTGATCTAATACTTTGCTCCGCTTGACGAATAGCCTCTTCGCAACTTTGCAGAGCTCGTCGACGCTCCTCACTCATCTCCAACAACTCTATCTCACGAGACAGCTCCACCACACGCCTCTCCTGTGCCCGGTAGTACCCATCATCTCCATCAAGAGTATAGATCGGAGGTACACACCCCTCAACAACAGTTCGACCCGCCATAGCCCCCGAAAAAGCGCCTAAATATCCAACCTCACCATCTAGACTCCGAACAACAAGAACCCCCAACATCTTACCTCTCTGCAACTCCTCTAGCATCGTGAAGTCATCGTTCGCAGCCTGCTCCAACTGCGAACGAAACTCCCTCGATGCCTCCACAACCAACATATGCGGTCGATAATCATAAGGATTATTCAGCCGCAAAGAGGTCGTATCGACCAAAGTCAATAAATCGTGAAAATTGGGGTCACTTCTCATATATGCCCCAAAGGTAACAAAAAATATGTATAGTTGGCTGCCGAGAACACACACAGCTCGGCAACCAACTAAAAAAATCCTCAGAATTAATTAAACGATGATGTTGACTCAGTAACCCAATCAACAAGTGTTGGTGTGAAGTGGATCTCACCCGGTGTAACCTCATCTCCAATCTCCGCATTGTCAATCGAAAAATCTGTCTCATTACCATCCTCATCATAGTAGTTTGTCGATGCGAAGTAACCGTTTGTCACACCTACACTACCAAGAGTTACGTTGTAAAGATAACTTGATCCTGAGTTCCATAGATAATCATCACCACTCACGGTACTAGATGTTAGAGGGTAAGCGATCTTGACAAATAGATGCTCGTCAGCTGAAACTGTTGCTGTAGACGCGTCGTAATCTGGGTGGTCACTAGCGTTAGTGTAACCAATCTGATCGTCGTCCGCTGTAGCACTAGACTCCTCAACAACTGCTGTCGAACGGAAGATAATCTCAACACGTGCGTCGGCAAGCGTTGTCGACAAATCCCAAGGCGAAAGAGTCTGTGGCATCAAGTAAAAACTGCCATAAGTAGAGGTGATACCTGTCGCTGAACCTGTAATAGCCGATGTGTCGAGTGTAACCATCTGTGCAGGGTTGCTTGTTGTGAGATAAGCATAGTTTGTCTCTGTTGATGTATCTGCAACCGATGTATCATCTCCCCAAGAGGCTGTAAACATATCGTAGGTGTTAGTATCATCAGCACCAACGAACTTTACACTCTGGATATACAACAATGAGTTAGATGTAGCCGCAATGTCGAGATTGATACAGGTCATAATGTGCTCAAACTCCAACGACAACTTTCCTCCAACAGGACGTACGTCAGTCTCCTTCTGAGTAGACAAGATGTCGACCTGACTTCCTGCATCGAGAACCGTAATATCAGCCTCCAACGTAGTAGCCGTATCATCCGCAGTGACACTATAAGCACTTGTTAGATAATAAGCATAGAAGTTAACTGGATACTCATCGGTAGTCTCTGGCCAATAGTTAGTTGTGCCATCCCATCCCCAATCACCAGATGAATCCATCAAGTAGGTATCTCCCGAGATCATAAACGACGTAGGATTCGTTCCTTTCGTTGCGTGAACTTGGAAACCAGACTCCAAATCGGTAATGTCAGCACGTGTCGACGAGGGCATAAACCCAACCTCCTGCTCTCCAAATCGATTGGTCTGACTCACCGTGCTACCTTCATCTTCGGAGCAGGCAACTAGCGACAACGAAAGTAGTGCAGCCAGCTGAAAAATGTAACTTTTTTTCATAATTGTAATTTTTGAAATGTACTAAATATTTTTATTATGTGTGTGTCATTAATTTAGCTCCACAATACCTCCATCCACCCAATCGTCGAGCGTCACAGAACCACTCTCGATTTGAGGTAACTCGATCTCGTGCTCTATCAAGTAATCGTCGTCGTCGGAGGTCGAAGTTACCTGATCGCTCACATCAACCGACGTCAGTTGCTCATCATCCTCATATGTCGTGCCATCATTCATATTTACCTCCAAATCCAACGTATAATCATCCTCATAATCGTCGGAGTGGGCAAAACAGACTCGATCACCACTCGCTACACCACTGTCGTCGGAGTCTGCACGCGTCGTATAGTCGAAACTATCGAGCTCGAACGTATGCACAACCGGGTTATCCTCCGTATCTCCCGTAACAATGTTAACCCTCATCGAGAGCCCCGAAACCGAGGCTGTAATCTTCTGCGAAGAGCCCAGATTTGTAGCGGAAACACTCACCGTAAGTTTTCGCGTTCGCGGCTTCATCACCACCTCAAGGAGCGCCTCCATCTGTTGTTGCTCATACTCTGTGAGCTGCTCGATAACCGCCACATCACCAACACCCGAAACCCCTCGTGAATAGGTCGCCATATCCGACGTCACCTCAAATGCCTCCAAAGACCACGCCACAAGTGCTAGGGCTTCGGCGGAATTAGAGTCACTGTCGGTGAGTAGCTCTGCTGAGAATAGCTCAAAACTATCAACATCAGTAAATGTCATAGAGCTACTCCAATAGTTATCGCTAATAGATTCGTTGATTGCCACAACCGAGTAACTCCCCACGGGGACTTCAATATTTGCAGAGTTCAGATTACTCTCCAAATATCGCTCAAACGGCTCACCTCCATCGTCGGGGAAGAACCGCAACGACAGTCGATGAACCTCATCCTCATCGTTGCGCGACTCCGCAACATACAACCCCGATTCACTCCAATCTACAGCAACTGGAATCAATGCACTCTGTGGAGAAAGCGTACTACAGGGTATGCTATTTCTCTCACACGCGATCATCACAAAAATGATAATCAATAAAATAATTTCTTCAAAAGTTCTTTGGAATATGCACATATCATAAATGTTTGTTCGTGATAGCATACCAATTTCCATACCATTCAACCTCTAGTCTCAATAATTTCAGTGCATTTTTATTTGGAAATACAAAAAAGAATCTCTATCTTTGTTTATAGGAGAGTGAGTCAACATAGTTTAGAGTTCTAATCTGAGGAGGATTAGGATTCTAATTTTTTAACGCCTCACGCAACCATTATTGCACGATTTTAGTAGTAACCAAAGGAATTAAACGACAAAAATATGGCACAAGATATTATTTACCTCACAGCAGAGGGTTACAAAAAGCTCAAAGATGAGCTCGACGTTATGCGCTCAGTAGAGCGACCAGCAATCACGGCAGCAATCGCCGAGGCTCGCGACAAGGGCGACCTATCGGAGAATGCAGAGTACGACGCAGCACGCGAAGCTCAAGGTCTCTTGGAGCTCCGCATAGCGAAAGCCGAGGCGGTGTTGGCAAATGCACGCGTCATCGACGAGACAAAGATCGACACTTCAAAAGTTCAGATCCTCAGCAAAGTAAAACTGATGAACCACAACGCAAAAAAGGAGGTCACATATATGATCGTCTCTGAAAGCGAAGCAAATCTTCGCGAAGGAAAACTAGCGATCGGAACCCCTATTGCCAAAGCTATTCTCGGAAAAACTGTCGGTGAGATTGTCGAGGTGACTGTTCCTGCGGGAATCCTAAAATTCGAAATCCTCGATATCTCGATCTAATAATTAAAAACCTAATTGAACAGAGTCGAAAAACGGTTTCAAAAACAAAATTTTAGCGGTGTTTCAGATAAGTTTTCTTATCCGAAACACCGCTAAATTAGATTTATACCTCACAGACCCAATATGAATGAGTGGGAGTTATAATTTATTATTAAGCTACAGAGCTTTATTAATAAACTCCGCAATCCAATCTCCAACAGCGGATGTAGAGCAAGCTGCAACACCTGCCTCCTGAATATCCTCTGTGCGGATGTTTGCAGCCATCGACTCCGCTACAGCCTTACGGATAAGTGCACCCTCCTCATTGAGGTCAAACGCATACTCAAACATCATCGCTGCACTCAAAATTGTTGCAATAGGATTTGCTATGTTCTGACCTGCCGCCTGTGGGTATGATCCGTGAATAGGCTCAAAGAGCGATGTGTGAAGACCTATTGATGCAGATGGAAGTAGACCCAAAGATCCTGTAATTACCGACCCCTCATCTGTGAGGATGTCACCAAACATATTCTCTGTAACCATCACGTCGAACGAACTTGGCCACTGAATAATACGCATTGCAGCATTATCCACAAACATAAACTCTGTCTCCACCTCCGGGAACTCCGGAGCGATCTCCTTTGCGATCTCTCTCCAAAGACGAGACGTAGCGAGTACATTTGCCTTATCGACGACAGTGAGTTTCTTGCGACGCTGCATTGCATACTGATATGATAGGCGTACAATACGCTCAATCTCCTCGCGTGTATAGACACAAGTGTCATACGCTGTGTTACCATCCTCCGCGCGACCCTGAGGACGACCAAAGTACATACCTCCAGTGAGTTCGCGTACACACACAAAATCTACACCCTCGATAAGTTCTCGTCGAAGAGGTGACTTGTCGATCAAAGCCTCAAAGGTGTTGATTGGGCGCAAATTTGCATAGAGTCCCAACTTCTTGCGCATAGCCAAGAGACCCTGCTCGGGGCGCACCTTTGCTGATGGGTCGTTGTCAAACTTAGGGTGACCAACCGCACCAAACAAAATTGCATCACTCTTCATACACAACTCGTGTGTAGCCTCTGGATATGGATCACCAACCTTGTCGATTGCATCTGCTCCACAAATTGCATACTCATACGTAAGTTCGTGACCAAACTTCTCGCAAATAGCCTTCGTTGCCTTTAGTGCCTGATCTACGATTTCGGGTCCGATACCATCTCCCGGTAGAATTGCTATATTTAACTTCATTGTATCAAAATATTATTTGTTTTCGTACTCTTCGATCTTGTCGACAGTTGTCATCAAGTAGTCAATGTCGTCATATCCATTTACCAAACAGTGACGCTTGTATGGGGTAATTGTAAAGCTCTCTTTGCTACCTGTTGCGAGATTTGTTATAGTCTGCTCAGGGAGGTTGATCTCCACCTTTGCTTGTGGGTCAGCCTCAATTGAGGCAAACAACTCTGCCAAGAACTCAGGTGTTACAATAACTGGCAGAACAAAGTTGTTGAGCGCATTGTTACGGAAAATATCGGCAAAAAAGCTCGATACAACAGCACGGAATCCATACCCTGCAATTGCCCACGCTGCGTGCTCGCGGCTACTTCCCGAACCGAAGTTCTTTCCCGCAACCAACACCTCTCCTGCGTATGTAGGGTTGTTGAGGACGAAATCCGCTATTGGTTGATTATCTTTGTCATATCTCCAGTCGCGGAACAAGTTGTCACCAAATCCCTCACGCGTTGTAGCTTTGAGGAATCGAGCTGGTATGATTTGATCTGTGTCGACATTCTCCAATGGGAGCGGCACACAAGTTGAGTTTAATATTGTTAGTTTCTTCTTCATCGTTGTACTCTCCATTACATTAAGTCTCTAGGATCGGTAATTACTCCCGTCACGGCTGCCGCAGCTGCCACCATCGGTGATGCGAGGAGTGTGCGAGCACCTTGACCTTGACGCCCCTCGAAGTTACGATTTGAGGTCGACACGCAGTACATTCCCTCCGGGATTTTATCCTCATTCATCGCAAGGCACGCTGAGCAACCCGGTTGACGAAGTTCGAAACCTGCCGCTTCGTAGATCTTGTCGAGCCCCTCTTCGCGAATCTGACGCTCCACAGCCCACGACCCCGGAACGATCCACGCCGTCACACCCTCAGCCTTTTGACGTCCCTCAACGATTGTCGCAAAATCACGGAAATCCTCGATACGTCCATTCGTACACGATCCAACAAATACATATTCAATTGGCTTACCGATGAGCGACTCCCCTTCAGAGAATCCCATATACTCCAATGACTTTGCATAAGAACCTTTCTGTGCCTCATCCATACCCTCTGAGGTCGGAACACAATCTGTAATGCCCATTCCAAGACCGGGGTTTGTTCCATATGTAATCATTGGAGCAATATCCTCTGCACGGAATGTTATGTCTGCATCAAACTGTGCATCATCGTCCGAACACAACGCCTTCCAAGACTCCACCGCAGCATCCCACGCCTCACCCTCGGGTGAGTTAGCACGACCCTTCAAATACTCAAATGTCACCTCATCTGGAGCAACCATTCCACCGCGTGCACCCATCTCAATAGAGAGGTTACAAAGCGTCAAGCGACCCTCCATCGTAAGTGAGCGGATAGCAGATCCAGCATACTCGACGAAGTATCCCGTAGCACCACCTGTGGTCATCTGCGAGATAATATATAGAGCAACGTCCTTTGCCGTAACACCCCGACTAAGCTCTCCCTCAACACTTATTCGCATACTCTTGGGTTTCGCCTGCAAGATACATTGGCTCGACATAACCATCTCCACCTCGCTCGTTCCAACACCAAACGCCACAGCACCAACAGCACCGTGTGTCGATGTGTGAGAGTCTCCGCAGACGATTGTCATACCGGGGAGAGTATATCCCATCTCTGGTCCTACGACGTGGATGATACCATTGTTGGGGTGCATCATTCCGAAGTGCGTCAACCCAAAATCAGCAGCATTCTGCGCCAAAGTCTCGACCTGAGTTCTCGACACAGGATCTACAATAGGTTTATCTTGATTGAGGGTTGGTGTGTTGTGGTCGGGCATACAGATGATTCGCTCAGGGCGAAAACACTTGATGCCACGTGCACGAAGACCCGCAAATGCTTGTGGACTTGTCACCTCGTGACAATATAGGCGGTCGATGTAGAGCTGCGTCTGTGCATCGACGATCTGCACCACGTGGGCATCCCAGATCTTATCAAATAGTGTGTTCATAGATCAATCTACAATTTCTTAGTTTCTGAATTTATTAATACAGTCGATATATGCCTCCAAACTTGCCGCTACGATATCGGTGTTAGCGCCAAACCCATAGTACATTGTTCCACAATACTCAACCTGCATATGTACCTTACCAGTGTCGTCGCTACCCTTGCTGATCGCCTGAATAGTGAACTCCTTGAGGACCATCTCGCGCGTGATGATCTTCTTGAGGGCGTTGATTGCAGCGTCAACAGGTCCGTTACCCGTCGCAGCAGCCTCAAATTGCTCCCCCTCGACACTTATGCCGATGCTCGCAACTGGGCGCACACCAACACCACTCGTAACTTGAAGGTACTCCAACTTAATCTTACGATCGTTGGCGCGGCTCTCGCCAACCAACAACAACACATCGTCGTCGCTAATCTCCTTCTTCTTATCTGCCAACAACAAGAACTCCTCATAAACCTGATCCAACCTCTCAGCCGAGACCTTTACACCCAACACCTCCAAGCGGTTTTTGAGTGCTGCACGTCCACTACGAGCAGTAAGGACAATCGAGTTTGTGTCGAGACCCACATCCTTAGGGTCCATAATCTCATAAGTCTGGATATTCTTCAACACTCCATCTTGGTGGATTCCCGACGAGTGGGCAAACGCATTCTTTCCAACAATCGCCTTATTTGCTTGAACCGGCATATTCATAAGTGACGACACGAGACGGCTCGTTGGGTAGATCTTCTGCGTAACGATATCTGTGTCAATGCCGATATGTTTGTGGCACTTCAAGATCATCGCAACCTCCTCCAACGAAGTGTTACCTGCGCGCTCGCCAATTCCGTTAAGGGTAACCTCAACCTGACGTGCACCATTCATCACACCTGCGATGGTATTAGCTGTCGCCATACCCAAATCGTTGTGGCAGTGGGTAGAGAGGATCGCACGATCAACATTCGACACATTCTCCATCAAATACTTAATCTTCGCACCATACTCCTCTGGCAAACAGTAACCTGTCGTGTCGGGGATATTTACCACCGTTGCACCAGCCTTGATGACAGCCTCAACGACTCTCGCCAAGTACTCATTCTCGGTACGTCCCGCATCCTCGGCGTAGAACTCCACATCCTCCACAAATCGTTTTGCATACTTAACCGCAGCGACTGCGCGCTCAATAATCTCCTCACGATTGGAGTTAAATTTGTATTTGATATGAGAATCCGATGTTCCGATTCCGGTGTGGATTCTCTTGTGCTTAGCATACTTCAACGCGTCGGCAGCGACTGTGATATCTCGCTCCACGGCACGTGTCAACGCACAAATTGTAGGGTTTGACACCGCTTTTGAAATCTCAATTACAGAGTTAAAATCACCCGGACTCGACACAGGAAATCCAGCCTCAATGATATCCACACCCAAAGCCTCTAGAGCCTGTGCAACTTGGATCTTTTCGACGGTGTTTAATTGACATCCCGGCACCTGCTCACCGTCACGAAGCGTTGTGTCGAAGATGAATAATTTGTTCTGCATAATGTTATTTTGTTTTTATTATTTACTTAATTCTTTCACTCTAACTCACTGTTTTGCAGAGCGTTTAATCCTTTAGCATCCGTTGGGTATATAAAGAAAAAAGATCCTCCGCACTCTTTATCAGAAGTGGAAGAACCCTTTTTTTATCTCGTTGTGACCCGTGTAGGGCTACGTTATGAGACGGCGTTCCGCTTCCGATGGTTTGACCATAGGAGCAGCAGGGATAGCTTATGTAAAACGTCGTATTTTCTCATATTGGGTGTAAAAATACATCTTTGATCCCTCTTTTCCAAATTATTCGTATGATTTTTTCGTCTCTACGACTTTTTTTATAACTTTACACTCAAATTTTAGTTACAATGATAAAAGTAGGAATTACAGGTGGAATAGGTAGCGGCAAGTCAACACTCTGTCGCCATTTTAGAGATAGTGGAGTTGCTCACTACGACTCGGATCGTCGTGCACGAGAGCTAATGAATAGCGACGCAGAGCTTCGCAAAAAAATCACAGAGCTCCTTGGGGCTGAGGCGTACAACGACTACGCAGAGTTAAACAGAGGTTTCGTCGCCTCACAAATATTCTCCGACGAGAGCAAGCGCAGTGCACTAAACTCAATTGTCCATCCAGCCGTAATGCGAGACTTCGCTGCGTGGGTCGACAATCAATCAATAGAGTCAGCTCCATACATTGTGATGGAGAGTGCTATTCTATTTGATGCAGGGTTGGAGTCGCACGTCGACTTCACGGTGGCGGTACTCGCACCCGAGGAGATGAGGCTAACCAGAGTTGTAAATCGTGACAGCTGCACGCTCGATCAAGCAAAAGCAAGAATGGAGGCACAAATGAGTGATGACGAACTCCACAAACGCGCCAACTACTCGGTCGTAAATATCTTTGAGGAGGATCTGGAGGGTGCAGCACAACGCCTCGACCAGATATTCAAGGGCGAAGCCTTTAAGCTAGCACAGCGCGCCGATGCTTAACCTCAATCAACACCATATAATGACGATCCTCAACGTCACGCCCGACTCATTCTTCGAGGGTAGTAGATGTGATGAGGAGGGAGCTATTCGCTCTCGAATAGAGAGAGCTATCGCTGAGGGAGCAACAATAATAGATATTGGAGGCTACTCCTCTCGACCGGGGGCGGATGATGTCTCTATAGAACTAGAGTGGCAACGTGTTGATCTGGGGTTTGGGACTCTACGCAAAGTATCCTCGGAGGTGGTTGTCTCGGTCGATACGTTCCGCGCGGAGATTGTGCGACGCTGTGCCGAGAAGTATGGATATTTCGTTGTAAACGACATTATGGCCGGTGAGGGAGATCCGCAGATGTTCGATACCGTAGCTAAATACAGATTACCATATATAGCGATGCATATGCGAGGCACTCCACAACAGATGCAATCTATGACTGAGTATCGAGATGTTGCGCGCGAGGTTACAGAGTATCTACAGGAGCGTATAAAACTTATGAGACAAGCCGGCATAGAGGAGATAGTTATCGACCCGGGGTTTGGGTTCGCCAAGAGCCTCAAACAGAACTACGAGTTAATGGCATCCCTACCGATGCTGTGTGAGTTGGGATACCCTGTATTGGTTGGGATATCTCGCAAGTCTATGATATATAGAGCTCTCAACACCACACCCACGGAGGCACTAACAGGCACAATAGCACTAAACTGGGAGGCACTACGTCAAGGAGCGACAATTCTAAGGGTGCACGACACACGCGAAGCTGTCGAGACCCTACAACTATATAGAATATACGAAAAGAGTATAAAGCAATGATAAAGGCAACAAACATAACAAAGAGTTTCGGCAATCTGAAGGTGTTGCGCAATGTATCTCTCGACATATCTCGAGCAGAGGTGGTAGCTATTACGGGGGCGAGTGGCGCAGGGAAGAGCACCCTCCTTCAGATCCTCGGGACACTTATGCAGAGCGACAGCGGGGAGGTCACAATAGATGGTATCACTCTTCGAGGGATGCGCGACGAGGAGTTATCACGTTTTCGCAATAAACGTATCGGGTTTGTATTTCAGTTTCATAACCTCTTGGCTGAGTTCTCGGCATTTGAGAATATATGTCTCCCGGGTTATATCGGAGGGGGTGATAGATCGGCGGTTGAGAGTCGCGCCACGGAGCTTGTTGCAATGTTGGGGCTCGCAGACAGAGCGTCTCACAAACCATCGGAGCTATCGGGCGGAGAGCAACAGAGAGTCGCAATAGCGCGGGCACTTATCAACTCCCCGGCAGTAATATTTGCCGACGAGCCATCCGGAAACCTCGACTCAAAAAACAGAACAGAGATCCATCGACTCTTCTTCGAACTACGCGACAAGATGGGGCTTACGACAGTTGTGGTGACCCACGACGAGGAGTTAGCAAAGATGTCGGATCGACGCATCGCGATGTGTGATGGAGTAATAATAGAGTAGACCAGACTATGGCAAAAGAGTTACTAGAGGAGTTGTACGACAGATACAACCGCCCCGAATTTGTGGCAGATGATCCAATATCGGTACCCCATCGTTACACCTCGCGTGAGGATCGTGAGGTTGCCGGTTTCTTGAGTGCAACCATTGCGTGGGGCAACCGCAAGGCTATCGTTAAGAGCGCCCACCGAATGATGGAGTATATGGATGATGCTCCAGCGGATTTTGTCCGTAGCGCCTCGGATGTGGAGCTAAAGCGTCTCGAAACATATGTACATCGCACATTCAATGGTCTAGATTTTCGAGACTTCGTAATGGCGATCCGCTCAATATACCAACGATATGGTAGTATTGGAGAGCTCTTCGAGAGCCGATATCTCGAAACAGAGTCTATGGCAGATGTATTTGCGCACTTCCGTCGCGAATTTTTCTCGTCACCACACCAACAACGCTGCGAAAAACACCTCTCGTCTATAGAGAAGGGTGCAGCTTGCAAACGCCTCTGTATGTATGTGAGGTGGATGGTGCGCAACGATGGGCGCGGTGTAGACTTTGGTGAGTGGCAACGTATCCCCTCATCGGCGCTCTATATGCCGCTAGACGTTCATTCGGGTAACGTTGCTCGAATGTTGGGACTGCTCACCCGAAAACAGAACGACTGGAAAGCTGTAGATCAGCTCACCTCGAAACTCAGAGAGTTCGATGCTGAAGATCCCGTAAAGTATGACTTTGCACTCTTCGGAGCAGGCATCGGAGGTCTCTTCAAAAAGGAGGATAATGTTTAGATTCAAGAGATTTACAATCAAGCAGGATCGTACCCCAATGAAAGTTGGTACGGACGGAGTGATTCTGGGTGCGTGGGTCAACATATATGGCGAAGAGCGACGCATATTGGATATCGGCACGGGGACGAGTGTAATTGCACTAATGATGGCGCAACGCTCTGAAGCAAGTGTGGACGGTGTGGAGATAGATGAGGCGAGCGCCCTCCAAGCAGCAGAGAATGTTGAAGCGTCACCGTGGAGCGAGAGAGTCTCGATACACCACACTGAAATACAAAGTTACCACCCCAATGAGAGGTATGACTTGATTGTCTCAAACCCACCATACTTTGTCGATTCACTCACATCCCCCGACCCGGGACGCACAACAGCTCGACACACTACGCAACTATCATTCACCGACCTTGTGAATGCGGTTGCTCGGTTGCTAGAACCCGATGGGCGATTTGCCATAATCCTCCCCACACAGGAGAGTCAACTCTTCGACATCCAGAGCCACAAGAAACTTCACCTCCACCGCCGATGCAACATCCATAGCCGCGAAGGAGGCGAAGTAAAACGCGTAATGAGTGAGTATAAATTGAAGGATAACAATACAAAGATCGAACCAGAAAATCTCTCAATCGAGCGCAATAAACGCCACGACTACACCGATGAATATCGTAAATTAACGGGTGATTTTTACTTAAAATTTTGATTTCTCATATTGATGTTGTATCTTTACGGGAGTAACTTTAATATTAAAACGATTATGTTCAAGAAAATATCAATCTGTGCGGCGATCCTAGCCTTCACCGCAACACAATCTATTGCAGAGGCAGCTTCACCTATCGGATTTGTCAACAATGGCGTTAGCTCCGAACTAATCACAAACTCTAGCTCTACGATCGTTGTAAACCTTGAGGTGGAGAGCGAGCGTGTTGAGGTGGGACCTTATGCACGTTTTGCACAGAAATATTTTGGCGTGCGCGCCTCGTTGGTTGAGAAGGAGAGTCACACTATCATCAATGCCGACATATCGCTTGCACCCAACGACTTCTACGTCGCAAACGAAAAAATGATGACGGGTAGTAGTACCGAGATCATCGCCGAAAAATCGGAGAGAATACCTATCGACATTAGCTCCTCGAACATACCATCTGTAGAGAAGTCTGCCGGAGATGCCGCAAAGGCAATATTCCGCATTCGTCAACTTCGCAACGACCTTCTATCGGGAGACCTTGGAGAGGGATTCTACGGTAGTGGGTTGGCAGCAGCGCTTGAGCGCCTACAGTGGGAGGAGGATCAATATACAGAGCTCTTCTTTGGTCGTACCATCCGCAGCCGCTCGAACCACGTTCTCTACGTTACGCTCAACGGCACAGAGCCAAGATATATCGTTACAAGATTTAGTAATGGTGGAAAGATTACCGATATCACCGACCTTACAGCAGATCCGCTCCTCCTACAGCTTACACCATTAGAGCCTCAAAACATCGAGATCCCGAAATACACTGCAAAGAGCCGCGTCGCTAAATTCTGGATGGAGAATCAAGTTAAGTGCGACCTATTCTTCAACTCGAAGCTCCTATCATCGAAAACTATGCCTCTCGTTGAGTTTGGTCAAGAGATTATATACCCCATCACAGAGAAGTAATTTATGTCATATAACACTTTGCGCCTAGCATATCTACTAGGCGAAATGCGACGTCAAATGAATGGCGCTGTCGTTGGATCTATGCGCTTCTATGGCGAGGAGTATGGTCTAAATTATGGGGTTACGCTACCCTCAATTCGCTCCATTGCCAAGGCTGAGTTGGCTGAAAGAGGAATAAATCATCGCTTCGCAAAGTTACTCTACCGGCAGGAGGTTCGAGAACTTCGACTCGCCGGGTTATGGCTTGCCGATAGTACTCTAACAGATGAGGAGCTCGACTTTTGGGCTGCCGGAATCATTAACTCCGATGTTGCAGAGGAGGCTGCCTTTGCCCTCCTCCATAAATGTAGAGGTGTTGAGGCGTGGCTATCGAGCGACTCCGAACTACTCCAATATAGTGCCTTGATGGCTATTGCAAAGAGGGGTGAGTTTGAGATATCAAACTACCGTTCGCGCATAGTTGAGATACTAAGTAAAGAGGTGCACATCCTCCAAAATGGCGTCGTAGCACTCCTCGACGGAGCACTAAAAGCGGGTGTCGAGAGTTCAACGCTGGAGTCTATATTGGCAGAGCTACCTAACAACAAAGCGTCAGAGTTTATTCGTAGTGAGATGCAGTGGCGCATTGAGTATCGCTAGCGAGCCTCCTCTCTAGCGCAACACACCGCCACCCACGACTCTATCACCTATGTATACAGCAACAGGTTGTCCCGATGCTGCCGCCCACGCGTGCCCATCTATCAACTCTATCATCGCACCGTAGTCAGTAAAGGTGAGTGTAGCTCGTCCTTCGGGGTTACGACCTATCCCTCGTATCATAACGGTTAAGTTCTGTGACGACGCGACCTCTGCGGGATTTATAAAATGACACTCTATAATATGTAGATGTTTTGTGTATAACCTTTCGTTGGGAGCTACACATATCTGATTCGTTCCACCCAGAAGTTTCGTAACACGCATCCCCTCGGGTATCCCCTCCCCACGACGCTGCCCAACGGTGTAGCGCGCGAGACCATTGTGACGCCCAACAACCACACCCGACTCATCTACGATATCTCCCTCTGCAAATTTACCACACCTATCCTCTATGAACTCCGTATAGTGACATCCCCGCAAAAAACAGATCCCCATACTCTCCCTCTTTATCACGCTCGATGCCCTCACCTCATCCTTTATGAGTGCTCCCATAGGTGTCACAACACGTCGAAGGATCTCTTCGCGAAGACCCCACAGATAGTATGATTGATCTTTGCGTGGGTCAACACCTCGCGACACATATAGATGGTCGTTATACTCTTCAACCCGAAAATAGTGCCCCGTAGCGATATGGAATATCCCCAACTCATCGGCTCTCTTCGCCAATAGCTCCCACTTAATTAGTGGATTGCAGCGAGTGCAGGGGGCAGGTGTTCTCCCTGCGACATACTCCGCGACGAAGTTTCCAATGATCTCTCGCTCGAACAACTCCCGTGCATCGACCACATCAAGCTTTAACCCCAGCCTCTCAGCACTATCTCTTGCCTGCGACATAATCGCCTCATCCCCCAACATATCTATCGTGAGCAGATGGACCGAATATCCCTCTGCTCTAAGTATCTCGACCGCGGCACAACTATCTATTCCACCACTAAATGCAAGTAATATCTTTCTATTTCTCATCCTAATCTAAGTATCTGTGGAGGTGCAATCTTACCATAAAAAATTAACGCCCACATCATTTTTGATGTAGACGTTAATTTTTGTGTTATTTATTAAAATTTTTACTCTCCGAGGTTTTCGATACTCTCAAAATACTCTGGTTTCTCTCTCTTAACAAAATCAATTACCTCCGACAATCCCCCTGCAAATTTCACAAAATCCTCCTTATACAGGAAGATCTTATGACGATCAAACGTCACAGAACCATCTGTATGAGTCTTTTTTCGACTCTCCGTAATAGTGAGAAAATAGTCATCATCACGTGTTGCACGAACATCTATAAAGTATGTACGGCGTCCTGCTTTGATTGCTTTAGTCTCTATTGGGTCACCGAAATCCTCTTCTCCTCGACGGTGTGTATTTGGAATCATAGTCTATTTATATTGAGTAATATTCATCTTGTTTATAACAAATCCTAATGCGAATATAAGTATTATTTCCCAATTTACCAAGCATTGAATCTAAAAAATTTAGAATATTACCCCATATTTACTATTCACCCACTACGATGCAAAGAAGTTATCTAGCTCGTCAAACGCCACAGCACACTGTTCACCCGACATCATATTTTTAACTGTTGCAGTGCGCGACTCCAACTCGTTGCTGCCAACAATCACCACAAATGGGATACCTCGTTTGTTAGCATACTCCATCTGTTTCTTCATTTTACCACCGTCGGGATAGATCTCACACGACAGACCGGCGTTACGAAGTCCTGCGATTAACTTCAATGACGCAAGTTGCTCTGCCTCACCTAGATTGGCAAATAAAACCTTTGTCGAAACATTCACCTCCTCGGGGAATAGCTCCAACCCAGTCATCACGTCATAGATACGATCTGCGCCAAACGAAATCCCGACACCCGACACATTAGGCATTCCGAATATACCTGTCAAATCGTCGTAGCGACCACCACCACAGATACTACCTATTGCATAATCGGCAGCCTTCACCTCGAAGATTGCCCCCGTGTAGTAGTTCAATCCACGAGCTAGCGACAAATCGATCTCGATTGGTAGATTGAGCCCCAACACCTCCGCAAGCGAAAGAATCGTACGCAGCTCCTCGATACCCTTTGCTCCGGTCGCCGACACCGAGATTATCTCAGCCAACTTGTCGAGCTTCTCTGTGTTTGAACCACTGAGCTCCAAGATCGGCTCTAACTTAGCGATAGCCTCCGCCTCGATTCCGCGCTCCGCCAACTCACCCTTTACGTTGTCGAGACCAATCTTATCGAGTTTGTCAATCGCAACCGTAATATCCATCATCTTGTCGGCGTGACCTATCGACTCGGCAACACCATACAAGATCTTGCGATTATTCACCTTCAACGTGACATTTATCTTGAGAGCACTAAATACACGCTCCACAATCTCTATCAACTCAACCTCATTGACCAAAGAACGTGACCCTACCATATCCACATCACACTGGTAGAACTCGCGGTAGCGTCCCTTCTGAGGGCGATCCGCACGCCACACAGGCTGAATTTGGTATCTCTTATATGGGAATACCAACTCATTTTGGTGCTGCACCACATATCTTGCAAATGGCACAGTAAGGTCATAACGCAACCCCTTCTCGCAAATCTTCGATGGAGAGGTAAGCTCCTCGCGGCTCATCTGCTTTGCGTAGTCACCCGAGTTGAGGATCTTAAAGAGTAGCTTATCGCCCTCCTCCCCATACTTACCCATCAACGAAGATAGATTCTCCATAGATGGTGTCTCAAGTGGTCCAAAGCCGAAGAGACGAAAGACCGAACGAATTGTATCAAATATATATTGACGACGCAACATCTCTCGATGTCCGAAGTCACGTGTTCCCTTTGGGATAGATGGTTTTTGGATAGCCATTTTACTCAACTAATTTTTTATACTTTACTCTCTTTGGTGTTGTGTCGATACCCTGCGACTTCTTCCACGCCTCGAACTCACTATATGAACCCTCGTATGATATCACCTTCGAGTCTCCCTCGAACGAGATTATATGCGTTGCAATACGGTCCAAGAACCAACGGTCGTGCGATATAACAACGGCACAACCCGCAAAGTTCTCAAGTCCCTCCTCCAACGCACGAAGAGTATTTACGTCGATATCATTCGTTGGCTCATCGAGTAGAAGTACATTACCCTCCTCTTTGAGTGCCAAAGCGAGGTGGAGACGATTACGCTCACCACCCGACAACATACCACACTTCTTCTCTTGGTCAGCTCCCGAGAAGTTGAAGCGCGCAACATAGGCACGTGCTGGAACTTGTCGGTTACCCAACATCACCCACTCACTATTCTGTGATATAACTTCATAGACGCTCTTTTCGGGGTCAATCGACTTGTGTTGCTGATCGACATAAGCTAACTTCACGGTCTGACCAACTGTAAACGTACCAGCATTTGGCTCCTCTAGACCCATAATCATACGGAAAAGGGTTGTTTTACCCGTACCGTTAGCGCCAATCACACCCACGATTCCTGCCGGAGGAAGTGTGAAGTTCAGATCCTCATACAACATACGTCCATCATAACCCTTCGACACACCGTGTGCCTCGATTACAACATCTCCCAAACGAGGACCATTAGGGATGAAGATCTCCAACTTCTCCTCCTTCTCCTTACCATCCTCATTCATCATCTTGTCATATGCCGAGAGACGAGCCTTACTCTTTGCGCGGCGTCCCGATGGAGACATACGCACCCAATCCAACTCACGCTCCAATGTCTTGCGACGTTTCGACTCCTGCTTCTCCTCGCTAGCCAAACGAGCACTCTTCTGCTCCAACCAACCGGTGTAGTTACCCTTCCACGGAATACCCTCACCGCGATCGAGCTCCAAGATCCAACCCGCAACATTATCGAGGAAGTAACGGTCGTGGGTCACGGCGATAACCGTTCCCTTATATTGCTGCAAGTGCTGCTCCAACCAATCAATCGACTCCGCATCCAAGTGGTTGGTGGGCTCATCCAGCAACAACACGTCGGGCTGCTGAAGCAACAGACGACACAACGCCACACGACGACGCTCTCCTCCCGAGAGAACTTTGATGACCTGATCCGAGTCGGGGCAACGCAACGCATCCATAGCACGCTCCAAAACACTATCAATCTCCCAACCATTAACGTGGTCGATCTGCTCATAGAGTTCACCTTGACGCTCAATGAGGCTATTCATCTCATCGTCGCTCATCGGCTCACAGAGTTTCATATTGATCTGCTCATACTCACTCAGTAGAGCGATCGTAGAGGCACACCCCTCCTCAACAATCTCGCGAACTGTCTTTGACTCATCGAGCTTTGGCTCCTGCTCCAAATACCCCACCGAGTAACCGGGAGAGAAGACCACCTCACCTTGATAGTTCGAGTCGAGCCCCGCGATGATCTTCATCAACGTCGACTTACCCGATCCATTGAGACCAATTATACCAATCTTCGCTCCATAGAAGAATGAGAGATAGATGTTATTCAACACCTTTTTCTGGTTGGTGAAGACTTTGCTCACACCCACCATCGAGAATATTATCTTTTCGTCTGCCATATTGTATTGTTTTTTTTATTTCGAACCACAAAGGTACAATTTTTTTCGCGATCTTCATATATGTAACCTACAATTAAGTAGTGCAAAACCTATCGCGAACACCTAAACGTTATTTTCATCCAATCCTTAATAGATCTGAACAGAAGGCTAAATGAACGCTCGCGGAATGGATATTTCAAAAAGAACTTCCAAGCTATAGAGATGGAACGACGTCTCACGTGATATCTCTTAATAACTTTGTCTTTCGCCTCTCGGTAACGAACCATCAACCAATAGTATTGTTCATCAAAGATCTCGCGCTCCTTTTTACGTGGTATGTTCTCGCGCTCTTGTCTCTTCGACTTGACTAACTCATCTGTGCACCTCTCCTTGTAAATGTCAATATACCTATCAACAACCTTTGTTATGTTAAAATTATCGAGCGCGAACTGACGAAGTGCAGCACCATCTTCAGCTCTATACCTCTGCATATGCTCAACAAATAGATCCTCCGTAAATGAGAGGCGCGACCACTTGCCAACACAGCTATATACGAGACTATTTTCAACATTACCCAGATTTAGATACCCGTCTCCCACACCAATACCATCTCCATCCCCAACAATATTATACGATCTGCTATCGAACGAAATACAACACCTACCACAAGCCATCGAATCATAGAGGGAGCGACCAACACCAACAACCATATCGACCTCATTAATTAACACCTCTATATCAAGGCGATTGTCAAGCATCTTTGATGCTCTATGAAACTTTATTCCCATCCGTTTCGCAGCACTCTCAACAAGCGCATTTGCACGCACATCTTGACACAACGAGAGAATACTCGTTAACTTTTCACCTATAGGGTTCTTTACGCTAAACCGTTCACAATCTACTCCGTTATGTATTACATCACAGCTATAGCCTAATGAGTGTATATGATTTTGTATATTTTTACTTACGCCCACAATTGCATCCGCACAGGGGGATGGTTGTTCCAACTCTGTTACTCGCCCGTGGCAAGTTTGTATAGTAAATCCATATGGATGAAGGGTCTCTATTATAGGAATATGGTTGGCGATAATTAGGTCATACTCTTTGTGCGACATAAAGCTCACACCCAACTCACTCTCGATCTTTTGAGATATTACACCTCTATTATTTCGAAAACAAAAGTACTCGACAACATCAACATCTCGTCGTTTCTTAATCTCTTTAATCAGGGCAAAAGTGCAATTTTCAGTCCCTCCGGTTGTCATCAAGTGGTTATTTGCTACCAATATTTTCATAATTTATAAATATCGTTTAATTTTTTGTCCGGCTGCAAGAGATCAAATATTAACACCAATAAATTCACTGACAACCAACACAATACAATGTTAGTACTGATGCGTTAATAATCTCTACCACTGCCCTGCGCGGGCGGCGGCGGAGGGCTCTCCGCGGAGCTTTGTTTTCTTTGCGATTGTTAATAGGTTGATTCTCAATCTACTATATATTGATAAATGATCGATTAAAGCTCTGCTTTATCTCTCATTTCCCAATATATAGCTACGTAGGCTGCGCCTACTATTAACAATCGAATACAAGTGTCATCCAAATCTAAAAACGCCTCACCACTAATCATTAAACATTAATCATTAATCGTTTTAGACAGCCATCTTAAAGAGTTAACGCAACACTAGTAATACAATATTACAAATAATTGGCGATAAATACAAATTAAAAACACTATTGCACACCTAAATTTCATAGCTATTCAACTATGGAAATATCAAAAATCCTATCCAAAACTACTGTTTTAGATAGGATTTTTGATATAATCAATAACCGATACTGCGATCGGAATATGCTCATCCCCTCCCCCTTCTCGGTAGGGAACCCCTGAATTACATTGCCAATGCGTTAACGTGAATCTGCATTGCGCTCTTCAAGTTACCAGCCTTATTCTTGTGGATGATGTTGTGCTTTGCAAGCTTATCCAACATAGAAGCTACCTTTGGAAGTAGAGTCTCAGCTGCACTCTGCTCTGTTGTGTTACGTAGAGCCTTTACCGCATTACGTGTTGTCTTGTGAAGAAGTCTGTTGTGAGCACGCTTTGTTGCTGTCTGACGGATTCTCTTTTTTGATGACTTATGGTTTGCCATAGTTTGTTATTATAATTTATTTCTTTTATTGTTTTTTATATCTCTATCTTGGTTGGTCAAGAATGACAAATAAATTTGATCTCCAACGCTCACCGTACCTAGACTCACCAAACTATTTCCCACTTCCCTCTGCTGTACCTCTTTGTTGTAGCCCGTAGGAGAGTCGAACTCCTCTTTCAAGAATGAAAATCTTGCGTCCTAACCGATAGACGAACGGGCCCCATAGTGCTATTGATATCTTTAGCGATGCAAAGGTACGCAAAAAAAGTTAATATGCAAGTAATTGTAGTGTAAAATATGCAAATGTTATCTTTTTCACCGAAATTTAGAAATCTTGCAACTATATCATAGAGTAAAACTTACACCCAAACGCAACGTGAATGTTAGAGGAGAGTCGTTGCGAATACTTTTTAGCCTAGTTTTGGTCAAATAGCGACCTAACTCAGGCTCAAAATAGAACCCCAACCAATCATTCGCTCTATACTCTGTACCAACAACCACGTTTGTAGAAAAGTGAAAATCTCTCTCATTTGCTCTTACGCTGCCTACAGTTGCACCGACACAATACTCAACAGCCCCTCCTGCACCCAGATATAACGTAAATTTATTCGCTGAGAGAAAATGATAATACAGATTAAATGGTATGCCAACAAAATGAATCTTTTGTTGCTTATCAAAGTCAGATCCATATGTTAGGTCCGATATCAAACGTGTGTAGTTCACACCGCTTACAACACTAAAATAAGGAGAGAGATAGTGCTGTACTCTAACCCCGACACTAAAAGGTTGGTGATGCGAAACATTACAACGCTCATACATATTATCAATATTATCTCGACCCCCAGATGGAAAGAGGAGGGCTTCATAGGCTGTGGGCTGAATATGACGTATAGCAGAGTTGTCGGCTAGTATAGCTCCCGATCCCGACAAAGATATCATTGTTGTCTTTTTATAGCTCTGTTTGATATCTTCACTCTGAGGGTAATTATTAATAGCTTTATACTCTTCACTCGTATCGTCATCGTTCGCCTTGCTCACATCCTCTCCACGCTTCGGGGGTTCAACACTGTTATCATTCATATCCGGAACGCTCTCCACCGGGGGGGTATACTGAGGTTTAACGAGGGCTATATTTTGACCACTCGTTAATGAAACATTCTCAACAGCACGACTATCGGGGATCACCGGTTTATCTACAACCTCCACAACTCTATCTTGTGTCTCGACAATCATCGGTAGAATATCCTCTACTGTCGAGGGTGCATCAACAAACAACATAACCAACAATATAGCCGCAACCGCTGCAACACCACCGATCGACAATCGCCACAAGTGTGTAGATTTAGATGAATCGAGTTCAACATCGTAGCTCAACTCTCTTATCTCCTGCTCTATATCCCTCCAAAGATCTTTTGAGGGTGGCGTACTCACTTCACGAACTCTATCTCGCAAAGTAGTACTCCAATCTCCTTTATCATATATGTGTCTATTCATTATCCCTAATATATTTGTTAATCTTTGTTGCCAATAATCGCTTAGCTCGCAAGAGCTGTGACGACGAACTCTTCTCATTTATCCCAAGCTCTTGAGCTATCTCTCGATGTGAATATCCCTCCATTATGTAGAGGTTGAAAACTGTTCTATATCCATCTGGTAGATCCGCAATAAATCTCAACACCTCACTTTGGGGCACTCGCTCTATGTCGTCGGAGGTTGGATCAACAAACTCTACTTTTGTCGACATATAATCATCATTATATGATACTACATCTATCTTTTTTTGTGCTTTTAGCCACTCTAACGCTGTGTTTATCACAATTCTCTCCATCCACGCACGAGGCGAACCCTCACCGCGATAGATAAAACTATCAATTGATCGAAAAACTTTGATGAAAGCGTCGTGAAGTATATCCTCAGCAATGTCATACCGACCAACATAACGCAACGACACAGATAACAAACGACCTGCATAGAGATCATATAGCTCCCGCTGGGCTGCCCGATCTCTACGCTTTACACGCTCTATTAAATTTTGGTCGCATCTCTCCATATATACCTAATATAACGCAAAAAATATCAAAATACTGCATCGTAAAATATTTATTTTTATTTATGCAGTATTTCACCAACCCCGCCCTTTATTAAAGTGTAAAGAGAATATACAATTTAATTAAAAACAATTTGAATTATGAGAAAGATTTTTTTGGCAGCTATGTCGACAGCTCTATTTGCTACATCGTGTAACAAATTTGACGACAACCTCGATCTCCCCGAGGGATATCACTTCGTCACAGTGATGGGGGTTGGGGTTGACCCAACCGATGATAGCGACACCGATAACTCTACCCCAGCGGAGGTCTATTTTATGCTCGACTCAAAAGAGACATTTATCGTTACCGAGAATAAGACAAAGGTAGATATCAACGATCTCAAAATCGGCGAAAGAGTAATCACAGGTGTTACACTCACAGAAAACGTAGACGACAGCTACAACTATACAGCCAAATTGTATGAGGTCGTTAGCGTCATATTGGGTGACAACGCTACCGTTGCAACAGAAGAGGAGAGTAACGCTATCGAAGACCACAATCTACTCTATATCGCCAAGGCGATGACCCTCACACAAGGCTACTTGAACCTACTGGTAGGTATCGAGACCGAGAAAGTAAATGATATCAAATTCTACTTAGTAGACAATCAATACGATGAACCAAAAGAGGAGAAAGAGGGATATCTCAACTTGGAACTCCGTTACGACTGCGCCGGAACAGAGGGAAAAGGCTCTAGGTACGAAGGGTATGTAAGCTTCGATATGGAGTCATATCGCGAGAAACTATCCGATATGGATGGTATTTTACTCACCCTAAAAACAGAAAAAAGCGGAACTTTAACAGTTGAAGTTGATAGCAAAGATCTGTTTTCAGATGAAGAGTTAGAGTAGTTCATTGCAAAAATTAGGAGAGGGGTCATCGGACCCCTCTCCTAATTTTTTATCCAATATATACATCGCTGTAAACGTTTGAAATATAGAATTTTGTATGTTATTATTATTGCATAGACTTATTTTAATGTAAAATTATTATTATTATGTGGTAAAATATAAAGAATTATTACTACATTTGCCCACGAGTGGTTATTAGTCACGCGTCGACAAAAAGGAGGGGGGGGGGGAGATAACCTCGGATATAACCTCGTCGTTCGCAAGGATCTAATAATGAGAATCTCGCGATGGATAAAATAGGTTAGGATGTAATCTTGAATGACACGTTGAGAGTAGACCCAACAATGTTGCGAGAGAGATAGTCGTAAGTTATTGACCTCTATCGATAGAGGTTATTTGAAAGAGTTATGAATTTTTTTATTGTTAAATCTAGCTAAATAAGGATAAAATTATTATGGAGATCGACAAAGAGAGCCGTTTTATCATATTGACCGTAATATTAGGTGATTTACTAATACTTAATGCACTCTTTTACTTTGTTGCATTTATTGGTAGAATGCCTATTCAATGGGATATGATGCACCATTGTGTGATTATGTCTCTTTGTTACTTAGTTAGTGTCTTTATGTTTAGCGGTGTCACGCTGCACAGACGCCGAGTTCGTACAGATCAAATTCTTACTGCGGTTGTCGGGAATGTCTCTGGGTTTTTCGTGGTATGGTTCGCGATGTTATCCATACTAGATGTGAACGTGATGACACCTTGGTTCTTGGTTTTATTCTTTGTACTCATTCTACTCTCTATCGTTGGTTACAGATTGTTGTATCAAACCATTCTACGAAATCTTCGCAAAAGAGGTGGGCATATATGCAACGTTGTCTTTGTGGGTAGTACTCGCAATATGAGAGAGTTATATGACGAGATGAACCACTCACACACAGGTTATAGAGTTATCGGTTATTTTGACACAGAACCCAACCCTAGCTTTGTTGCGAAATACCTAGGACACTGTGATAATGCGGTGGAATACATAGCATCTAATGAGAGTAATATCGATAGACTATATTGCTCCTTGCCATCGGCGATGAAAGATGTAATTCTTCCTATTATCTCGTGTTGCGACAACCATATGGTGCGATTCTATAGTGTCCCTAATTTACGAAACTATCTTCAGCGACGAGTTAACCTAGAGATGTTTAGTAATACCCCTGTGTTGTCGATCCGCACAGAACCTCTGGCTAAATCTGACAATAAAATTGTAAAGCGTACATTTGATATTATTTTTTCAGGACTCTTCATTATAACCCTATATCCAATAGTACTCCTAATCTTTGCACCTTTGATAAAGCTATCATCGCGAGGACCTGTATTTTTTAGGCAGAAACGAAATGGAATAGATGGAAAGGAGTTTTGGTGCTATAAATTCCGCTCGATGAAGGAGAGTGTTATCGCAGACGAAGTTCAAGCTACAGAAGATGATCCTCGAAAGACTAAGATAGGTGACTTTATGCGCAGGACAAACATCGACGAGTTACCTCAGTTTATGAATGTACTTATGGGAGATATGTCGATTGTCGGACCTCGACCACATATGTTGAAACACACAGCAGAGTATTCAGCGTTGATAGGTACATATATGGTTCGCCACTTAGTTAAGCCGGGAGTGACAGGCTGGGCACAAGTTACCGGTTTTAGAGGTGAAACAAAGGAGCTCTCGGAGATGGAGGGACGCGTAAAGGCTGACATTTGGTATATGGAGCATTGGACATTTATGCTCGATCTATACATTATATATAAAACAGTCGCCAATGTTATTGGTCGAAAAGATAAGAAGGCATTCTAAAAAATAATTTATAACACTATGACACTAAAGAGATTTATTAAAATTCTATTTTGTACATTAATTTTTACATCTTGTTCAACCGTTAAGAATATATCCTATTTTCAGGATGTACAGGAGAGAGTGGGTGTGGTTACCTCTCCAGAGCAGGATATTCGATTTAGACCAGATGATAAACTCTCTATTGTCGTTAATACAAAGGAACCATTGTTGGATGGATTGCTAAACTTGTCTGTGGCGACGCGAACAATTGGTTCATCCACAACATCTAGTGGTCAAAATTACGTAGCTACTTATACTGTAAACCCTAATGGTGAGATTGATTTCCCAGTTCTAGGATTTGTTCCTGTTGCAGGGAAGACTCGCTTTGAGGTGAGTCAAGATATCAAGCAGATGTTGAAAGACCAAGAGTTAGCAAACGATCCCGTGGTAACTGTTGAGTTTAGTGGTCTCTATGTATCAGTATTGGGTGAGGTTTCGAAGCCGGGACGATATGATATTGATCGAGACAAGATCACAATTACAGATGCTTTGAGTATGGCTGGAGACTTAACAATCTATGGAAAACGAGAGAATGTGACGGTAATCAGATTAGAGGATGGAAAGCAGGTTCCTTATCACATTAATATGTTGGATATGGAGGATCTGTATAGGTCACCAGTCTACTATTTGCAGCAGAATGATTTGGTTTATGTAGAGCCTAATGAGATGCGAGCAAGACAATCTACGGTTAATGGAAACAACATTCGAACTACTTCGTTCTGGTTCTCTTTAACCTCTCTGATAATGACAATTACCCTACTCTTTTTATAGTAAATAAATTTATATCATAATATATTATGCAATCTAACGATTTTAATGACATCATTACCGAAGAGTCGTCAAATTCATTGTCGATTAAGGATTTGATTTTTCTCTTTCTCTCCAAGTGGTATCTTTTTGCAATATCTATAGTTTTTGCTATTGGTGGTGCTTATGTCTATTTGAAGATTACACCTCCGGTTTACACTCGTACTGCCGAGATTCTTATTAAGCAGGATGATAAGGGGGGGTCGATCTCTGGAATGGGGGCTACGAGTGAGTTGGCAAACCTTGGTTTGGTATCTTCAAACACCAATGTTGTAAATGAGATGCGAATGCTAAAGTCTCTAACTCTAGCAACAGAGGTGGTTAGTGCTTTGAAGCTAAACATAAGTTATCACGCTAAGACCACTTGGCGTGACGCGGTGCTCTATGGCTCAAATAACCCTATTAGCGTTAAGTTTGATAGCTCTTTGGATTACGGTTATACCTCATTTGAGATAACTCCCGTTGGAGGCGATCAATTCCAAATATCAACTTTTAAATGGAGTGGCGATGGTTCTTTGAATGAGAGTGAAGAGATTATTTTTGGTAAATTTGGAAATGAGTTAGTAACACCAGTAGGTAATATTGTTGTTAGCAAATCTCCATTCTACGCTACAGCTGGATTTGAAAGTGTAATCGCTGTATCACAAACATCTGTTTATAATATAGCAAAAGGGTATTCAGGCGCACTCGGTTTGGAGCTTAGCGACAAAACCTCTTCTACAGTTATATTGACACTAGTCGATCAATCGCCACAGCGTGCCGATGACTACATTAACACCCTTATCTCTGTCTATAATGAGAACTGGATAAAGGATAAGAATCAAATCTCTGTTAGTACCGACAAGTTCATTGCGGAGCGTTTGGCTGCAATCTCTGCTACATTGGGAGATGTGGATGAGAATATCTCCTCTTTCAAGAGTGAGAATATGATGCCGGATTTGAACATTGCCACCTCTATGTATATGCAGGAGAGTAATAAACTCGATGCCGATATGATGGAGTTGACCAATCAGCTTTCAATGTCTCAATATATTCGCGATTATATGGTATCAGACGCCAATAAGAATATGCTTTTACCCGCTAACACAGGTGTTGAAGAATCAAACATTGAGTCTCAAATATCGGAGTATAACAATATTCAGCTACAACGAAATCGAGTTGTTATAAACAGTAGTACGACGAACCCAATTGTGGTTGGATTTGACAAGGAGCTCGCTGCGATGAGGGCTGCGATCATATCGTCTATAGATAATCAGATCGTAACACTTCAGACACGAATGAAATCTATCAGTAAGCGAGATCAGCAGGCTTCACAACGCATTATGGATAACCCAAAGCAGGCGAAGGAGTTGTTGTCGGTCAGCAGACAGCAGACTGTAATGGAGGCGATTTATCTATATCTGTTGCAGAAGCGAGAGGAGAATCAACTTACACAGGCATTTTCAGCATATAACACACGTATAATCAACCTGCCGAATGGTAGTAGTAATCCAACATCACCATCGAAATCTATGATATTGATGATAGCTTTGATGTTGGGTGTGGCTGTACCGGCTGCGGCTATCTATTTTGCGGAGAGCTTAATAACTGTTGTTAGAGGACGTAAGGATCTTGAGGGTATGAATATTACCTTCTTGGGAGAGCTTCCCGAGGTTAATGCAAAGAAGAAGAGTTATCGCAATGTTCTTGTAAGCAAGGTTAAGAAGTTGTTGCCAAGGGGTGCTAATAGCAGTGAGCCTGTTAACTACTTTGTTGTAAAGGCGAAGAGCCGAAATATGATAAATGAGGCGTTTAGAATTGTTAGAACCAATATTGAGTTTGTCTTGAAGAAGGAGAGTGGGTGTAAAGTCATTATGACAACATCTCTTAATCCGGGTAGTGGAAAGACCTTTATTTCGTTGAATCTAGCGACTAGTTTTGCAATCAAGGGTAGCCGTGTGTTGATTATTGACCTCGATATTAGAAAGGCGACAATTAGTTCGATTGTAAGTAGTGGAGCGACAAAAGGTATCTCAAACTATCTGAACCATAGTGAGAATAGGTTGTCCTCTCTAATCGAGAGGGGTAAATACTCACCAACATTGGATATATTGCCAGTGGGAACTATCCCTCCTAACCCTACAGAGTTGTTGGTTGACGTACGTCTCGGGGAGGCTTTTGAAGAGCTTCGTTCGCAGTACGATTATATATTTGTGGATTGTCCTCCAAGTGAGATCGTTGCCGACGTATCTATCATTAATGATTATGTGGATATGACTCTTTATATTGCTCGCGTAGGTCATATGGAGCGTGCAATGTTGAAGGAGATTGATAAGTTCTACACAGAACACAAATATAAGAATATATCTCTAATTCTTAATGGTTCTGGTGCTATGGGCGGTTACGGTAGCTATGGATATGGTTATGGAAATTACGGATACGGTTACGGCTATGGATACGGATACGGATACGGATACGGATATGGTTCAACAAAAGGTGGAGATGGATATACCGTGGAGGATTAATAATTTGAGTACTCGTTAGAGGAGTGGTAACCACCCATTGATAGATAAAACGTGTTTAATTTGTTGTTGATAAAACTAGCGATTTTAATCTATTAATGGGTGGTAACTATTTACTAGTGTTGTGTTAACTCGTTACGATGGCTGTCTAAAATGATTAATGATTAGTAGTGATGTGTTTTTAGATTTGGATGACACTTGTATTCGATTGTTAATAGTAGGCGCAGCCTACGTAGCTATATATTGGGAAATGAGAGATAAAGCAGAGCTTTAATCGAACATTTGTCAATATATAGAAGATTGAGAATCAATCTATTATCAATCGTAATATAACAAAGCTCCGCGGAGAGCCCTCCGCCGCCGCCCGCGCAGGGCAGTGGTAGAGATTATTAACGCAACACTAGTAATTAATGATAAATGTTTAATGATTAGTGATTAGTGGTGAGGCGTTTTTAGATTGGGATGACACTTGTATTCGATTGTTAATAGTAGGCGCAGCCTACGTAGCTATATATTGGGAAATGAGAGATAAAGCAGAGCTTTAATCGAATATTTATCAATCTATAGTAGATTGAGGATCAATCTATAGTAGATTGAGGATCAATCTATAGTAGATTGAGGATCAATCTATTAACAATCGCAACGAAAACAAAGCTCCGCGGAGAGCACTCCGCCGCCGCCCGCGCAGGGCAGTGGTAGAGGTTATTAACGCATCAATACTAGTAACTAACTATAAATAAATAAATAACGTAAGGTAATAGCATAAATAAGATCATCTAGATGAAATATATATTTAATAAATACGTAGTAATATTGTATATAATACTCCTCATTACTTCAATGTTATTCTCACCAGTCGATACAGGTATTCACAACCCTATTGGACACGGTGAAACGGGTGATTATATAATGCATTTTTTGGTCTATCTACCGTGGATGTTCGGAGGTATAATTCTTTGGGGCGAAAATTTCCGACGTAATTTATGGTTTGTTGTGGGTACAATGTTTGTGATTGCACTAGAGTCCTTGCAGCTAGCTCTTCCATATCGTGGATTTAACATCTATGACCTTCTTGTGGGAGAGATTGGTTTGATCTTTTCATATATAGCATTGATGCTCTTTGTACGTTTAACTAATAGTGAGGCTCGATAGGTATGTTCTCTTTTATTCGACGATATAATTTCGTAGAGTCAAAGCTTTTTAATGGCTTTGCAGATTGTCATAGCCATATACTACCGGGTGTTGATGATGGTGTTCAAAGTGTAGATGAGTCACTGAAAATATTGGAGTGGTATGAGCAAATGGGGGTGAAACGAGTGATTTTTACACCTCATATTATGGAGGATTACCCTAAGAATGATGCAGCCTACCTACGTGAGGAATTTGCGAAATTTAGGGGTGAATATAGTGGAAATATAGAGCTAAGTTTAGCTGCGGAGTATATGCTGGATTCGAAGTTCGAACGACATATAGAGTCGGGAGATATGTTAACTCTATGGGATAACTATCTTCTTGTTGAGTCATCTTATATGTCCCCTCCGCTTCACTTTTTTGAGACTCTACAGATGCTGATGTCGAAGGGTTACTTTGTGGTTTTAGCCCACCCTGAGAGGTATCTTTTCTTGACCTCTAACGACTATAAACGATTAAAGGAGATGGGTATTCTCTTTCAACTAAACTTATTGTCAATTTGTGGTGGATATGGAGAGGTGGTCAAGAAACGAACTCAGACACTTCTCGATTCAGCATACTACGATATCGTTGGTTCTGACATTCACAAACTAGGTTACCACGATAGGATGATAAACGAATCGAAACTAAAGAAGAGTCAAATCGAACAGATAATTGCTATAGTGTCGAAGAAGAGATAGTATATAATAAGAAAGAAGCAAATAAGGCAATGATGCCAAAAAGCAGAAGAGCAGCTCCCTAATGAAGTTGCTCTTCTGCTTTTATAAAATATGAGTGGGGGGGGGTTATGCCTCCAAAGCGAAACGCTTGTAAGCGATAACTGTAGCCTCCTTGTCACACTCTGCGATAAGATCAGCGATAGATCTCTTCTCGCCAACTACTGCCTGAGCAAGAAGTGTGTTATCCTCGAAGAACTTACGCATCTTACCCTCAGCGATCTTCTCCAAGATTGCATCTGGCTTGTTGGCGTTCTTTGGATCTTGCTTCATAGCCTCAACAGCAATAGCACGCTCGTGAGCAACTACTGCTGGATCACAATCTGCCTCAGCAATAGCGATTGGCGCCATAGCTGTTGCCTGCATTGCGATTGCACGAGCAACCTCTGCATTGATTTCCTTATTGAAACCAAGTACTGTACCCAACTTCTTGTTGAAGTGAACGTAAGCTACACAATATGGAGCCTCTACGCGTGCGTAGTATGCCAACTCGATCTTCTCACCTGTCTGACCAGACTTCTCTGCCATCATATCCTCAACTGTTGCACCAGCCTCGTTCTTGCACGCTAGCAATGCTGTTGCATCTGCTGCATCGTTAGCGATAGCAACCTCCAAGATTGCATTAGCTGACACAGAGTACTCTGCATTCTGAGCTACGAAGTCTGTCTCACAAGCCATACAAAGGATATATGCCTTTGTATCGATGATCTTTGTTACAACAACACCCTCGCTAGCTGTACGATCTGCACGCTTTGCGACGATGAGCTTACCACGCTCACGGATGATATCCTGTGCACGGTCGAAATCGCCCTCAGCCTCAACTAGAGCCTTCTTGCAATCCATCATTCCAGCACCGGTCATCTTACGGAGCTTCATTACATCTGCTGCTTTGATTTCCATCTTTTCTTGATATTTTGTGTTTTAAGCGAGTAAAGCATCGACCTTAATTTGCCAATGCTTTAACTCTAAATATAATCTCTTTTGGGTAAGACAGGCTGTATTTACTCTGCTGCCTCAACCTCAGCCTCTACGACTGTCTCTACAACCTCAGTTGCGTCTGCTGCAACGATCTCAGCTACTGCCTCCTCGTCGTTCTCTTTAACGACCTTCTTGATGCGTGGCTTTGATGTCTTTGCTGCATCCTCAGACTGCTCCTCAGTTGACTCCTTATCCTTCTCTAGCTTACGCTCCTCAAGACCCTCTGCGATTGCTCCGCATACGGCATCAATAATTACTGCGATTGACTTCGACGCATCGTCATTTGCTGGGATAACATAATCAATGTTGGTTGGATCACAACAAGTATCAACAATTGCGAATACGGGAATATTCAAACGCTTAGCCTCCTTAACCGCATTCGACTCCTTCTGAACGTCGATTACGAAGAGCGCTGCTGGAAGACGTGTAAGATCGGCGATAGAACCGAGGTTCTTCTCGAGCTTAGCACGCTGACGTGAGATCTGAAGCTTCTCACGCTTTGAAAAATTGTCGTAAGTACCATCAGCATTCATCTTATCGATGGTTGCCATCTTCTTAACGGCCTTACGTATAGTGGGGAAGTTTGTTAGCATACCACCAGCCCAACGCTCTGTGACGTATGGCATAGCGACAGCAGACACCTTCTCGGCAACTACCTCTTTTGCTTGTTTCTTGGTGGCTACGAATAGAATACGACGTCCGCTCTTTGCGATATTTTTGATCGCTGCGGCTGCCTCATCAATCTTGATTACACTCTTGTGCAAGTCGATGATGTGGATTCCATTCTTCTCCATAAAGATGTAAGGGGCCATTTTAGGGTTCCACTTACGCTTTAGGTGTCCGAAATGTGCACCAGCCTCCAATAGTGTATTAAAATCTGTACGTGACATTTTGTTTTTTTACTCTTAAATTTTAACTCTCTTTTCATCAACATATGGGTAGTGAGAGTCTCAATCCCAATATGTTTTCCGCAACTTAGGCAACTCGTCTGGTAATCTCGAAGCCACGATACACGCGACTCAAAGAGTCCTCCAAGTTTGAAAACCCAAATTGTGCTTTGCCGAAAATGTTGTCGTTCGTAACGAGCGTATTAACGCTTGCTGAACTGGAACTTACGACGTGCACCCGGCTGACCCGGCTTCTTACGCTCAACCTCACGTGGGTCGCGAGTTAGGAATCCACTCTTCTTCAAAGCTGGACGGAACTCTGCGTCGATCTCGCACAATGCGCGAGCGATACCCAAACGTGCTGCCTCTGCCTGACCCTTGATACCACCACCATCTAGGTTGATAGTTACATCATAAGCGCCCTCAGTGCCAGTTGCAATAAATGGCTGCTTTACCTGATACTGAAGGATCTCTAGTGGGAAATAGACAGCAAGCTCTTTGCGGTTGATTGTAATAGTACCATTACCTGGTTTCACGTATACGCGCGCTACAGCAGCCTTACGACGACCAACGGTGTTTACAACTTCCATTTCTTCTCTTACTTAATCTCGTTTAACTTAATGACCTTTGGCTCCTGTGCTGCGTGAGGGTGCTCACTTCCTGCATAGAGTCGTAGGTTTTTTAACATCTGCACGCCCAAGCGTGTTTTGGGCAACATACCCTTGATAGCCTTCTCCAACAAGAATGTTGGGCGCTTTGCAAGATAATCTGCTGGAGTAGCGAAACGCTGTCCTCCGGGATATCCTGTGTGACGCACATAGACCTTATCGGTCATTTTCTTGCCAGTGAGCTTCACTTTGTCGGCATTGATGATGATGACGTTGTCACCACAATCGACGTGAGGTGTGTAGCTTGGCTTGTGCTTTCCGCGCAAAATCTTTGCTGCTTGTGAAGCAAGGCGACCAAGTACCGCATCCTGTGCATCGATGATGACCCACTCTTTAGTGACGTTAGCATCGTTTGCCGAGATAGTCTTGTAGCTTAATGAATCCACTTCTCTTTTTGTTTACTTGTTAATACTAATAAAATTGTAATCCAACTCCCATACTATAATGGGCTTGCAAAGTTAACATTTTTTTTTGGATAAAACAAAAAACTCTACATTTATTTCGTTAGACACTCTTTTTTTGCTACCTTTGGCGGGTGAAAAATTTGATCGACATATTTGTAGAACTTGGCTCGAAGATCGAGCAAGGAGTGCCTCGCGAGGTGGCAGAACGTGCATATGATGCCAACAAGTGGTTCTCTGTCAGCGACATAGAGTTTGCCGCAAGAACAATTTGCGAGATGATGCTCAAACGCGAGAGACTCACCGAATGGTTTGAGGGGTATCAAGAACAATATTTTACAAAAACTGAACGCGTATTAATAATAATGGCGGGAAACATTCCGTTCGTCGCTTTTTTTGATCTGCTGTGCATAGTTATCGCGGGAGACGAGGCGATAGTCAAACTATCTCACAAAGATCGTATATTGATGGAGTGGATTATAGAGGAACTTCGCCTAATTGAACCATCTATACCTATATTAATATATAAAAAGGGAGAGATCGTCGATCGAGTTATCGCAACGGGCAGCGACGCAGCAATACAACACTTCGCCGAAATATACCACAACACCCCTACCCTACTGCGCGGTTCGCGACACTCGATCGCTATAATTGGGGAGGATGGAGTATGTGATGGATTGGTAGAGGATATATATCGTTACTCGGGGCTTGGGTGTCGAAATGTATCTATGATATTTATCCCCAAGGGGTATGATTTAAGACAGTTACCAATCCCTGAGCCAGAGGATCTAAACCCTAAATATCGCAACAACTATCTCCAAAACAGGGCATTGATAACCATTTCAAGAGCTGAGTTCTTCGACAATGGAGCGTCGTGCCTCATCTACCAAGATGAGTTCCCCGCTCGCCCCAGCACAATCTCCATCGTAGAGTACAGCACCCTAGAGGAGCTAACACAATGGATCGCAACCCACGACAATCAGCTACAGTGTATCGTCGCAAACGACACAACCCTCAACCATCCACGCAGAGTCAATTTCGGAGAGGCACAACGCCCATCGCTCTACGACTATGCGGATGGTGTCGACACAATGAAATTTCTAATTCAACAAGATATATGATAAAGAAGTACAGCAACTTGGTGGTGCTATCACACACTATCTTCGCCCTACCATTCGCGATGGTTGGGTATAGTTACGCCCTCACCTCAACATCCGCAGAATTCGAGTGGCAAATTTTGGTTCAGGTTCTGCTCTGTATGCTATTTGCGCGCAACACCGCAATGGGATTTAACCGCTGGGCCGACCGCAACATCGACAAAGAGAATCCCCGAACAGCAAGTCGCGAGATCCCAGCAGGAGCGATATCTCCTCGCGCAGCACTTCTATTTGTGACACTCAACGTAGCTCTGTTTATCGCAACCACCGCCACAATCAACCACCTAACTCTGATCCTATCTCCCATAGCACTACTCATCATTATGGGATATAGCTACTGTAAGCGATTTACGGCACTAGCACATTTGGTGCTGGGGTTGGGACTCGCAATTGCACCCGTGGGTGCATACATTGCCGTTACAGGAGAGTTTGCCACACTTCCGTGTCTGCTAGCGTTGGTTGTTATGACTTGGTGCGGAGGGTTCGATATCATCTACGCATTGCAGGACCGTGAGTTCGACCGCGAGCGAGGACTCCACTCTATACCCTCGAAATTCTCTGTTAGAGAGGCTCTCGGCATAAGCATCGCTCTCCACGCTGTGACAGCTATAGCACTCATCGCATTTGGGGTGTTACTGGAGGGTGCAGCTTGGTGGATTTGGGTCGGTATCGGGGTATTCCTAATCCTCCTAACCGCCCAGCATATCCTCGTAACCCCCACACGACAACGCAACATAGGCATCGCATTTGGAACTCTTAACGGCATTGCGAGTCTTGTTTTTGCAATATTCACCATCTCGGCACTCTTTTTTCCCCATAAATGAGGATTGTGTAGTATAATCTAAGAGGGTAACTTTGCACCCAATGAAGAAGATACTACTTATATTACTACTATGCACTACCCTTCTGAGCTACGGATCTGAGCTCAGGAGCGACTCACTATATGTTGTTGAGGCTGTAGAGGTGACGGCAATAAAGCAAGGTGCAGATCTGCGCCAAGAACCTCTCGCAGCGACAGTACTCAAAAGCATCTCTATTGCAAACAATCAGATTGAGGCGATGAAAGATGTGCAATCTATCGTCCCCAACTTCTTTATCCCCGACTATGGATCTCGCATAACGTCGTCGATCTATGTTCGTGGTCTTGGAGCGCGAATCGACCACCCCGTCGTAGGTCTCAACATCGACAACGTTCCATACCTCAACAAAAACGCATTCGACACCGATGTAATGGATATTTCGAGAATGGAGATCCTGCGAGGTCCTCAATCGACCCTCTATGGTCGTAACACAATGGGGGGAGTTGTCAACATCTACACTCTCTCGCCCGTAGAGTTTGAGGGTGCGAAGCTCGGTTTGGAGTATGGCAATGGCAACACCTATCGCGTTAGAGGATCTATATACAATAGGCTGTCGGATATCTTTGCTATCTCGGCATCGGCATACTATAGCTCGACCGACGGATTCTTCGAAAATGAGTATACCAAAGAGAACTGCGACACAGAACGAGAGGGAGGCGCACGCCTACGCATCGTCCACTACCCCACCAAAAACACAACGATCGACAACACCCTATCATTCTCCATTCTCGATCAAGGAGGGTATGCCTATCGCCCACTTGAGACGAATGTTATTAGCTACAACGAAATCTGTGGATATGACCGCACGATGGTGAGCAACGGACTTACGATCAACCACAAACACGAGAAATTCACAAGTTCGAGTATCACCGGATATCAGTTCCTCAACGACAAGATGCAACTCGACCAAGATTTCTCGACTGACGACATCTTCACCCTCCAGCAGGCGATCCGCGAACATACGATAACTCAAGATATCGTGGTTAGAAGCAACTCAACAAAAAAATACAACGCACTCTTCGGAGCATTCGCATTTTTCAAGAACCAAACGATGGGCGCTCCCGTAACATTCGAGCAGCAAGGAATAGAGGATCTAATATTTGCAAATGTGTCGATCGACGTCGGAGACTACTACGTTGCCAACAGCGACAACTTCCTCCTCGACAGCGACATCAAAACCAACTCACTTGGAGCAGCACTATACCACGAATCGAACCTCAAACTAAATCGTTGGGAGCTCAAAGCTGGCATTAGACTCGACTACGAGATGGCGAAGATCGACTACCACAGCTTCACCGACGCAAGTGCCACTCGCTACAACTCAGATGATGAGGTGGTTTGGGAAAAGGATCTCAGCACCGACCTAGCTGACAAAATGAAGCTCGACTACTTTGAAATACTACCTAAATTCAGCGCCACATACAAGATCAACTCACGCAATATGCTATATGGATCTATCGCCAAAGGATACAAAGCAGGAGGTTACAACACCCAAATGTTCTCCGACATATTGCAACAGGAGCTAATGGCTAAATTTGGACTCAGCGCACTCTACAGCGCAGAGGAGATCATCTCCTACAGACCCGAATATAGTTGGAACTACGAGATCGGAGCACACCTTGCCAACCGCAATCGTACCCTCACTGCCGACCTTGCACTCTTCTACATAGATTGTCTCGACCAGCAGATCACCGTACTACCCGAGGGTTCTGTTACGGGACGAATGATGACCAATGCTGGAAAAGCTCGCAGCTATGGAGTTGAAGCATCCGCAGTGTGGAGAGTTGGACGCTTCACCCTCAACGGTTCGTATGGATACACCAACGCAAAGTTCATCGAATACAACGACAACGAAGAGGATTACGCCGGCAACGTCATACCCTACGCACCACAACAAACCATATATGGAGCCATCAACTACGAGATAGCAGTAGACAACAAAACAATCAACAAAATAGAGATCGAAGCAAACACCAACGGGGCAGGACGCATATATTGGAGAGAGGATAACAGCTACTCTCAACCACTATATGCACTCCTCGGAGCGTCGGTTCGACTCTCCAACAGCCGCTACACCCTCACCTTTTGGGGGCGCAACCTCACCAACAAAAAGTACGACACATTCTACTTTGAGTCGATGGACAAGGAGTATGCACAGCAGGGGCGACCCTTATCATTTGGAGCAACATTAAATTTAACAATAAACAAAAACTAACAAAATGAAAAGATTTTTTTCTACAATGCTGATTCTAGCAGCAGCATTTTCGGTTATGAGCTGCGACGAGAGCGATGACGACGACAACCCCAACTCTTCGTCAACATACCAAGGTGTCGAATACACCGGTACAACAACCGTATCAATGACAATGTATGGTCAAACAGCGTCATACGACAGCGAAAATACCGTAGTCTACATCGACAAAGGGAGCGACTCTGTAACCGCGACCTTTGCTCAGATCTGCTTCACGGAGAACATCCCACAGGTAACGACACAGATGCCATCATTAGATATCGTTCTCACCGACATCCCTACCGACGACACTGCCGACACATACTACACAGATAGCATCACAGCAACAATGTTGGATGGTGAGCCATACGGAAACGACATCATCAAATCTATCGACAACCTATCTGTTGATCTAATAAATGGAGAGGTAACGATCTCGTTTAACTGCACAGTAGAGATTGATATGGGATCGGGAGCTAACGAGTATACATTCTCGGTATTCTTCACAACAATCGAACTTGACGACGAGGAAGATGAAGAGGGCGAAGATCTACTACTAGGCGTACCCTACTACGGAACTATCACAACCTACTCTTCTGATTCAACAGGAAATCTAACTCAGCTCTACACAGCAGATGAGGTTCAATTCTTCGTCGACATCGACGACAATGATATCGCGGCTCTATATGCGACGTGTGTTAAGTTCACCCCAAGCACAATGGCTCCAGAACTCATTATGATTGCAAAGAATATCGCAGCAAATAGCGTTGGCTACGATTATGAGGCTACAGGTCTAACTGTTCCAGTCTACGCCTACTATAATTACGCGGCAGATGCAACTTTCGACTTTGTTGGATTCGACATCAGCACAACAACATTGAGCGTGTATATATCCCTCACCTACAACGACGCGTCGTACGTGATTACATTCAAACCTACAGTGTAGATATCCTCACATTAGAATTAAAATAGCGAAAGGGCAAATCTTAATCGGATTTGTCCTCTCTTTTTTGTATAAAATCGCTATATTTGCAAAAAACAAAAAACATTATGATAAAGGCAGAGTATAGACCATTCGTCGAGGAGCTCATCGAGCTAGCTATCAAAGAGGATATTGGTGATGGCGACCACACGTCGCTTTGTTGCATACCCTACGAGGCTCAGGGAAAAATGCGACTATTGTGTAAACAAGAGGGTGTCATCGCAGGTATCGAGGTGGCAGAGTTGATCTTGAAACGTCTCGACCCAGAGATGAAGTTCGAACAACTGTTGCAAGATGGCGACAGAGTTAAATCGGGCGATGAGGCATTCTATGTGTCGGGACGAGTTCAGTCGTTGCTTCAGGCGGAGAGAATCTTGTTGAACATAATGCAGAGAATGAGTGGCGTTGCAACCGAGACCGCTCGCTACGTAAAACAGCTTGACGGACTCCACACAAAGGTGCTCGACACTCGCAAAACAACCCCCGGAATGAGAGTTCTCGATAAGATGGCTGTTAAGATCGGAGGAGGTGATAATCACCGTATTGGACTCTTCGATATGATACTCCTCAAAGACAACCACATTGATTTTGCTGGAGGTGTGTTCGAGGCTGTCAGCGCTGCACGCAAATATTTGGCTGAGAAGGGTAAAAACATCCCTATCGAGTGCGAGGTACGAACCCTTGAGGATATCGACGCAGTGTTTGCTGCGGGTGGAGCCGACAGAATTATGTTCGACAACTTCTCGCCAGCACTTACTGTCGAGGGTATTGCAAAAGTTGCAGGACGCTGCGAAACAGAGTCGAGCGGAGGTATCAACTTCGACACAATGAGAGCTTATGCTGAGTGTGGCGTCGATTTCATCTCCATCGGAGCACTAACACATCAGATCAAATCACTCGATATGTCACTCAAAGCAATCGAAGAGTAGGTAATAATCAAGTGATTACATTTAGAGATATAGCACTCGCCGACAAGGCGAAGATCGAGAGGTACACACGTGCGAGCACAATTCGCAACTGTGACCTCTCGTTCGCCAATATGTACTCGTGGCAACCCACCTACAAAAGCGCGTGGGCTGAGGTAAATGGATTTCTTGTCATACGTTTCTACATAGATGGTGGCGAGAAGATTGGTTATATGCAACCTATCGGAGAGGATGGAGGACTCAACTTTTCGAACATAATCCCCCTACTAGCGCAAGACGCTCATCTACACGGCGATAGGCTTCGATTTATTGGTCTCACCGACGAGGGGCGCGACAGCCTCAACAATCTATATCAAGGGCACTTCGCATTCCACTCAGACCCAAACTTCGAGGATTACATCTACCTTCACGAATCGCTCGCAACGCTATCGGGAAAACGACTACAACCCAAGCGCAACCACATAAATCAATTCTTGAAGCGATATGACAACTACCAATATCGAGCACTCACATCGTCAGATTTCCAGACGTGTCTAGCCCTCGACTGTAGGTGGCGCGCAGACCACGGAGACTGCGGATGTGACGCCGAAAACCCCGAAAGAGCGGCAATGATCCGCTCGTTTGAGAGTTTCGAGGAGCTAGAACTTCGTGGAGGAGCATTATTTGTTGACGAAGAGATGGTTGCGTTTACATATGGGTCGGCTATCAACAGCGACACATTTTGCATCCACATTGAGAAGGGTTTAAGTGAGTACCCCGGATGCTACACAATCATCAACAAACTATTTGCAGAGTCACTACCCGACGAATTTAAGTTTATAAACCGTGAAGAAGATCTCGGAATCGAGGGGCTGCGACGCGCCAAACTATCATACTACCCCAACCATCGACAAGTTAAATATAGTGCAATATATCTCCACCACGACGAGACAGAGTGTCGACGACTATGGCAAGATGTCTTTGGTGATGAGGAGTTGTTTATAGATGATTTCCTAACCAACCACTACTCACAAAGTAAAATGTTGCGTGTCACAGATCGAGACAACCAATACCTATCGATGTTGCACATCGTCCCTTTCGAGAGCGAGGTTGGCAAAATTGCATATATCTATAGCGTCGCTACCCACGTCGATTTTAGGGGGTTAGGATATGCCTCACAACTCCTCTGTTCCGCAATGGAGATAATACAAAAAGAGGGTTATGTAGCGGCGATGTTGATACCCGGTGAGGAGTGGTTACGAGGTTACTACTCACGATTTGGATTTACGGAAGGGGCAAATTTAGAGTTCGAAGCCTACAACAACTTCGACTTCGGGCAGGGTGACCCTACCCTCGACAAATCGATGGTGTGGTGGTGCAAGGAGCCCCAAACAATAGAGAGCCCACTTACCCTTAAAAAGTTCTGATATTCTCCGCAATAGCAGCGACAAGTCGATCTATAGATGCCGAAGATGCCCACGCATTGTGGGGCGACAACAGCAATCTATCGGAGTCATTAACCCTCAACAGCGGAGAGTCAGAGTTGAGCGGTTCGCACACAAATACATCGAGTGCCGCCCCAGCTATAACTCCACAATTTAGGGCATCGGCTACAGCCTCCTCATCGACGATACCTCCACGCGTAACATTCACAAGTATTGCCTCTTTTTGCATCATTGCCAACTCCGCAGCACCAATCAAACCGCGCGTCTGCTCATTGAGAGGAGAGTGCAACGATAGTGTATCACACCAACCCAACAACTCCTCCAACGACTCTACACATTGATACTCCTCCTCTCGAACAACTCCCGAAGTAGAGAAGTATCGCACTTCACAACCAAATGCCGTAGCCAAACGTGCCACTTCGCGTCCAACCGCCCCAAGACCAATAACACCCCATCGGCTCCCGTGGAGCTGCGATATCTTACGATCGAAGCAGAAGAGTCGGTCTGTCGAGGAGTATGCACCACTCTTAACGAAACGATCGAAGTAGTTGATCTGACGTCGAAGTGCCAACGCTGAGGTTATAGTTGCCTCCGCAACAGAGTGTGTCGAGTATCCCACCGCATTACGCACCTCAACCCCCAACTCTGCTGCCGCCTCTAGGTCGATGTTGTTTGTTCCCGTAGCGGCAATGCAGACCAACTTCAACGATGGAAGGGCTGCAAGCACCTCTCTCGATATGTTACATTTATTTGTTATCACAACCTCTGCACCAGCCGCACGCTCGATGATCTGTTCCGCGGTTGTGGTCACTTCGTATGGGGTATACTCTCCCAACGCCTTAATTGATGATAGGTTGGCACCACCCATCGAATACTCATCCAAAAATACAATCTTCATAACTACTCAAACTCTCCAATTAATGATCTAATAACAACCGACGCACACCCTATTCCAAACATCGCCGGTATATATGATATTGTCCCTACATTCGACTTTTTATTCTGCTCATCGCACAGCACCATCGCCCCTTCGCGCATCGGCTCGGGCGAAAAAACCGCCTTAAACCCCTTGCGAACACCAACTCGGTGGAGACGCTTACGCAACATATGGGCTAGCGGACAGTGGTGCGTCTTTCCGATGTCGCGGATCTCCATCTGCGTGGGGTCGAGTTTCGCCCCCGCACCCATCGAACTCACCAACGGTATGTTACGCTCCAACGCCCCGAGAATCAAAGCAATCTTGGGGGAAAGGGTGTCGATACAATCCACAACATAGTCAAACTTTGCTGAATCTAAGAGTTCATAGGTCAACTCATCACGAATATATTTCGCAACGACCGTAAGCTCTATTTCGGGGTTTATATCACGGAGTCTCTCAGCCAACACCTCCGACTTTTCGCGTCCAATGGTGGAGTGAAGTGCCACCAACTGACGATTGATATTACTCTCACCAACAACGTCGGCATCCGCAATCGTCATTCGTCCAACACCTGCACGGGCTATCATCTCTGCGGCATACGCGCCGACACCACCCAAACCCACGACCAACACATTTGCTCGCTTCAACATATCGAGTTTCTCCTCACCAAGAAGAAGCTCCGTTCGCTCCAACCACGCTGCCATTATCTATTTGGGAATATCTTAAGGTAGTTATTATATATTGTCTCACGAAGCTCTTCGACACTCTCGATACGTAGCTTCGAAATTTTGGTGTATATCTCCTCGATCGAGATCTGCCCCATATCAGTCTCCAGCAACATATTCTCCAAAGGACACTCCCTCAATGCTTTGAGCGTCTTTGGAGAGGTGAAAGTTCGCTCCCCAAAACTGATATAATACCCACGATCTATAGCCTGATTCATCTGCTGTACCGACCCTATGAAACCGTGAAAAATTACACTCTTAATAGGGAATGTCGAGAGGATCTGCATCGTCGGCTCGAATGCTTTCACACAGTGCAAAACCACCGGTTTACGATGTTTTTTGGCGAGCTTCAACTGCAAAATAAAGAGCTTCTCCTGCTCGTCACGATCCACATCCGCCGCAAAATCTAACCCAATCTCTCCGACAGCCTCTACCGTGTCAATTTGAGACTCAAAATCTCGTCTCACCTCACCATCCGCAAGGGTGTGATTTTCGGCATTCCACGGATGGATACCAAGCGTTGTTATTGTGATAGCACCACCCGCATCGTTGTGGGTGTGGATATTTACGTATGGTTTCGACATGTCAAATTTTCTCTAAAATTCACAGAACTCAAAGGCTCTTCTCTTACGTTTACCCTACAAAAGTAGTACAAAATCTCCATATAATATAAAATAATCGGGCAAAGATTCTTCTGCTCACAAAAAAAATCGTAACTTCGTCGCGTCTATAATTATCGGAAATTACGGATAACAAAATAATTTAATAACACTTTCTAACAATGTCGAAAAACATTTCACTACGCAAAGGTCTCGACATCAAACTCGTAGGAGAGGCATCGAAGCAGCTTGGTAAAACTACTCAAGCTACTCAGTATGCAATCTCTCCACTCGATTTTGAGTCGGTTGCACCAAAGCTTTTGGTAAAGGTGGGCGACAAAGTTGATGCGGGCTCTCCCCTCTTCTACAACAAGGAGAACAATCGTATCATCTTCACCTCACCCGTGAGCGGAACTGTCTCAGCGATCAACCGCGGCGAAAAGCGAAAGATCTTAAATGTCGTTGTCGATGCTGATGCAACTCTGAGCTACAAAGAGTTCGCAAAAGTAGATCCCAAAAGCGCCTCACGCGAAGAGGTCATTGATCTACTCCTTGAATCGGGACTTTGGGCGATGATTATTCAACGTCCTTATGGCGTTATCGCTAATCCAGCAGATAGCCCTAAGTCGATCTTCATCTCTACATTCGATTCATCTCCCCTTGCACCCGACTACAACTTCGCCCTTAGCTCCGATATGGAGGCTATCCAGAAGGGTATCGAGGTTATGGCTGCACTTACTCCCGGTTCGGTGAACTTGGGCGTTTGCGCAAAGGCAGCAGGTGAGTTCTCGAAGTTGAGCGGCGCTACGATCAACAAATTCTCGGGAAAACACCCCGTAGGAAATGTCGGTGTTCAGATCCACCACGTCGACCCTGTTAACAAGGGAGAGGTTGTTTGGACTATCAACATCCAAGATCTTGCAATCGTTGGTCGCCTATTCCTCAACGGAAAGGTCGATATGACAAAGACTATCGCCGTTGCCGGAAGCGAGATCGAAAGACCTCAATACTACAAGGCGATTGTAGGTGCTCCGATCGAGTCTCTCGTGAAGGGAAATGTTAAGGCTCAAGCTGAGGGTGACTCTGTTCGATTCATCTCGGGCAACGTCCTCACTGGTGTTAAGAGTGATGCCAATGGATTCCTCTCATTCTACGCAAATAGCTTGACCGTAATCCCTGAGGGTGACAAATACGAGATGTTGGGATGGATAATGCCACGTTTCCACCGCTTCTCAGTGTCGAAATCATACTTCTCTTGGTTGTGCCCAAGCAAAAAGTATAAACTCGATACAAACTACAATGGCGGTGAGCGCGCATTCGTAGTAACAGGACTCTACGAGAAGTATCTCCCAATGGATATCTACCCAATGCACCTATTGAAGGCGATCATTGCTGGCGATATCGACAAGATGGAGGCTCTCGGAATCTATGAGGTCGTTGAGGAGGATTTCGCACTCTGCGAGTTCGTCGATCCATCGAAAGTCGAGATGCAGGAGCTTATTCGCAAAGGTATTAATATAATGATTAAGGAGGCATAAGCGATATGAAAATTATACGTGATTTAGTAGATAAAGTAAAACCAAACTTCCTAGAGGGTGGTAAGCTTAGTTTCTTGGAGTCATCATTCGACGCCCTAGAGACATTCCTATTTGTGCCTAACACACCAACCCGCAAAGGTGCTCACATCCGCGACAGTATCGACTTGAAACGTACGATGAGTATGGTTATCGTTGCGTTGCTACCTGCATTCTTGTTCGGTATGTACAACACCGGTCTGCAAAACTTTATGATGCTCAATGGTGGAACAGTCGAGGCGGCTATCGCTGAGACAACAATCATCGGCAATGTATGGTTCGGATTCTTGAAGGTGTTGCCTCTTATCCTCGTTTCGTACATCGTTGGTCTCGGTATCGAGGTCGGATTTGCTCAGATGCGTGGTCACGAGGTTAATGAGGGTTACTTGGTGTCGGGTCTTTTGATCCCGATGATTATGCCTATCGACATTCCATTGTGGATGTTGGCTATCTCGGTTGCTTTCGCCGTTATCATCGGTAAAGAGGTATTCGGTGGTACAGGTATGAACGTCTTCAACCCTGCGTTGTTGGCTCGTGCTTTCGCCTTCTTCGCCTACACTCCTGCTATGTCGGGTGAGACCGTGTGGATCGCAGATATGACAGGTAACGCAGCTGTAGCAGATGGTTTCTCGGGAGCTACTGCCCTTGAGCAGTTGGTTAGCTCAGGCTCTATGAGCTACTCGATGGCTGACGCATTCTTCGGATTTATCCCCGGATCAATGGGTGAGACCTCAACTCTTGCAATCTTGATTGGTGCTGCTATATTGATCTTCACAGGCGTTGGCTCTTGGAGAACTATGTTGAGTGTATTTGTCGGAGGTTTGGCTATGGCATCGCTCTTCTTCGCCCTAGGCGCTGAGGGTACATACTTCGCTGTGCCACCTTGCCACCATATGATCGTCGGCGGTTTCGCTTTCGGTGCGGTGTTTATGGCAACTGACCCCGTTACTTCGGGACAGACAAATATGGCGAAATATATCGTAGGATTTATGACTGGTGCTATCGCAATCCTTATCCGCGTGATAAACCCAGCATATCCAGAGGGTATGATGCTCTCGATCCTCTTTATGAATGCGCTTGCGCCACTCGTAGATTACTACGTCGTGGAGGCTAATATCGCACGCAGACTCGCACGTGTTAAATCATCTAAATAGGGAGTTATGGCGACAAATAAATATATATGTAAGGTTTGTGGTTATATCCACACGGGTGATGCAGCACCCGATACGTGCCCAGTATGTAAGGTACCTGCATCGGAGTTCGAGATGGAGAAGCCAAAGGGTCTATTCGCAGATAAAAACGGAAACGCTTATATCTTGACCTATGCAACTGTAATGGTTGTGTTGGTGGCAGCTGTATTGGCATTCGTTGCGATGTCGTTGAAGGATTTGCAGAACGCAAATATCCTAAACGAGAAGAAAAACGCTATCCTAACAGCTCTATCAGCTGAGGCGGGCGTTTCGTATGACGACTACATCACAGCATTCGCTGTAGATGCAAAGGGTCAGAAGATCACTAGCGTCGACGGCGCAGCGGTAATCAATATGCTCGATGATTTGAAGGCAGCTCAGGCAGCAGGTCAACTCCCCGTGTTTCAGGCAACTGACGGACGCGTAGTTATCCCCGTTGCAGGAACAGGTCTTTGGGGTGCTATCTGGGGATATGTAGCCTTGGAGGGTGATATGGATACCATCTCGGGTATCGTTATCGACCACGCAGGTGAGACTCCCGGTCTCGGTGCTGAGATCGCTAACCCAAAACACCAATCAATGTATGTTGGTAAGAAGCTCTTCGAAAATGGCAACTTTGTCTCTATATCACTAATCAAAGGTGGTGCTAAAGACCCAAAACACGAAGTTGATGCTATCACCGGAGGTACTAAAACATCGGACGGTGTAACAGCTATGCTCAAAGAGAGCTTGGGTAGCTACGTCCCATTCTTCAAGGGTGCTAATTCTAAAACAGTAAAATAAGTAGAGCTATGAGTAATGATAAAAAAGAGCCTCTATTTTCGGCTAAAAATTTAAGTACCCTAACCTCTCCACTGAGTGGAAACAACCCTGTAATCGTTCAGATTTTGGGTATCTGCTCGGCGTTGGCGGTGACGGTGAAGCTAGAGCCAGCTATCGTAATGGCTCTATCGGTTATGGTTGTGACGGCGTTCGCCAACCTCGTGATGTCACTCTTGCGTTCGGGTATCCCATCGCGCATCCGCATCATCGTACAGTTGGTTGTTATCGCTGCGTTGGTTATCATCGTCGATCAGGTGTTGAAGGCGTTTGTCTATGATGTATCGAAGCAGCTTTCGGTATACGTCGGTCTTATCATCACAAACTGTATCATTATGGGTCGCGTCGAGGCGTTCGCTTTGGGTAACAAACCTTGGGCTGCATTCCTCGATGGTATCGGTAACGGTTTCGGATATGGTATTATCCTCGTCGCTATCGCATTCTTCCGCGAGCTATTTGGTTCGGGACAACTACTCGGATTCCAGATCATCCCCGAGGCGTGGTACTCCGCTAATGGCGGTTTCTACTCAAACAATGGTATGATGTTGTTCCCGCCAATGGCGCTCATCATCACTGGATGTATTATCTGGTTCCACCGTTCACAGAATAAGGATCTTCAAGAAAAATAGAGATAAGAGAGTATGGAAACATTGAATCTATTTATTAAGTCGATCTTTATCGACAATATGGTCTTCGCCTTCTTCTTCGGTATGTGTTCGTACATCGCCGTGTCGAAGAGCGTTAAGACAGCATTGGGTCTGGGTGCTGCGGTTACATTCGTAATGATTATGACTGTACCGTTGAACTACCTACTCAATGAGTATGTACTAAAGGCTGACGCCCTCGTCGAGGGTGTTGACCTAAGCTTCTTAACATTTATCGTCTTTATCGCCGTTATCGCATCGTTCGTACAGCTGGTAGAGATGGTTGTCGAGAAGTTCTCTCCTACGTTGTATAATCAGTTGGGTATCTTCTTGCCTCTTATCGCTGTTAACTGTGCAATCCTCGGAGGTTCACTCTTTATGCAGCAGAAGGTTATCGCTAACGAAATCACATCCGTAACCGACTCTATCGTTTATGGGTTGGGTTCGGGTCTAGGTTGGTGGTTGGCTATCATTATGATGGCGGCAATTCGCGAGAAGACTCAATATTCTCAGATCCCACCAGCATTGCGCGGTCCAGGTATCACATTCATAATCACGGGTCTTATGGGAATCGCGTTTATGATGTTCTCGGGAATCCAGTTGTAAACCCTTAATAAAGAGAGAATAAAATGACTATTACAATAATTTATTCGATTCTGTCGTTTTTGGTTCTAATCTTAGCTTTGGTAGGGTTGCTACTCTTCGCAAAGTCAAAGCTTACGAGCTCAGGATCTGTACAGATAGATATCAACGGTGGTGAGAAAACTATCACCACAGAGAGTGGTTCGACACTCTTGAACACCTTGTCTGAAAATGGGATCTTCCTACCATCAGCGTGTGGAGGTGGAGGTTCTTGTGGAATGTGTAAGTGCCAAGTTCTCGAAGGCGGTGGAGAGATCCTCCCAACTGAGACCGGATTCATTACACGCAAGATGCAGAAAGATCACTGGCGCTTAGGTTGTCAGGTGAAGGTTAAAGAGGATATGAAGATAAAGGTCTCTGAGGAGGTCTTGGGTGTTAAGAAGTGGGAGTGCGAGGTTGTTTCGAACAACTCTATCTCTACATTCCTCAAAGAGTTCGTCGTTAAGCTCCCTGAGGGCGAGACTCTGAACTTCAAGAGTGGTGGTTACATCCAGATCGATGTCCCTCAGTACGACTCTATCAAGTTCTCGGATATGGTCGTGGAGGATAACTTCCGCGGCGACTGGGATGCTACAAATATGTGGGCACTCGAAACAAAGAACCCAGAGCCTACATATCGTGCATACTCAATGGCAAACCACCCTGCGGAGGGAAATATCGTGATGTTGAATATCCGTATCGCAACACCTCCTTTCAACCGCGCAACAGGATCGTTCGAGAAGGTTAATCCCGGTATCTGCTCTTCATACATCTACTCTCGTAAGCCCGGCGACAAGGTGACTGTATCGGGTCCTTATGGAGAGTTCTTCCTCCCAGAGGATATCACCGACGAGCAGGAGTTAATCTTCATCGGTGGTGGTGCAGGTATGGCGCCTATGCGTAGCCACATTATGGATCTGTTCAAGACTCAGAAATCTAAGAAACCTGTTTCATTCTGGTATGGTGCACGTGCGCTCAAGGAGGTTCCATATATGGATGACTTCAAGGGTATCACTGACGAGTTCCCTAACTTCTCGTTCAACTTGGCTCTCGACCGTCCCGACCCAGTGGCAGACGAGGCTGGAATACCTTACACAGCGGGATTCGTTCACAACGTACTCTTCGAGAACTATCTGAAGAACCACGAAGATCCAGAGGGATGTTTGTACCTTATGTGCGGACCTCCAATGATGATCTCTGCGGTAGTAAATATGTTGGATAACCTCGGTGTTCCACCAGAGAATATCCTCTACGATAACTTCGGTAGCTAGTAAAAAAGGAGATTGACTTTTATTTGAGGTCAATCTCCTTTGCTTTTGTTAGGATTTTCATAATATATAGTGTAGATTTGCGAGTGTAAAGAGAACATAAACTATAAGATTAAACGCAATGTATAACTTTCAATTTCAAAACCCTACAAAGATTATCTTTGGACGCGGGGAGATAGCACAGCTATCAAAACAACTACCTAAGGATAAGAAAATTATGGTCACTATGGGTGGCGGTAGCATCAAGAAAAATGGCGTCTACGATCAGGTTATAAAGGCTCTCGACGGATTCGACTACATCGAGTTCTGGGGCATCGAACCCAACCCTCGTGTTGAGACACTCCGCAAGACGATCTCAATCTGTAAGAGTGAGGGTGTTGAGTTTTTGTTAGCCGTTGGCGGTGGGTCGATCTGCGACGGTACGAAACTTGTCTCTGCCTCTATTCTGTCGGATGCAGAGCCTTGGGATATTGTCATCGGAGCAGCTCCCGTCAGAGAGTGTATTCCCTACGCATCTGTCATCACTCTTCCAGCAACAGGATCTGAGATGAATCGCGGCGCCGTGATATCAAACGACGCAACAGGTGAGAAGTATCCATTCTACTCAACATATCCACAATTCTCGATCCTCGACCCTGAAGTCACATTCTCACTACCCAAATATCAAGTGGCGTGCGGCATCACCGACACATTTATCCACACCGTGGAGCAATATCTTACATCAACCAACATTTCACCGTTGATGGATCGTTGGGCTGAGGGCATATTGCTCACACTGATCGAGACAGCACCAAAGATAGAGGCTAATCAACACGATTACGACGCAATGTCTAACTATATGCTCTCGGCGACGATGGCTCTCAACGGATTTATCGGAATGGGCGTTCCTCAAGATTGGGCAACACATATGATTGGACACGAGATTACAGCCCTCACAGGGCTTACACACGGTCATACGCTATCGATCGTAATGCCGGGTGTAATAAGTGTTATGAGAGAGCAGAAGTGTGCAAAGATTCTTCAATATGCAGAGCGCGTTTGGGGTATCACCGAGGGAAGTGACGAGGAGCGTATCGACGCAGCAATCGACGCTACGGAGAACTTCTTCCGCTCACTAGGTCTCAAGACTCGTCTCAGCGAGAATGGCATTGGCGAAGAGGTTGCCGCAGAGGTTGTGGCACGCATCAAGAGTCGTGGCTCTGCATTTGGCGAGAAGGCGAATGTTACCTACGACGTAATAGAGAAGATCCTTGCTCTAAGAAAGTAATCAAACTATATACAGGGCAAACGCACGAAAAACGTCGGGTATCGCGCTAACGCCGCGCGGGCGGCAAGCAAGAGTGTAACATCATACGTGTATACTCAGTCATCAATCTATAATATGCAATATTACAGCGCACTGCAAAGATAGAAAAGAAACGAAGTTTCTCCCCACAACTTGTTGTGAGCCCGCGCGGCGTTAGCGCAGTTCCCTCCTCTATTTTTCGTGCGTTTGCCCTGAAATAGAAACTATATATTACCGAAAAACGGGGAGACAACTACTATGGTTGTCTCCCCGTTTTTTACGTTAAATAAGTTCGTCGACTTACTTGCAAGCCTCCTGAATAGCAACTGCAACAGCAACTGTAGCACCAACCATTGGGTTGTTACCCATTCCGAGGAATCCCATCATCTCAACGTGAGCTGGAACAGATGAAGAACCTGCGAACTGAGCGTCAGAGTGCATACGACCCATTGTGTCAGTCATACCATATGAAGCAGGACCTGCCGCCATATTATCTGGGTGAAGAGTACGACCTGTACCACCACCAGATGCTACAGAGAAGTAGTTCTCACCTGCTAGCATACGCTCCTTCTTGTAAGTACCAGCAACTGGGTGCTGGAAACGAGTTGGGTTTGTTGAGTTACCAGTGATAGATACGTCAACGCCCTCTTTCCACATAATTGCAACACCCTCGCGAACGTCGTCAGCACCGTAGCACTTAACCTTTCCACGAAGACCTGTTGAGTATGGAGTCTCCTTAACGACAGCTACCTCACCTGTGTAGTAGTCGAAAAGAGTCTGTACGTATGTAAATCCGTTGATACGTGAGATGATCTGAGCAGCATCCTTACCCAAACCATTCAAGATAACACGAAGAGGCTCTGTGCGAACTTTGTTAGCCATCTCAGCGATCTTGATCGCACCCTCAGCAGCCGCGAAAGACTCGTGACCTGCAAGGAAAGCGAAGCACTTTGTCTCCTCGCGAAGAAGACGAGCAGCTAGGTTACCGTGACCGATACCTACCAAACGATCTTCAGCTACAGATCCTGCGATACAGAAAGCCTGAAGACCCTCACCGATAGCCTCAGCAGCCTCAGCAGCAGTTGTAGCGCCCTTCTTGATTGCGATAGCAGCACCTACGACGTAAGCCCACTTAGCGTTCTCGAAGCAGATTGGCTGTGTCTCCTCACAAACCTTGTAAGGATCTAAACCCTTAGACTCGCAGATTGCCTTTGCATCCTCGATTCCGTTGATACCATATTGTGCAAGTACAGAGTTGATCTTCTCAATTCTGCGCTCGTAACTCTCAAATAAATTTGCCATAATTGTTCTCTCTTTTTACGGTTTTTCTTCTTGGATTGATTACTCGTGACGTGGATCGATGTACTTAACTGCCTCAGCAAAGCGACCGTAAGAACCCTTAGCCTTCTCCAAAGCCTCAGTTGCATCAACGCCCTTCTTCACCATATCCATAAACTTACCCATATGGATAAACTCATAACCGATAACCTCGTCGTTAGCGTCGAGAGCCATACGAGTACAGTAACCCTCAGCCATCTCAAGGTAGCGAACACCCTTATCCAAAGTACCGAACATAGTACCAACCTGTGAGCGAAGACCCTTTCCAAGATCCTCTAGAGATGCTCCGATTGGAAGACCGCCCTCAGAGAAAGCTGACTGTGTACGACCATAAACGATCTGAAGGAACAACTCACGCATAGCTGTGTTGATAGCGTCGCAAACAAGGTCTGTGTTAAGAGCCTCCAAAAGAGTCTTTCCGGGAAGAACCTCAGATGCCATAGCTGCTGAGTGAGTCATACCAGAGCAGCCAATTGTCTCGACCATAGCCTCCTGAATGATACCATCCTTAACGTTTAGTGTTAGTTTGCAAGCACCCTGCTGTGGTGCACACCAACCCACACCGTGAGTTAGACCAGAGATATCCTTAATCTCCTTTGAACGAACCCATTTTCCCTCCTCTGGGATAGGTGCAGAGGCGTGATTTGCACCCTTCGATACACAGCACATCTGCTGTACTTCGTGTGAATAGATCATAATCCGAATTTTTTATGTTTGTTTGTGTTGTTTTGTTTCTTCATTTGAGATCATATGATCGCAAAATCCGCCACTAAGGTACGATTTTTTCTTTAGCTTACAAAATTTTTGTGGCTACTTTATTCAATATTATTTTTCGCATATCTCCGAGAGGAGAATAATTAGGTTGGCAAATTTGGAAACATCGAATAAATTTAGTACTTTGCTTGAAATTGCTGAGTGGCGGTGGGATTAGGGCAAGGGTGAATATAAAAATACATATATTATGGAGTACTTTTGGGTTGTGTGGGTCGTTATAGGATTGTTGGCGATCTTGATTGAGTGTCTGACACTTGGATTTGCTGTACTTTGTTTCGCTGTGGGGGCGTTTGTGGCGGCTTTGGCGGCGTATGTCGGGGTGGATGTTGCGTGGCAGTTGGCACTCTTTTCGTTGTTTTCGATCATCTCGCTTGTCGCGGTACGACCTATGGCGATCAAGTATTTTGGACACTCGATTAGTGGGAATATTGTCGCAACCAATATAGATGCGCTGGTGGGGCGTCGCGCTGTGGTGACACAAGAGATACGCAGAGGTGAGGGACGTGTGAGCATCGACGGTGATGATTGGAGAGCAGAGATGAAAGAGATCGGTGAAGTTGTTGCAATTGGTGATAAGGTGGAGATAGAGAGTGTAGATAGTGTAATTTTAATCGTAAAAAAAATATAAATATGGCTGGTTTAATAATATTTTGGACATTGACAATTTTGGTGGTCGTGATTACTGTGCGCAGCATCAAGATTATTCCCCAATCGGAGACCCGTATTGTGGAGCGACTAGGGCGTTATGACAGAACCTTGGAGTCGGGTATAAACATCATTTGGCCCATAATAGATCAAGCGAGGGTGTTTATTGTTCGTCGCACGTCGCGCGACTTCGATGGCAACCCATACTCGTCATTTGCCCAGACTCAGAGGATTGATCTTCGAGAGCAGGTATACGACTTCGCTAAGCAGAATGTAATTACACGCGACAATGTATTAACAGAGATTAATGCGCTCCTCTACTTTCAGATTGTAGATCCCGTGAAGGCTGTCTACGAGATTGAGAACCTCCCCAATGCGATCGAGAAGTTGACTCAAACAACTCTGCGAAATGTGATTGGTGAGATGGAGCTCGACGAAACACTCACCTCGCGTGATATCATCAACTCCAAACTTCGCGTGGTGTTGGATGACGCGACAAACAAGTGGGGTGTTAAGGTTAATCGTGTCGAGTTGCAGGATATTATGCCTCCGACAAATATTGTCAAGGCGATGGAGCAGCAGATGCAGGCGGAGCGAAATCGACGTGCCGAGATTCTACGTGCCGAGGGTGAAAAGACCTCTGCAATCCTAAAGTCGGAGGGTGCAAAGGAGGCGCAAATCAACAATGCTGCGGCAGATAAGGAGAGTGCAATCCTAAAGGCGCAGGGTCTAGCGGAGGCGCAGATATTGCAGGCAAAGGCGGAGGCTGAGGCTATCGCCAAGATATCGGCAGCAATTAGCGCAACAAAGACCGACCCAGCAACCTATATGTTGGCGATGAAGTATATCGAGTCGTTGAAGGAGATGACCAGCGGCAAGGATAATAAAATGGTATATATGCCATATGAGGCTTCGGGGGTTATAAGCTCTCTGGGCAGCATTAAAGATATGTTCCAAAAGTAATAGTATTAAGAGGATGACTAACAAGTGGACTTGTTGGTCATCCTCTTAATACCATAATAAGGGAGGGGGGTTACTGCACAGATTTAGCAACCTCCTCAAAACTCATCTTTCGAACCTCGCAATCACCAATTGAACGTGGGAGCACCATATATATAGAGCCCTCCTCAGCCTTCTTATCTTTGATAATTGCACCCAGAAGCTCCGACACCGGAATGGGAGATTGAAGATTAAACCCTAAATCACTATGAATCTTCTCGATCCTTGCTGCATCCTCCTCTGATATAAGTCCTAAGTTACGAGATATCTTCGTTGCGATGATTGTACCCACAGCAACTGCCTCTCCGTGAATCATCTCACGCGATAGTTTCTCGATGGCGTGGGCAAATGTATGTCCGAGATTTAGCTTACGACGCTCTCCCGACTCTCTCTCGTCACGCTCCACAATCGCCGCCTTCACAGTTACGGAGGCGATAATTGCACGGCTCAACAGATCCTCGTCACCTCGAACATCCTCGAACGACAACCCCTCCAACATCTCGAAGAGTGCTGGATCGGCAATAATTGCAGACTTTGTAACCTCCGCCAAACCGGCGCGAGTCTCGCGATCGTCGAGCGTACGGAGCAACTCCACGTCGCAGATCACAAATCGTGGTTGGTTGAATGTGCCGACCATATTTTTGTATCCTCCGAGGTTGACACCATTTTTACCACCGACACCAGCATCTACCTGACTAAGCAAAGTTGTCGAAACGAAACCAAACTCCACCCCTCTCAAATAGGTTGCAGCGACGAAACCCGTAATGTCGGTAACGATACCTCCTCCGAAACCCAACAAGAATGTCTTACGATCAGCCCCCATCTCGATAAGCTGAGTATAGATCTGCTCCACCGTCGCGAGGGTCTTGATCTGCTCACCCTCACCTATTACGACACGCTCGAATGGCTCTAGAAGAGGAGCATACAGACGCTCTATATTGTGATCCGTGATTACAACCGTGCGAGCCGAGGGGAGAAGTTCTCGTAGCTTCTCAAGACCGCGAACCACACATACATCACTACTATTTTTAATTTTAAGGCTATAGCTGTTCATATTACAAATGTGTTGCTGAGTAAAAAGTTATCTAATTTTGATGACAAAGATAGTTTATTTCATTTGAAAATGATACCTTTGCAGCAAATTTATCAAATACAGATGCAAAAACTAAGAAACATTGCCATTATCGCTCACGTCGATCACGGCAAGACCACACTGGTCGACAAGATGATATTAGCGGGAAACATCCTCCGCGAAGGTTCACAACAGAGTCAGGGAGAGCTTATCCTCGACAACAATGATCTCGAACGTGAGCGCGGTATCACCATCCTATCGAAGAATGTCTCGGTACTATATAAAGAGTATAAAATCAACATCATCGACACCCCGGGTCACGCCGACTTCGGAGGAGAGGTTGAGCGAGTTCTTAATATGTGTGATGGCGTGTTGTTGCTAGTCGACGCGTTCGAGGGGACAATGCCTCAGACTCGATTTGTGCTACAGAAGGCGTTGGCTCTAGGAAAGAAACCTATCGTCGTTATCAACAAGGTAGATAAACCAAACTGCCGCCCAGAGGTGGTAAACGAGCAGGTGTTCGACCTTATGTTTGCACTCGACGCTACAGAGGAGCAGTTGGAGTACAAGACCATCTACGGATCGGCAAAGCAGGGGTGGATGACAACAGGTGAGTGGAGTGAGCCTACAGACTCGATCGTTCCACTTCTCGACACAATCATCGAGGAGATCCCCGAGCCAGCAATCGCGGAGGGAACACCACAAATGCTTGTAACATCACTAGAGTACTCATCGTATATTGGTCGTATCGCTGTAGGTAAGGTCACACGTGGATCACTCAAGGCAGGACAACCCGTAACACTCGCAAAGCGCGATGGGGAGCGTATGGTTAAGAGCCGCATCAAGGAGTTGATGATCTTCGACGGGTTGGGAAAGAAGCACGTTGAAGAGGTTCCGTGTGGAGAGATCTGCGCAGTGGTTGGAATCGAGGGCTTCGAGATCGGAGATACAATCTGCGACTACGAGAATCCGGAGGCTCTACCTACAATCTCTATCGACGAGCCTACTATGTCGATGACATTTACAATCAACAACTCACCATTCTTCGGCAAGGATGGTAAGTATGTCACATCTCGCCACATCAAGGATCGCCTCGACAAGGAGTTGGAGAAGAACCTTGCACTCAAAGTTGAGGAGGGTGCAACAGCCGATAGCTTCCTTGTATTTGGACGCGGTGTACTCCACCTATCGGTCCTCATCGAGACAATGCGTCGCGAGGGATATGAGTTGCAGGTTGGTCAGCCAAAGGTTATCATCAAGGAGGTTGATGGCAAGAAGTGCGAGCCTATCGAGGAGTTGACGGTAGATTGCCCAACAGATTGCTCTGGTACTGTTATCGACTTGGTTACACGCCGCAAGGGTACAATGACAAATATGATTACAGTTGATGATCGCACACGTGTGGAGTTCTCGATTCCATCACGCGGTATCATCGGACTACGTTCTAATATGCTCACTGCAACAGCTGGTGAGGCTATTATGGCACACCGCCTCTTAGGGTTCGAACCTTGGGTTGGCGAGATCGAGATGCGCAGTAACGGCTCTATCATCTCGGGTGAAACCGGCACAGCTTACGCCTACTCGATCGACAAGCTACAAGATCGAGGACGCTTCTTCATCCACCCAATGGATGAGGTCTATGGCGGTCAGGTTATCGGAGAACACTCTCGCAGTAACGACATCACCGTAAATGTAACTAAGTCGAAGCAGTTGACAAATATGCGTGCTTCGGGTAATGACGATAAGGTAGCAATTGCACCACCACGCCTATTTACATTGGAGGAGGCTTTGGAGTATATTCAGGAGGATGAGTATGTAGAGGTTACACCAAACTCTATGCGCCTTCGCAAGATCCTCCTCAACGAGCACGATCGCAAGAGAGCCGCTAAATAGCAACTTACTCGTCGTCGCTATTGCGAGATATCGTACCGAGCGAAAGCAGGTGACACGTAACTCCGACAGCGACGACGAACAGCAATATTTGAACCCACAACATACTCTGCACAACAAAAAACAGACAGTAGAGTATTGAGATCCAAAGCAGGGTTATTGAGGTGTATTTTGCGTGACGCGGAATAGCTTTATGCTCTCGATAGTTGCGAATGTAGCTCCCTAAGATGGGGTTGTCGATCAACCACGCATAGAGCTTTGGAGAGGATTTAACAAATAGTGCTGCCGAGAGTAACAAAAATGGGGTTGTGGGTAACAGAGGCACAACTACCCCAATCACGCCCAACACGAGCGAGATGCACCCAAGAAGTATAAAAATAAGTTTCACGCCGCAAAAGTAGATTTTTTTTGCGATATATTGGTTATATAAAAGGTTATATTTATGAATAATATGATTGGAGTTGCTGCCGACCACGCGGCATACGAAATGAAAGAATTTTTGGTAGGATGGCTCTCGTCGAAGGGTTTTGAGGTGGTAGATTATGGGTGTATGAGTGAGGAGAGTGTCGACTATGCAGATTTCGGACACGCCCTAGCTCAAGACATTGAGAGTGGCGAGGTTTCGCGTGGCGTGGCTCTATGTGGCTCTGGTGTTGGTATGTCGATGACACTCAATCGCCACAAGGGAGTACGTGCAGGACTCTGTTGGTGTGAGGATATAGCTCGCCTCACGCGTCAACACAACGACTCAAATGTAATCGTTATGCCGGCACGATTCATCGACAACGACACAGCGATGGCATTGGTTACGACGTGGCTAGAGAGTGAGTTCGAGGGTGGACGTCACACCCCTCGTATCGCAAAGATCGAGATCTCAAAATAGAGACTTAAAGTGTATAAATCTTAAAGAGCATAAACATAGGGTGAGTAACTTTCGAGTTGCTCACTTTTTGCATCTTGGGGGTTGCGGAAGAGTCCAAATATTGTCGATCCACTACCCGACATTGCAGCATAGAGCGCACCGGCATCAAGTAGATCAGATTTTATTTGAGCCAGAAGTGGATACGCCTCAAAGATACGAGGTTCGAAGTCATTCTTCACCCTACCCTGCCACTGCTCTATTGGCTCTGCGAGGAGCTCTCTGAGTGAGTGTTCGGGACAAGTTGGTCGCACACCACCATACGCCTCACGAGTCGACACATTTACCCCCTCGGGCTTTATCAACACCAGAGTTAGCCCGGCAAGATCGAGCTCTATTGGCGACATTATCTCCCCTCGCCCCGTACAGAGTTGTGGAGTATTACGCACAAAAAATGCGGTGTCGCTACCAATCTCAGCAGCTAAGGATATAAGCACCTCCTCTGGCAACCTCAACTCGAATATCTCATTCATAGCGACAATTACAGCCGTAGCATCCGACGATCCCCCACCGAGACCAGCCCCAAACGGAACACGTTTATCGAGAGTTATAGCCACCCCAGCGGTGTCGTACCTGCTCTGAACGAGCCTCGCCGCACGCACACAAAGATTATCCTCCGCAGGACAATCAACAACCAATCCAACACCCTCGAATGTCACATCAAGCGAATCCAGACGAGGCTCTACCCTCACCTCGTCATAAAGTCCCAAAACGGGAATCATCACAGTGTCGAGGTCGTGAAAACGATCCTCACGACGACGAAGAACATCGAGTCCGATGTTTATTTTACAATTTGCACGTAATATCATAAAGCAAAGATATGTTTTTTATCTTAAAAATCGTAATTTTGCAGCGATGAAACTTCGTACCGAGATAGATATTACCCCATTAAGCGAGCAGATAGAGTACTCGAATCGTATCTTTACGATCGGGTCGTGCTTTGCGCAGAGTATTGGAGAGAAGTTGGAGAGAGCAAAGTTCAGAACGACAATCAACCCAACGGGAACACTCTTCAACCCACTCTCAATCTGCAACACCATAGAGCGACTCTGTGAACATCGAACAATCAATTCAGAGGAGCTTCGCGAAGGTGATCTCGGGTGGTATCACTACGACTTCCACTCCTCGCTCAATGGCGCTACCCCAGAGGAGACAACAACAAAAATCAACACCGCAATAGAGCAAGGCGGCGCAGCACTCAAAGCAGCAGAGTGGGTCATCATCACCCTCGGCACAGCGTGGATCTACGAGATTACCGACAGCCGACAGGTCGTAGCCAACTGCCACAAAGAGCCTGCTCGCAACTTCACTCGTCGCAGGGCATCACTCAACGAGATAGTCGAAAGGCTCAACGACACGATCGAGAGGTATCTATCCGACAAAAATATAATTCTCACCCTCAGTCCAATACGTCACATTGCCGATGGACTCAGCGAAAACAACTTAAGCAAGTCGACCCTACGCCTCGCAATAGAGGAGGTTGTAACACGCAACCCCCAACACCGATTCTACCTCCCCGCATATGAGATCTTGATTGATGACCTACGCGACTACCGTTTCTACAGTGACGATATGGTTCACCCCTCGGATGTTGCAGTGACGTATATATGGGATAAATTCTGCGAAGCGGCGCTCTCCCCACACACCAAAGAGCTGCTAACCAAAGTTATGAAGATCGTGAAGGCGGCAGAACATCGCCCCACAAACCCCAACAGCGAAGCCCATAAAACCCTGTGTAGAGCACAACTTCGCGCAATCGAAACTCTACGAGAGGTAGAGTTTTCAAATGAAAGTGAATATTTTAATGCCTCATTAAAAATAAATTTGTAATTTTGCAGCTATGAAAGATCAAATACAAGAGCAGATAATAGAGGATTTCGAACTCTTCGACGAGTGGTTGGACAAATACAACTACCTCATTGAGTTGAGTTCCGAACTACCAGTAATAGATGAGTCACACCGAACACCCGAACATCTAATCGAAGGGTGTCAATCACGCGTGTGGGTCAGCGCCGAACTCAAAGATAACAAAATATACTACACAGCAGATAGTGACGCAATCATCACAAAAGGGATCATCGCACTTTTGATAAAGGTGCTCAACGGACGCACCCCAAAGGAGGCTCTAGATTGCGATCTATACTTCATTGACGCCATCGGTCTGAGCGAAAACCTATCACCCACTCGTAGCAATGGACTACTGTCGATGGTGAAGCAGATGAAACTATATGCAATGGCGTATGCCCACAAGATGAATTAATTTAACTAGCTATACAACAAAGAGAGAATGACACCAGCCGAAATAGCAGCAGTAGAGAGTAATATTATACTCGTACTAAAAACAATTTATGACCCCGAGATACCTGTCAACATCTACGATTTGGGACTAATATATGAGATCGACTACGAACCATCGGGAGATGTCACAATCCGAATGACACTCACTGCCCCAAATTGTCCTATGGCTGATATACTGGTCGAGAATGTGGTTCGCGAAGTTGGAAAGGTTAATGGTGTCGAGGAGGTAGATGTGATCCTTACATTCGACCCACCTTGGGATAGATCGATGATGTCGGAGGAGACTCTACTAGAGCTGGGATTACTATAAATTTTACTACAATGGAAGAGGTTGCAACAGATTCGAAACAGGTAAATATTGACCCTAAAACACTATTAGATCTCGTACTATCGGGCGCAAAAGAGAGGCGCTGTGGGATCTATCTTCACCATCTCGAGGGGTTAGATCGCCATAGAATATATCAAGAGCTAGAGACCGAGAGACTCGACGATAAGTTCCTGCGTATTCAGGACCTCTATGCTAGGTCTCAATCCAATTGGAATCAGATCTTTCTCATCGGGCTGCTAAACTCTATTAGCGATATGAACAATCGTGAGAACTATCAAGAGGTTGGACATATGGTTCACTTCTCGATAATTCAGCGCGAAAGAGCCTCTCTTCGAAATATCGAGGCACTCCTAATCGGGGCATCGGGTCTACTCGACACGTTGCCTCAGGATAGCTTCACCACAGAGTTTCGAAAGAGCGCAGAGTTTATGCTCTACAAATATCAAATCACACCTATCTACAGTAAAATGTGGAATCTCAAAAAGATAACAGCCGTAAAACACCCAATCATACGCCTATCACAAATCGCCCGCCTACTCTACGAAAATGAGTTCCCATTCAACCATCTTGTAAATTTCCAAAACCGCAACGACATCATCTCATTCTTCAACGTCGAGGCTTCAATGGAGTGGTGTCTACGCGTTAAGGGTGGCGCAAAGAGTGCAAGTCATATTGGTGTCAGCAAGTGTGATTTGATCGGTATAAATTTTGTTGTCCCAATGCTATACGCCTACGGTCTATATACTGCCGACGACTCCATAACCGACCGAGCTGGATATATCAACGAGACACTCCCCGCAGAGTCAAATTTCTATATCACCTCGTGGCGCAAGCGAGGTCTCACCCCACAGTCAGCATACGAAACACAAGCTCTCATACAACTCGCAAAGGTATACTGCGACAACCACCTATGCGAAAAGTGTCACATATACAAACATATGCTCTCCCCATATAGCATACTCCCCAAACTACCGATCTTTGTGGAGCATATGCGTTAACCCTTTGCAACATCTGTTTAATTGACTGCAACAAAGATTAGCTCCGCGGAGAGCACTCCGCCGCCGCCCGCGCAGGGCAGTGGTCGAGATTATTAACGCACCATTAGTAACACTTGTGTATGAAAATATTATTGCGTACATTTGTAATTTAGAAGAAAATCGTAAAAAAATAGAAGATGAATATTGCATCATTAGTATTTAACCCTGTTCAGGAGAATACATATATTTTGTGGGACTCGACAAACGAATGTGTTATTGTCGACGCAGGAAACAGCACCGATCGCGAAAACACAGCTCTAGAGAACTTTATCAAGGAGAGAGGATTAAAACCAGTTATGGCGATTAATACTCACGGACACTTCGACCACGCAATGGGTGTTGAGTTTGTACGTCGTCGCTTCGATGTTCCATTCGCTATGTCGAGCAAAGATAACTACTTGCTGGAGTCGGCTAAGGAGGGCAGTGTAATCTATGGTATGCGAATCGGAGCTATGCCAACGACAATAGATATAGATCTCGACACAACAGAGGAGCTATCGTTTGGTGAGACAACCTTAAAGGTCATCAAAACCCCGGGACACACTCCGGGACATATTTCGTTGTATGACGCCAAATCGAAGGTGCTCCTCACTGGTGACACACTATTTCGCGAAAGCATTGGTCGAACAGATCTCCCGGGAGGAGACTATGTATCACTAATGAACTCTATTACCAAGGTTATTATACCTCTAGGTGATGAGGTTGCGGTATATCCGGGACATAGCGAGGAGACAACGATTGGTCACGAGTGTCTCTACAACCCATTTGTTGTGGAGGTTATCTCCGGTGAGATCAAATATTAAAGAGAGTTGGTATGCGAATAGATATTCTTACGGTAGTACCTGAGCTACTTACCTCTCCTCTCAACGAATCAATCCTTAAGCGCGCGCAACAGAGTGGATTAGCCGAAATCGTGGTGCACAACATCCGCGACTACACCGAGGATAAACATCGTACAACTGACGACTATCCATTTGGAGGTGAGGCAGGTATGGTTATGAAGCCCGAACCGATCTTCAAGTTGATCGAGAAGTTGCTGTCGGAGCGCCACTACGACGAGATAATCTACACCTCCCCCGACGGCATTACCTACAACCAACAGGAGGCAAATCGACTCTCTACATTTGAGAATATAATCATCCTCTGTGGTCACTACAAAGGCATAGATTATCGAATTAGAGAGCACCTAATCACTCGTGAAATATCGATTGGAGATTATGTGCTCACCGGGGGTGAACTCGCAGCGTGCGTCATTGCAGACTCTGTAGTGCGTGTCGTGCCGGGGGCAATTGGAGATGAGGCGTCTGCACTGACCGACTCATTCCAAGACAACCTACTTGCACCTCCAATCTATACGCGCCCTGCGGAGTTCCGCGGATGGAGAGTACCCGACGTATTGTTGTCGGGCAACTTTGCGGCGATAGATGCGTGGCGCGAAGAGCAGGCGTGGGAGCGTACCAAGAGACTACGCCCCGATCTAATTAAAGGAGAGCTCTAACCTCTCCCTAAAGAGTAAAAAATATGAGGTATTTTTTGATAGCAGGCGAACCATCGGGCGATCTTCACGGATCAAATCTTATGCGTGGTCTTCGGGAGGAGGATCCCGAAGCGGAGTTTCGTTTCTGGGGTGGCGACAAGATGGCTGAGGTCGGTGGTGTGGATAATTTGGGTCTACACTATCGCGAAAGTTCATTCTTTGGGTTGATGCAGGTTATATGGAACCTACCAACGATCCTCGGACAACTAAAACGCTGCAAAGAACAGATCAAAGAGTTTGCACCCGACGTAGTAATATTAATTGATTACGCAGGGTTTAACCTCAAGATTGCACGCTTCGCCAAGGAGCAGGGTATCAAAAGCTACTACTACATAGCCCCTAAAGTTTGGGCGTGGGACGAGAAGCGAATCAAAAAGATCAAGAAATATGTCGATGAGTTATTTATAATCTTCCCTTTCGAGAGTGACTACTTTGCAGCTCGCGGTATAGAGAGTCACTTCGAGGGTAACCCTCTTGTCGACGCCATAGCACTCAGATCCCAAAGCATCCCCCAAAAGGAGCAGTTCTTGGCGAACAATAACCTCCCCAACACCCCAATTATCGCCCTCGTTGCGGGAAGCAGAGCTTCGGAGATAAAGACAAATCTACCACTTATGATACGAGTGTCGGAGCTATTTCCGACATATCAATTTATAATTGCAGGTGTAGATTGGCTTCCACGCGAGATCTACGATCGCCACATTGAGGAGAGTAACATCAAACTAATCGAGAATCAAACATACGAACTCCTACACCATAGCGAAGCGGCAATCGTCACCTCTGGAACAGCGACCCTCGAAACAGCACTTATCGGTGTACCTCAAATTGTGGTATATCGACTTCCGTGGATTCAAGAGGTTCTAAAACCATTGGTGTTGAAGATTCCATACGTATCGCTAGTAAACATAAACCTAGGGCGAGAGGCTGTTCGCGAGATTATACAGTCGTCGCTATACCCAAGTCGTATTGTGGCGGCACTACGCAACATTTTGGTTGGCGGCAAGGGTCGCGAAGAGGTGTTGGCAGATTATGCACAACTACGCGATATAATCGGAGGAGAGCACGCCAGCAGACGATTTGCAGCACGAATGGTTAAACTACTAAAAGAGAGCAAACAATGAAAATAGTATGTATCGGGTGTAACTACAGCGCCCACATCGAAGAGTTAAAGAGCATCGAACGACCAGCATCACCCCTCTTCTTTATAAAGCCCGACACCGCAATGTTGCGCAACAACGACCCATTCTACATACCCGATTTTAGCGAACAGGTCGACTACGAGTGTGAACTGATCGTAAAGATCAACCGCGTCGTGAAACATATCGACAAAAAATTTGCGCGCCGCTGTTACGATGAGGTGGGACTCGGCATCGACTTCACGGCTCGCGACATTCAAAGCGAGGCGATATCGAAGGGGTTACCGTGGGAGCTATGCAAAGGGTTCGACCACTCGGCAGCTATTTCACCCCGACTTATCCCTCTCGATGAGTTTGGGGGCGACCCTCAAAAACTACACTTCGAAATGGAGCTAAACGGCGAAGTTCGACAGGTGGGATTAACCGAGAATATGCTATTTTCGGTAGATGAGATCATCAGCTACGTATCGAAATTCATCACTCTCAAGATCGGAGATCTCATCTTCACCGGAACACCCGTTGGCGTTGGCGCAGTGAGGAGTGGCGACACACTGAAGGCTCGACTAGAGGGGCAGGAGTTGTTGAACTTTGATATACGTTAATACGCCAAATATGTTACTACACACAAAAATATCTGATGGAGGATACAACATAATCCTAGCATCACAGTCACCTCGTCGCCGCGACCTTATGCGCGACGCAGGATTAGTGTTTCGTGCGGTCAGCTACGATGTTGAAGAGGTTTACCCCGCAGATACCCCCGCAGAAGATGTTGCACAATATCTCTCACAACTCAAGAGCAGTGCTTACCCCGAAAATTTAGGAGATCGCGACATCTTGATAACAGCCGACACCGTTGTACTACTCAATGGTAAGATATTGGGGAAACCTCACTCTCAAATAGAGGCGATCGAGATGTTGAGCGAACTGTCGAACTCCGAGCATCAAGTTGTAACGGGTGTAACCATCCGCTCCACAACGTCGAATGTTAGCTTTTCGACCACCACGAAGGTAAAATTTGCAAACCTCACCGACGAACAGATAGATTACTACGTCACACAATACTCCCCCTTGGACAAAGCAGGTTCATATGGCATCCAAGAGTGGATCGGCTACATTGGTATCGAGAGTATCGAGGGCTCTTTTTATAACGTTATGGGGCTTCCCATACAGCGTCTTTACAGCGAACTAATGAATTTTATTGATTAAAATGCATTTTTTAGGGGCAATAAATTTGGATAAAACCAAAACTATATCTATATTTGCACTCGCATTAGAATAGATGCCCAGGTGGTGGAATTGGTAGACACGCTACTTTGAGGGGGTAGTGGACATTGGTCCGTGTGAGTTCGAGTCTCGTCCTGGGCACTAAGAAAAGCGGTAATAATCTGAGAGTAGATTGTTACCGCTTTTTTTTGGCTAAAAGATTCGCCATTCCAGATATTATTTACTATTTTTGCACTTTAGGAATAGAAAATAATAAATCAAAATAAAATATGGCAATAGAGCTAAAAAACCTCTCGAAGGTGGAGGACAACTACTCTCAGTGGTACAATGAATTAGTGGTGAAAGCAGGTCTTGCAGAGAACTCTGCTGTGCGCGGATGTATGGTTATCAAACCATATGGTTACGCAATTTGGGAGAAGATGCAGGCGGCTCTCGACAAAATGTTTAAGGAGACGGGGCACGAAAATGCCTACTTCCCCCTCTTTATCCCAAAATCATTCTTCTCAAAGGAGGCTAATCACGTTGAGGGTTTTGCCAAAGAGTGTGCCGTAGTTACCCACTACCGTCTTAAGAATGACCCCAATGGAGGTGGAGTCGTTGTTGACCCTAGCGCAAAGTTGGAGGAGGAGTTGATCGTTCGCCCAACGTCGGAGACTATCATTTGGAACACATACAAAGGGTGGATTCAATCATATCGCGATCTACCTATCCTCTGCAACCAGTGGGCAAATGTTGTTCGTTGGGAGATGCGAACACGTCTGTTCCTACGTACAGCTGAGTTTTTGTGGCAGGAGGGACACACCGCACACGCCACTCGCGAGGAGGCGATCGAGGAGACTCACAAGATGATTCACGTCTACGAAAAGTTTGCTCAAGAGTGGATGGCTCTTCCTGTTATCGTGGGTCACAAATCACCAAATGAGCGCTTCGCAGGTGCTGAGGATACCCTCACTATCGAGGCGTTGATGCAGGATGGAAAGGCTCTCCAGAGTGGTACTTCACACTTCTTGGCTCAGAACTTTGCCAAGGCGTTCGACGTGCAGTTCACCAACAAGGAGGGTAAGCAAGAGTTTGTTTGGGCTACGTCGTGGGGTGTTTCGACACGCTTGATGGGTGCTTTGATTATGGCTCACTCCGACAACAATGGTCTTGTACTGCCTCCGAAGTTAGCCCCAATTCACGTCGTGCTTGTACCTATCTACAAGGGTGACGAGCAACTTGCTCAGATGCGCGAGAAGATGGAGGCTATCGCAGCACCTCTTCGTGCAGCTGGATTGTCTGTTAAGATCGACGATCGTGACAACATCCGTTCGGGATTCAAGTTTGCGGAGTACGAGTTGAAGGGTGTACCTGTTCGTCTTGCTATCGGACCTCGCGATATGGCGAATGGCACTATAGAGTTGGCTCGTCGCGATACCCTCACAAAGGAGGTTGTTTCGCAGGAGGGACTAACAGAGAGAGTTGTCGCGTTGATGGATGAGATCCAAAACAACATATACACAAAGTCGCTTAACTACCGTAACTCGATGATTACAAAGGCTGACTCGTGGGATGAGTTCGTTAAACTCCTCGACGAGAAGGGCGGATTTATCTCGGCTCACTGGGATGGAACGCCCGAGACGGAGCAGGCTATCAAAGATGCTACGAAGGCTACAATTCGCTGTATCCCTGTCGATGCTATGGAGGAGGCTGGAGAGTGTATCTTCACGGGAAAACCATCGAATATGCGTGTACTATTTGCTCGAAGCTACTAGAAAAATAACCAAAACCAAAAACATAGATGAATCAGAACTTAAAGTATGGAGGAGTGCTTCTTCTATCGGGAGCAGCTACCCTACCCTCTGCCCACGCAAAACCAGCGGCAAGCAGTGAGGACAAAAGACCAAATGTCGTGATTATATTCACCGACGATCAAGGTTATGCCGACCTTGGTTGTTTTGGTAGCACAACGAACAAAACCCCCGTGATGGATCAACTCCATTCGGAGGGTACTTCGTTCTCGAACTTCTATGCACAGCCAGTGAGTGGATCATCGCGCTCTGCATTGATGACGGGACGCTACCCTATTCGTAGCGGAGGTCGTTCAATGCCAGCGAGCGAGGTGACAATTGCCGAGATGGCTCAACAGGCTGGATATGAGACTGCTTGTATTGGTAAGTGGGATATTTCGGGACGTAAAGCGATTATCGAACAGATGCCAAATGCGCAAGGATTCGACTACTACTTCGGTACACTCGGAGGTAACGACAGCGGAACTATTGATCTCTACGAGAACAACAACTACGTGAGAACTACAAGCGATATGTCATCGTTGCTTAGGATGTACACCGAGAAGTCAATCAACTTCCTATGCAGCAGAGATGAGGAGAAACCATTCTTCCTATACCTTGCCCATACAATGATGCACGTCGTGATAGATGCGTCAAAAGATTTCAAGGGTAAATCCGCGGGGGGGCTCTATGGTGATGTTGTCGAAGAGTTCGACTACGAGACTGGACGACTCCTAGATGCATTGGAGCAGCTAGGTGTCAGCGACAACACCATTATCATCTACGCAACAGATAATGGTCCTTGGTGTCAGCGAAAGTATACTCAACGCCCATCAGCATCGGGTAAATACCCCGAGGGAACAACCTTCTGGGGTGACGTCGGCGGCTTACGAGGTGGCAAGGGCTCTGCATATGAGGGCGGATCGCGTGTTCAGTGTATAATGAAGTGGAAGGATATGATCCCCGAGGGTCGTACCTGCGACGGATTGATGGCAACACTTGACTTTATGCCTACATTTGCAAATTGGATGGGATACACTATCCCCGAGGAGATCAGAATGGATGGTGTGGATCAATCGAAGATGATCCTTGGTCGCACAAAGAAGAGCGCTCGTTCGACATACTGTTATGGTCAACACCACGAGGGATTAGAGAAGTTCTGTGCTATTCGAAATGATAGATGGAAGTTGCTACTCCCAAATCGAGAGATCAACACCATTTACTTAATGGATTTCGGAACTAACGACTTCGAGTTGTATGACCTCAAAAAAGATATCGGAGAGACAAAAAATATAGTCAAAAAAAAGAAGAAGATCGTAAAACAATTAAGATCTGAGATCATTAAAAATTATTAAACGGAACTCTCCTATTAAATAACGTGAGTTAGAAAATTACTACTGGTGCGTTAATAATCTCGACCACTGCCCTGCGCGGGCAGCGGCGGAGTGCTCTCCGCGGAGCTATTCTTTGTTGCAGTTGTTAATAGATTGATTTTCAATCTACTACACGTTGGGAAATGAGAGATTAAAGTTCTGCTTTATCTCTCATTTCCCAATATATAGCTACGTAGGCTGCGCCTACTATTAACAACTGAATGTAATGCAAACCAAATCGAAAAATGTAGACATAACTATTATATATCTGTGATTCAACCAATTAAGCAGATGTTACAAAGGATTAACGCACCACTAGTATTCGAAAATAGAAAAAACTCATTTTTCATTTAGAGGTTTGGTTTATTTCAGATAGTATATTGCGATCCCAGCAAATGCCGATGCGATAATAATTAGTATTAGGCTGACACGCTTTGATGCCGCAGCAACAAACGCGATCCCAAACAGAACCCAACTCCAGAGATCTATAAAGCTACGACCAGAGTCGTCGGCAGGGAATATCAGCGTTACACCGGCAGCACCAATCATACCGACTACGACGGGCTTCATCATACGAACGATATTCTCCACATATGGGTTTCCTCGTAGGAGCAAGAAGTATCGAGTGATGAGGATCATTAGCGTCATTGCGGGGGTGCAGACAGCGATTGTTGCGATCACTGCGCCAAGGAGTCCACCAACTTGATATCCGATATATGTGGCGGAGTTAATGGCGATAGGACCGGGTGTCATTTGTGATATTGCAATGATGTCGGCGAGCTCTCCACCGGTGACCCATCCGTGATTTACAACCACCTCGTGATAGATGAACGAGAGCATAGCATATCCGCCGCCAAATCCGAAGAACCCGATCTTGAGATAGCAGAGTAGAAGTTGTAGGTAGATCATTTTTTAGCCTCCTTTCTGTTGCTAATGAAGTATGTGTATCCAACGGCAAAGAGTATCGCGGAGATTATAAGTATCGCAGGAGAGAGCCCCAGTAGCGTGAATAGGATGATAGATGCTACTGTTACGACCATTGCAATCTTCGACATACCGCGGAGAAATGTAATCATTGGGGCTATGATTAGGGCAACGACAACGGGTCGCATAGCCTTAAATGCCGCCTCGACAATGGCGTTGTCGCGGACGGAGTTGAAGAATATGGCGACGATCATAATTATAATGAACGACGGCACGACAATTCCAAGTAGCGAGATGAGTGCTCCGAGATATCCACGAGATTGATACCCCACAAATGCTGCGGAGTTGAGGGCAATTGGACCGGGTATAGATTGTGCTAATGTAAGAAGATCTACGAAGTTCTTTTTTTCGACCCAACCACGTCTGTCGACCACCTCGCGTTCGATGAGGGGTATCATTGCATAGCCTCCGCCAAAGGTGAAGAGACCAATTTTGAGGAACGATGAGAAGAGGTCGCGGCGGCGTATCTCTGTGTTGAATTTTACTCCCATTTACTCGATATTTTTTATTGCGACCATTGTTGTTGCGACGACAGCGGCAGTTTCGGTGCGCAGGCGTTGCTTGCCGAGTGATATCTCTTGAAAGCCATTGTTGAGTGCGAGCTCCACCTCTTCGGGAGAGAAGTCACCTTCGGGACCGATGAGTATTATTGTTGGGGTGTTTGCACGTAGAAGTTGTGGAAGTGCGACCTTCTGCTCCGATGAGTTGCAGTGGGCGATGAATTTATCACCGTCGAACTCACGCCCTATCACCTCTGTTAGGGGTGTGAGAGGATGGAGGATGGGGTAGTATGCTTTGAGGGATTGTTTCATTGCGGCAGTTATGACTCTCTCTTCGCGATCGTGCTTTAGGTTTTTGCGCTCGCTGTGTGCGCTTAGCAGAGGTATGATCTCCCCGACCCCTATCTCTGTAGCCTTCTCCAAGAACCACTCGTAGCGATCGCTATTTTTGGTGGGTGCTACCGCCATCACTAGGTGGTATGGTAGTTTGTTGTGCTCTGCGACGTGCTCCACGACACTTACGCAGCAGCGTTTGGGGTGTGGGTCGTCGATGCGGCATTTGTAGAGATTTCCTCGTCCGTCGGTGATGTGGATGTTGTCTCCTTCGGAGAGTCGTAGTACACGTATTGAGTGTTTAGACTCCTCCTCCGAGAGTGTATATTGAGGGGTGGTAAACTCTGGTGCGTAGAATAGTTGCATAATGTTATTGACTGACATATAAAAATTACTAACTTTGCAAAGATAACTATTATTATACTAAATAGGGTAACCTCGCGGTTAATAATAGTATGTATGTTATTAATTTAATGTAGTAATGAGTATATTTCGAAGGTTAACACTAATTTTATTGTCGATGATGTTATTCAATTCTTGTGGTTCGGAGCAGCGGAAGAGCACAAGCAACCCACTTCTTGAGCAGAGTTGGGATACCCCATTTGGGATCGCTCCATTTGAGCAGATCCGGGCAGAGCACTATCTGGAGGCATTTGCACTCGCCTTCGAGGAGCAGAGGGCAGATGTTGAGCGAATTGTTGAGAGTGACGACACAACATTTGCGGGAGTTATCTTGGCGTTGGATTACTCGGGACTTCGAGTGAAGGAGCTGCGTGATCTTTTTGAGATGAGCGAGGCGGCGATATCCGACGCGGCGTATCGTGCGGTGAGCGAGACGTTGATGCCTCAGATTGCGGCGGCTGACGACGCGGTATGGATGAATGATGCCCTCTATCAGAAGGTGCACAAAATATATATGAGTCGTGATGAGTTGGAGTTAGATGCTCTACAGTTGCGACTCTTAGAGAAGATCCACACACGTTTTGTGAGGGGTGGAGCAGAACTCAACGCAGAGCAGAAGAGCCGACTCGCGGAGATAAATGGAGAGCTTGCATCTTTGACCTCAAAGTTTACACAGAACTTGTTGGCGGAGAATGATATGAACTATTTGGTGCTTGATGTGAAGCAGCTGGATGGTTTGACCTCAGATATTAAAAATGCAGCGAAGCGTGAGGCGGAGCTTCGAGGTTATAAGGATAAGTGGGTCATAACCCTCAATCAGTCGATGTTGATACCATTCCTCACGAAGTCGAAGTTTCGAGAGCTTCGAGAGCAGATCTATAAGGCATATGTTAGCCGTGGTGCGAATGGTGGTGACACCGATAATCGAGAGATTGTACGTCGTGTGACGCAGCTACGACAGGAGCGTGCCATAATGTTGGGATACGACAACCACGCGGAGTATGTAATTTCGCAGCAGATGGCGGGGAGTGCCGACGCGGCATATGAACTTCTCGATAAGATATGGGAACCGGCGTTGGAGAATGCTAAGCAGGAGAGCGAAGAGTTGCAGAAACTTCTAGATGAGGATCAAAAGAATACGTCACTTGAGCCGTGGGATTGGTACTACTACGCTGAGCAGATGCGTAGTAGCCGATACAGAATCAGTAGCGACGCACTGCTTCCGTATCTCTCTGTGGAAGTTGTTCGAGGTGGGGCGTTTACACTCGCTAATAGATTGTATGGGGTCACGTTCCGCCCCGTTGCAGTTCCGATCTATGATGAGGATTGTGTAGCCTTTGAGGTTTTGGATCGTAATGGTGTACATCTTGGGGTCTTGTATTTCGACCTATACCCTCGAAGTGGTAAGGGGCAAGGTGCGTGGTGTGGTAACTTGCGTGAGCAGAGAACCGATGGAGGAGATCGCATCACTCCGGTTGTGGCTATCGTATGTAACTTCCCTCGACCTTCGACCAATGTACCATCGTTGTTGTCGTTGGAGCAGGTGGAGACGCTGTTTCACGAATTTGGACACGCTCTACACTTTATATTTCAAGATGTAGATTATAGAGGATTGGCAGCTGTGGAGGGCGACTTTGTGGAGTTCCCATCGCAGGTGATGGAGAACTGGGCACTCTCTCCAGAGTTGCTTAGGATGTATGCTGTACACCACCGTACGGGACAACCAATGACTGATGCGACGATCAATAAAATAGATGAGAGTAGAGAGTTTAATCAAGGTTTCGAGACAATATCTGTTGCGGCAGCAGCGTTGTTGGATTTGGATCTTCAGACCACACTTGACTTTACAAACTTCGATGTTGAGCAGTTCGAGCGTGTGTCATTGACGGAGCGACGTGGACTCATTTCTCAAATTGGACCGCGATATCACCTCGCGAACTTTGCCCACCTCTTTACCTATGATTATTCGGCAGGGTATTATTTCTACCTATGGTCGGAGGTTCTGGATAAGGATTGTTTTGCGGCGTTCCGAGAGTCGGGCGATCTCTTTTCGAGGGAGCTTGCTGATAGATTGCGTCGTGAGATCTTGGTGCGAGGAGGCGAGGAGGATGGAGCTACCCTCTATCGTAACTTCCGCGGTGCAGATCCTTCACAGGAGGGGTTTTTGCAGGCGCGAGGATTGAATAAAAAATAGTAAATTATGAAAAATAGAGTTTTGATGATGATAACATCTGCATTTATGGCGGCTTGTGCCGATGGTGGCTCAATGCCACAAGTGAACTATCCCGAACTAGATATGACCAATCCTCTCCTAATGGAGTGGGGTGGCGAATTTGCAACACCTCCATTCGAACAGATCAAGGTGGAGCACTATGAACCAGCGTTTGATGCCGCTATTGCTTGTGCGAGGGCGGAGTATCGTGCGATTGTGGAGAATCCTGCGAAACCAACGTTCCAAAACACAATTGTCGCGTTGGAGCGTCAAGGGGAGTTGTTGGGGCGTGTGTCGGGGGTATTCTATCCCCTGTTGAGTGCCGAGACCTCGGATGAGATGGAGGCGGTGTCGCTAGCCATCCAACCCAAACTTACGGAGTTGAGTAACGACATCTCACTCGATGCAGAGTTGTTTGCACGTGTCAGAGAGGTCTACAACAATCCACCAAAGTCGCTCTCGTCGGAGGATCGTATGCTTCTTAACGAGACCTATAAAGGTTTCGAGAGGAGTGGTGCAGCCCTTTCGGATGAGGATAAGGAGCGCTATCGTGAGATATCGACAGAGTTGGGACGTTTGGGACTTGAGTTTGGGCAGAATATCCTAGCCTCGACAAATGCCTTCTCAATCAACATAACCGACGAGAGTCGTGTGAGTGAACTTCCCGAGGGTATTCGTGAGGGGTTTGCGGCAGAGGCGGCAACACGTGGCGAGAAGGGGTGGACGGTGACGCTTAAAGCACCGAGCTACATTCCATTTCTCACCTACTCATCGGATCGCGATCTGAAGGAGCAGTTGTGGCGTGCCTACTCGACTCGTTCGGTTGGCGGAGAGAGGGATAACACAGCTGTTATTCGTCGTATCGTGGAGCTACGTCTAAAGATGGCACAGTTGCTGGGTTACGATAACTATGCAGAGTATGCACTTGGAAATAGAATGGCTCAGAATACAGCAACCGTCGAAGGATTCTTGGCAGAGCTGCTAGACGCAACAAAGGAGCGTGGACTTCAAGATTATAATCAGATCGTAGAGTTTGCCAAGGAGAGTGGCTTCAAGGGTGAGTTCCAACCTTGGGATTTCGCCTACTACTCGGAGCGATATAAAGATGAGAATTATGCACTCAGTGATGAGTTGGTGAAGCCATATTTGGAGCTTAGCTCGGTTCGTCGAGGTGTGTTTATGTTGGCTGAGAAGTTGTTTGGAATATCGTTTCGCTCGATTGAGGGTGTAGAGGTGTATAACAAAGATGTCGAGGTTTATGAGGTTAACGATGGAGATGGGTCACACCTTGGATTGTTGTATCTCGACTTCTTTCCACGTGCGTCGAAGAGCGGTGGTGCGTGGATGACAGAGTTCCGTGCAGCATCATTCACCCCCGATGGAGAGGAGACTCGCCCTCTCGTGACGCTCGTTATGAACTTCACGAAGCCTACGGAGTCAACCCCCTCTCTGTTGACATTCTCGGAGTTCGAGACATTCCTCCACGAGTTTGGGCACTCGCTGCACGGGTTGTTGGGTCGAGGAAAGTATGAGTCGCTAAATGGAACAAATGTATATCGCGACTTTGTGGAGCTTCCATCGCAGTTGTTGGAGAATTGGGCTACGGAGCGTGAGTTCCTAGATATGTGGGCTGTGCACTACCAAACGGGGGAGAAAATCCCTGCCGAGTTGGTCGAGAAGATTGAGCGTGCAGCCAACTTCAATGCAGGTTATGCTTGTGTAAGGCAACTTCAGTTTGGTATTCTCGATATGGCGTGGCATACTCTCACCTCTGCTTATGAGGGTGACATAGAGTCCTTCGAGAGGGAGGCTACGGCAAAGACTCAGATTTTGCCAGTTGTCGAGGGAACAGCATTTTCGCCTAGCTTCTCGCACATCTTTGCAGGGGGGTATGCCGCAGGATACTATTCATATAAGTGGGCAGAGGTGTTGGAGGCAGACGCATATGCACTCTTCAAGGAGCGTGGTATATTTGATGTGGCAACGGCTAAGAGCTTCCGAGATTCGATCTTGGAGCGTGGCGGTCAGGAGCATCCGATGAAACTATATGTTGATTATCGAGGTCACGAACCGTCGGTTGATGCACTGATAGAGAAAACTTTGCGATAGTAAATCGTCGCTTAATTTGGAATTTGTAAAAAAAAATCCTACATTTGCGTTGGTTTATAAAAATAACCATTTTATAAACCTATTCTTTATGTAAAAAATTAAAACTACAACTATGAGTAACCAAATTGAGCAGTACATTGAGGATTTTATGGCTGAGATTAAGCGAAAAAATCCAAATGAACCAGAGTTTCACCAAGCAACACTAGAGGTCGTTGAGTCTTTGGCTCCAGTGATCCTAGACAACCCGAAGTACAAAGATGCTAAAATATTGGAGCGTATCGCAGAGCCAGAGCGAGTGATTATGTTCCGTGTGGCGTGGCTTGACGATAAGGGTGAGGTTCAGGTAAACCGTGGATATCGTGTACAGATGAATAGCGCGATTGGACCATATAAGGGGGGACTTCGTTTCCACCCATCGGTTAACCTTAGCGTATTGAAGTTTCTCGCTTTTGAGCAGACTTTCAAAAATAGCTTGACAACATTGCCAATGGGTGGTGGTAAGGGTGGCTCTGACTTCAACCCAAGTGGTCGTTCCGATAATGAGGTTATGCGCTTCTGTCAGTCGTTTATGACCGAGTTGCAGCGCCACATAGGTCCAAATACCGACATCCCAGCAGGAGATATCAACGTTGGTGGTCGTGAGATCGGATTCCTATATGGTCAATACAAGCGTCTCCGCAATGAATTTACAGGTACACTTACGGGTAAAGCTCCGGAGTGGGGTGGTAGCCCAATGCGTCCCGAGGCTACAGGATATGGAACTTGCTACTTTGCTAAGGAGATGTTGGCATTGAAGGGTGATAGCTTCGAGGGTCGCACAGTTGTTGTGTCGGGATCTGGTAACGTTGCTCAGTATGCTACCGAGAAGGCTACACAGTTGGGCGGTAAGGTTGTTACGTTGTCTGACTCGTCGGGTTATATCTACGATGCTGAGGGAATCGACGCAGAGAAGTTAGCTTACGTTATGGAGCTAAAGAATGTGCGTCGTGGTCGTATCAGCGAGTATGTGGAGCAGTATCCATCGGCTCAGTTCTTCGCAGGAGAGCGCCCTTGGGGTGTAAAGTGCGAGATCGCGTTGCCTTGCGCTACTCAGAATGAGTTGAATGGCGATGAGGCTAAGGCTTTGGTCGCTAACGGCTGCTACTGTGTCGCAGAGGGTGCCAATATGCCATCTACACCTGAGGCTATCGCAGTGTTCCAAGAGGCGAAGATCCTCTATGCTCCGGGTAAGGCATCGAATGCAGGAGGTGTTGCAACTTCGGGATTGGAGATGACTCAGAACTCTATCCGCTTGACTTGGACTCCAGAGGAGGTAGATGCAAAGTTGTATCAAATTATGTGTGACATCCACAGCGCTTGTGTTAAGTATGGTGCTGACGGCAATGGATATGTAAACTATGTGAATGGTGCAAATGTCGCTGGATTCATCAAGGTTGCCGATGCAATGTTGGCGCAGGGATGTTTGTAATCTAATCTGTTGTAAGATAATGCAGGGGGCTTGATCGAGAGATTATAGCCCTCTTTTTTTGAGCCACTCGAAGATCGTGTTGTAGACACTTTCACGAGCCTCATATCCCGATAGAATGAGGTCGTGCATTCCATCTTCGATCTGGGCGTGGGTGATGTCGCTACCAAGTCTCTCTCCGTAGTAGGCGATATCTTTGACGTCGAGAACAGCGTCGCTACATTGATATTCGGGTGTCCAGACGGGGCTCTTTGTGCTCTTGTCGGAGTACATTAGGAGTATTGGTTGGTCGATGTTAAGCCCCCGTTGCAGCTCTTTTTGACCGCGGTGTATTGCTCGAAGCCACCCTGCAGTTGTGGGGTTCATACTCTTTAGTTTAAGGGTGGTGTCGTATTTCCACTCACCTTTGTGGTCGCGGTCGAGACTCTCGTAGTAGGCAGATGTGGGGTCGCAAAATACAACTAGATCGGGGAAAAACTTGCCTATCATAGAGACTATCGGAAGTAGGATGTTCTCGGTAAATCCACCTAAATTCATATCTAAGAATGGAGAGTTAAGAATCATCGCATCAACTTTTGGGTTGTTGCGATTTGCATTGCAGTATAGAGATGTGGTGAGCCCTCCTGTTGAGTGAGCCATTAGTATTATCTGCTCCATCCCTTCGCTGCGCATTTGTGATATAGCGGAGTCGATGTCTTCGAAATATTCACTCATCTCACGTACTTCGAAGAGGTTCTGCCCCTCCCTGTGCGATCGTCCATATTTCCTAAGATCTAGGGCATAGAAGTTGTAGAGCGAGTCAGTGAAACGCTCCGCCATTTCGCGCTGAAAGAAGTAGTCGTTGTAGCCGTGTATGTAGAGCACCGCTCGCGAGGAGTCGACGAGAGGGGCTCTTCGAATGAGTGTTGCGCAGATCTCGCCCGAATAGTCAGGCTCTAAACTTAGGGTACACTGCTCAAATCCCTCGCCTAAGATATCGGGTTGATATTGAGCTGAAGCAGAGGTTGTTATGAGTAGTGTGACTAGTGATAATATCTCTCTTCTCATATGAAATTTTTTATTTGAGGTAAAGTTATGCAAAATTTATGCAATATAGAACTTTTAATAGCGTTATTTTATAAACAGATTATAACATTATGAAGAGATTTTTTTTAGTAGTAGCCGCAGTGGCAACTTTTGGAGTGGCGACAGCGCAGCAAAATATGACACAAACCTATATAGAGGTTGTGGGGGAAAGTCGAGTAGAGGTTGAGGCGGATAGCTTCACAATCGCAATAGAGATAGATGAGGGGGTAATAAGTAGTCGTTCTAGCGTATCGAAGGTGGAGTCGATGATGACCTCGACACTTCGAGGCTTAGGGATTGATACGAAGGAGGATCTTAAGGTAAGCGATTTGTCGAGTGTTATTGGTCGACGCAGTGATGCTCTTCAGTCGGTAAATTATGAGTTGAAAGTTGGCTCTGCGGAGATGGTCTCAAAAGTGATAGATGCGTTGGACGGGTTGGGCATAAAGCGAGTTAATTTGGTGAGTTACGAGAATACGCAGATTGAGACCCATATTGCCGAGGCTCGAAAGAGGGCTGTTGATGACGCGAAGTTAAAGGCTCAGCAGTTGAGTGATGCTTTGGGTCAAGGTGTAGGTCCGTGTGTTCAGCTCATAGATAATGGAGGTTACTATAGAGGTGGCGCTCCACAGCTTATGCGTGCCAACAGTATGGTTGCCGAGAGCATAGAGTTTCGTATGATCGAGATCCCGTATCAAATAACAGCGAGGTTCTACCTCGAGATATAGTACAATAAAAAAGGTCTAATCACGAAGATTAGACCTTTTTTGTACCCCCTCACGGGCTCGAACCGTGGACCCCATCATTAAGAGTGACGTGCTCTACCAACTGAGCTAAAGAGGCATTTTTCAATCATTGGCTACTCGCCTTATCACCGAAGTGGTAGTGTTTGTAACTTTTGATGGTGCAAATATAGGCAAAAAAATTATTACTGCAAACTTTTTAGGTGTTTTTTTGAGAATTAATCCATTTTTATTACCTTTGTTGCCAGAAAATAACATTATACTTATATAATATATGGCTTTACAATGCGGTATCGTCGGTTTGCCCAACGTCGGCAAATCAACCCTTTTTAACTGTCTCTCTAACGCGAGAGCGCAGGCGGCAAACTTCCCGTTTTGCACAATCGAACCTAATGTGGGTGTGATAACAGTCCCCGATGAGAGACTCATAAAGTTGGCGCAGCTCGACAAACCTAAGAAGATCATACCTACAACGATCGAGATTGTCGACATTGCAGGGCTTGTGAAAGGGGCGTCGAAGGGTGAGGGGCTCGGAAATAAATTCCTCGCCAATATCCGTAACACAAATGCTATTATTCACGTGCTTCGTTGCTTCGAGGATGGTAACATCACACACGTTGATGGATCGGTTGATCCGGTGCGTGACAAGGGTGTTATCGACACTGAGCTTCAACTTAAGGATCTAGAGACTGTTGAGTCGCGTATCTCGAAGTGTCAGAAGCAGGCTGCCGCAGGTGACAAGATCGCAAAGCGTCAGCACGACATATTGTTGGCTTATAAGGCTGCGCTGGAGCAGGGTAAAAGTGCGCGAACAGTTGTCCTCGACAAGGAGGATCACAAGATAATGCAGGATTTAAATCTACTTACCGACAAGCCTGTTCTGTATGTTTGTAACGTCGAGGAGGCGTCGGCGGCGTCGGGTAATGCTCATAGTGATGCGGTTAGGGCTGCAATTGCGGATGAGGATGCTGAGATGTTGATCGTCGCAACGGCAGCTGAAGCTGACATTGCAGAGTTGGAGACAGACGAGGAGCAGCAGATGTTTTTGGAGGATTTGGGACTCAAGGAGTCTGGTGTAGGTCGACTTATCAAAGCGGCATACAAATTGTTGGATCTTCAGACATACTTCACAACGGGAGTGCAGGAGACTCACGCTTGGACGTTTACCAGAGGAATGAAGGCTCCACAGTGTGCTGGAGTTATTCACACCGATTTCGAACGTGGATTTATACGTGCTGAGGTGATTAAGTATGCCGACTATGTGGAGTTGGGAAGCGAGAAGGCTTGTCGTGACGCTGGTAAGATTGGTGTCGAGGGTAAGGAGTATGTATTTAAGGATGGGGATATTGCCCACTTCCTATTCAATGTCTAAAGAACTTTATGACTAGAGCAGTAAGGGTGCGTTTCGCACCAAGCCCTACGGGGGCACTTCATATTGGCGGTGTTCGCACTGCGTTATATAACTATCTGTTTGCTCGCAAGGCGGGGGGTAAGATGATCCTTCGTATCGAGGATACCGACTCACAGCGATTTGTTGCGGGGGCTGAGGAGTATATTCTCGACTCGTTGAAGTGGGCTGGTATTACCATTGACGAGGGTGTTGGTGTGGGAGGTCCTCACGCCCCATATCGTCAGAGTGAGCGTCGTGAGATCTATTTGCAGTATGCGTTGCAGCTTGTCGAGGCGGGTTGGGCATACTATGCGTTCGACACAGCCGCGGAGCTCGATAAATGTCGTTCGGAGGCGGAGGCTGCTGGGCAGACATTTGCCTATAACTACTCGGTTCGCACATCTCTTCCTACATCGTTGAGTCTCTCAGCGGAGGAGGTAAAGGAGCGTATAGAGCGTGGTGACCAATATGTCATCCGTTTTAAGATGCCCGAGAACGAGGTGGTTGAGATGACGGATTTGATTCGCGGAGATGTTCAGGTAAACACCTCAACGCTCGACGATAAGGTTCTATATAAATCTGCCGACAAACTCCCTACATATCACCTTGCAAATGTTGTGGATGATAAGTTGATGGAGATCTCGCACGTCATCCGTGGTGAGGAGTGGTTGCCATCGTTGCCACTTCACTTTTTGTTGTATCGTGCGTTTGGGTGGAGTGACATTCAGCCTGAATTTGCTCACTTGCCGTTGTTGTTGAAGCCGACGGGAGGTGGAAAGTTGTCGAAAAGAGATGGTGATAAGTTAGGGTTTCCGGTCTTCCCTCTAAAGTGGCAACCAGCAGAGGGTGAGGCTAGTAGAGGATATCGAGAGGATGGATATTTGAGTGAAGCTTTTATTAATATGTTAGCTCTTCTGGGGTGGAATCCCGGTACGGAGCAGGAGATATTTACGATGGATCAACTTATCGAGTCATTCTCGTTGGATCGTGTGTCGAAGGCGGGGGCTAGATTCCAACCGGAGAAGGCTCGTTGGTTCAATGCGCAGTGGATAAGTTCTCTCTCGGCGGAAGAGTTAGCGCCATTGGTGCAACCATATATCCGTGCGAATGGTGTTGAGGTGAGTGATGAGTTGGCTGGACGTGCTGCATATATTATGCGTGAACGAGCAACGTTACTTCCCGACTTTTGGGAACTTATAAACTACTTCTTTGTTGCACCTACGGAGTATGATGCCAAGCAGTCGAAGAAGTATTGGAAGGGTGATAACCCTCGCATTATTGCTGAGGTTCGAGATATATTGTTTGCTATTGATGACTTCTCGTTGGAGAATACAGAGGCTATACTTGGCACTTGGATTGCCGAGAAAGGGTATGGTATGGGGCAAGTTATGAATACATTGCGTCTTGCGTTGGTGGGTGCTGGTAAGGGTCCCGGAATGTATGATGTAACCTCATTTATTGGACGTGAGGAGTGTATAACTCGTATTAATCGTTTGATAGAGACTCTTCCAGTCCCAACTGCGTAGCGAATATGGAGATCGAACAGTATCTATATGATTTGAACGATTCGGGAGATGCAATTGTAGCCTATACAATGCGATCTAACTCGGGTGGATCTGTTCAAATTTGTAATCTTGGAGCATCGCTTCTTGCACTCACTCTGCCCGATGGGTCGGGTGAGTTGCGAGAAGTTGCGTCGGGAAGTTGCGTGAAGGGACTTGCAGGCTTGCTTGATGATCGAGAGAGGTTTGCGGAGCGCCTTTGGGAGAGCCGCGTGGAGGTGAATCGCGTTGTAATGTCGCTCTCGTATGAGTGTGACGGGGTTGGAATCACCGCAGAGGTGATTTTCGACTACGATGACGAGGATTGTTTTGAGATTACATATCAAGCTGTTGTGGACTCTAACTCTCCGTTTGATTTGATGCACAACCTTAAATTCAACCTCTCAGATACCTACTCTTGTGAGGTGAAATCATCGACAAACAACGATAATATATATAATATTGATGGGGCGGAAGCAGGAATTTTGAAAGATGTAGCTGAGTTACATTGTGTAAATACTGCTCAACGAATCGCGATACTTTCCTCTCAACCATCTCTATACTACAACGCTGTAGATTGCTCAGTTGCCCCTATTACAGCCCCGGTAAAGGTGTTGAAGGAGGGGGAGCGATTTATTCAAAAGAGCGTCTACAAGCCACTCGTAGATTAATGATATCCACACTTATACCCCTTTAATTCGCGAATTAACTCCTTTTCGCGACCACCGAGACAGCGATCTAATGTTGCGTGAAATTGGGGCGAGTGGTTGTGGTGTATCGTGTGGCAGAGTTCGTGGAGGATTACGAAATCTATTAGGTGGGGTGGTAACTTCATAAGAAATAGATTCAGCGATAGGTTGTTTTCGCCTGTGCAACTACCCCATTTAGTTCTAGCAACGCGAATTGTAACTCGCCCATACTGAAAGCCAAATTTCTTAGCTAGAAGAGCAGTCCTCTGAGGGAGGTAATCAATCGCTTTGAATCGTAATGTTGCTATTTCGAGTGGTGATAACTCGTCGCCACGACTCTCGTCGCGTTCCGTGACTCTCTCCTTGGCGGCAATGATCCACTCTATTTTGTCCTCTAAAAATTTAAGAGCCGACGACACATCTCCATTTTTGGGGATTGTCAAACGCACCTCACCTTTTGCCGATACGGTGACTGCTATACGGCTTGCACGTGTGCTACGAAAGAGGGTGATACTCTCCAACTCTTTGTGGGGAATATTCACCTTCGATCCTTTTGCTATTGCGTCACACTCTTTCTTACTCAGTAACATCTCCCCCAATACGTTGGCGAACCACTTCGAATAACAAAATAGCCGCTGCTGCCGATACGTTAAGTGACTCGATATGTCCAATGAGCGGAATAGCTAACTGCTCATCGCAAAGTTTCAGCACCTCGCGTGAGATACCAGTCTCCTCCGATCCCATTACGATAACTGTTGGCTTGCGCAGATCGGCATCGTATAGTAGTTTTCGACTCTTCTCTGTGGCAGCCACGATCTGATAACCCTCACTCTGAAAAGTCATTAGAGTCGTACGTATTGATCCAACGCGTGCAACGGGGATAGATGTAAGAGCACCCGCAGAGGCTTTAATGGCGTCACCGTTAACTGGAGCAGAGTTCTTCAACGGTGCGATAAGTCCGTGAGCCCCGGCACACTCTGCGCTACGTGCAATACCACCGAAGTTACGAACATCCGTCACTCCGTCAAATACAACGATAAGTGGAGTTTCATCCTCGGGGACACGATCCAAAATATCCTGTACCTCAACATACTCGATCTCGGTGATCTGTGCCACTACACCTTGATGGTTTCCCTTTACGAGGCGATTCAACTTCTCGATCGGTACCTCTTGTACACGAATATGGTGGCGGTGGCAGATGTCGCGTAACTCCATCATCAACTGTCCCTCAGCACCCTTTTTTAGGTAGACCTTCTCGATCTGCTTACGTGCCTGAATAGCCTCAACAACTGGGCGTATTCCAAAAATTCTATTACTCATATGCTATTTTATTTATCTTCCAATATTACTACTGGTGCGTTAATAATCTCTACCACTGCCCTGCGCGGGCGGCGGCGGAGTGCTCTCCGCAGAGCTATTCTTTATTGCAGTTGTTAATAGGCTGCGCCTACTATTAACAACTGAATGTAATGCAAACCAAATCGAAAAATGTACACACAACTATATATGCCTGTTATTCAATCAATTAAACAGATGCCACAAAGGGTTAAACCACTAGTATTCCAATGTCTCTAATTCGTAGCTTAGACGCTCCCACTCCATCATCTTATGCTCTTGATCTGCTTTGAGCTCGTTGTATCTTTTGTAATCCTCTTCGTTGTAGCCTGCCGCCATCTTCTTATCATACTCGGCTATTGTTTGCTCCAACTTCTCCATCTCCTTTTCGACCATCTCTACCGCTTTGCGAGCCTTTCGAAGCTCCTTTTCGCGCTCTTTCTGCTCTTCGTAGCTGAGTTTCTGAGACTCTTTGGATTGGGTTTTGGGGGTCTGTTTTGTGGTTGGGGCAGCTCTCTCGATCTCACGCATCGACTCCACCTTTCTCTTCTCCAAGAAGTAGAATATACCCCCTAAATACTCCTGAACACCTCCGTCGCGGAACTCATAGATGCGATCTACAATACCATCCAAAAAGTCGCGGTCGTGCGACACCAAAACAACAGTACCATCGAATGCGATGAGTGCCTGTTTTAAGATATCTTTCGAGCGCATATCCATATGGTTGGTGGGCTCATCGAGGATCAAGAGGTTGTATGGTTCGAGCATCAACCTAGCCATTGCGAGGCGTGATCGCTCACCACCCGATAGGACCTTAACCTTCTTCTCGATATCCTCACCACGGAATAGGAATGCACCAAGTATGTCACGCAGCCTCGTTCTAATCTCTCCAACAGCCACCCGGTCGAGTGTGTCAAACACCGTAAAGTCACCATCCATTAAGTCATCTTGGTTCTGTGCGAAGTAGCCTATGTTTACATTCGCACCCAACTTAATAGAGCCCTCCGAAGCGGCGATCTCGCCCCTCAGGATTCTCGCCAACGTTGTCTTACCCTCGCCATTTCGCCCCACGAGGGCGATCTTCTGTCCACGTTCGATGGTGAAGTTTGCACCACTAAAGACGTGTTTGTTCTCGAACGATTTTCCGACTTCGTTAATTGTCGCTACAATATCCCCCGAGCGAGGTGCTGGAGGGAACTTTATGTTCATCCTCGCAGCATCCTCCTGCTCAACCTCTATGCGGTCGATCTTCTCTAGTTGCTTTATGCGAGATTGAACTTGATTGCTCTTGGTCGCCTTGTAGCGGAACTTCTCGATGAACTCCTCGTTTTTCTCTATTAGGCGTTGTTGGTTTTCGTATGCTGCCATCTGTTGAGTTCGACGCTCTGCACGTAACTCAACAAATTTTGAGTAACCTACTTTGTAGTCGTATGCCTTACCCAAGGAGATCTCGACAGTACGGTTTGTCACCGCGTCGAGGAACATCCTGTCGTGGGAGATCAACAGCACAGCTCCACTGTAGCTCTTCAAATACTCCTCCAACCACTGAATACTCTCGATGTCGAGGTGGTTGGTTGGCTCATCCAACAAAAATATTGATGGTCGTCGCAGCAGCAACTTTGCCAGCTCAATACGCATTCTCCAGCCGCCCGAAAACTCACTCGTGGCGCGTTCAAAATCGGTTCGCTTAAAGCCCAATCCAAGCAGTGTCTTTTCGATGTCTGCCTCGCGTGTATCACCACCCAAGATGTGATAGTGGTCCTGTGCCTCTGCTAATTTGGTTATTAGTGTGTGGTAACTGTCACTTTCGTAGTCGGTTCTCTCGGCTAATTCGGTTGTCAACTGCTCGATTTGAGCCTCGATCTTATTCACCTCGTCGAACGCTTTGGCTGTCTCGGCAACGAGTGTGGTTGTGTCAGCTACCCTCATCTGCTGAGGCAGATAGCCAATCGTGCAGTCACCATTATGTGACACACCACCCGATGTGGGATTTTGTTCTCCGATGATGATTTTGAGTAGTGTACTCTTACCCGCACCGTTGCGCCCCACAAGACCAATTCGGTCTTTGGGGTTTATGAGAAAAGATATGTTGTCAAACAGCGTCCAGCCGCCGTAACTTACCGTTAAATTATCGAGAGATATCACCTTTATACATTTAAGATCTTTACTATTTCCGCCTCGGGGTCTTGCTTGCTAAACACGGAGCTACCGGCAACAACCATATCTGCACCCGCATCAAATACTACACCGGCATTCTCTGCACCTATGCCTCCATCTACACCGATAATTGCATTAGATCCCATCTCTACGATCATCGCCTTTAGCTCCTTTATGCGATCGATGCTTTCGGGAATGAATTTCTGTCCTCCGAAGCCGGGCTCTACACTCATTATCAACACCATATCAACCTTGGTTATAACCTCACGAAGAGACTCCACGGGAGTTGCTGGTTTGATCGATACACCAGCCTTAGCCCCTGCGTTGTGAATAAGTTTGATACACTCCTCAACGTGAGATGTAGCCTCGATGTGAAATGTAATCCACTCTGCGCCAGCTTTAGCAAATCGCTCAACGTAACATTCTGGGTCAACGATCATTAGATGTACATCTAGAGGTTTATTGGAGTGACGGTGTATCGCCTCCATAACGGGGAATCCAAATGATATGTTGGGTACGAAGCAACCATCCATAACGTCGATATGGATCCACTGAGCGGCGCTACGGTGAATCATCTTTGTGTCACGTTCGAGGTTGCCAAAATCTGCGGCTAGCATTGATGGGGATAGAATACGCATTATAAATCTTATCTTGTGTTGAAAAAAGTTTGGTCAAAGGTACTCATTTTTTTCGGTTTTTGCTACCTTTGCCCTATGGTAACTGCATTAATTATAGTGAGCATTCTATTGGCAATGCTCTCGTTGGGGCTTTTCTTGACGCTTCGCAACGTACACGACACGGTGTCACGCACAAACAATGATCTAACGACAAGTCGCGAGAGGATTGAACAGCTCGAACAAAAGATCTCTGCCGCAGCGCAGCAACACACTGCCGACACTGTTGAGATATCGACGCTTAGGGCAAAAATAGAGTCTAGCAAGGAGCGCGAAGTGGCTCAACACGAACGCGAGAGACAGATGAGTGAACAGTTCAAGAGCCTCGCCGCGGAGATATTCAAAGATCATTCACGACAATTTAAGGAGAGCAACAAAGAGTCTATAGATCTTTTGCTAAAGCCTTTTCGTGATAATATCGCCTCATTCCGCGAGCGTGTGGAGACAATCTACACCTTCGAGAACGAGCAGCGCGGAGCTCTCAAAAATGAGCTCGAACGATTAATGGAACTCAACAATAAGATCACCTCCGAGACCCATAACCTAACCTCTGCACTTCGTGGAAATTCGAAGGTTCAGGGCGATTGGGGTGAGATGATTTTGGAGACTATTCTGGAGAGTTCGAACCTAACGAAGGGGACGCACTACACAACACAACACAATTTTAAGGGTGAAGAGGGGAATAATCTGCGTCCCGATGTTGTGTTGAACCTCCCCGAGGGGAAGAGGATCATTATCGACTCCAAGACATCACTCACGGCATTCGTAAATTACACGTCGGCAGAGGAGCACACAGAGCGAAAGTCACACCTCGCAGCCCACATTCTATCTGTGAGAAAACACATCAAGGAGCTTGCCAACAAAGAGTATCAGAAGATGGTGGGATCACCCGATTTTGTAATTATGTTTATCCCAAGTGAGCCTGCTTTTTTGGCAGCCTTGCAGTCAGATAGTACGCTCTGGAGCGATGCTTATGAGAGTCGTGTTATCATCTCCTCGCCAACGAACCTATTTGCGTTATTAAAACTTGTCGACGATCTGTGGAAGCGCAATGCTCAGGATCGTAACACACAGAAAATTGTGGAGCAGGGGACGAAACTCTACGATCAGCTTGTTAGGTTTACCGAGTCGTTGGAGGGTGTCGGGGTGGCACTCAACGCTGCTCGCACGAAGTATGATGATGCTTACAAGCGATTTACAGAGGGTAACAACAACTTGATACGTGTGGGTCGAGGACTCCGAGATTTGGGAGTACCTGCCAAGAAGCAATTTAGCGCTAAGGTGCTAGCCGACAGTGAGGAGTTCGACCAGATTGAGGAGTCGCCTAGAGAGTAATCTCTTATATGAACTAACCATTATTGTTTATTATATAGCAAGTTGTTATGATATAGGCTTTTACACGCTATCTAAACGGAGAGTCTAGATATATTATTTTTGGTGTTTTAATATAAAATCACTACTTTTGCATATAATTTAAATAGAAAGCATCGTTTATGAAAACAGTGTCAATGATAGATTTATTTGCTGGATGTGGAGGATTGAGCTTAGGATTAGAGCAAGCTGGATTTTCTCCTGTTTTTGTAAATGAGATTAACCCAATATTTTGTGAAACATATATTCACAATCACCATTTAGAGAGAGAGCGATATTTTATTGGAGATATAAATGATCTAAATGCTAATTACTCAATATATTCTCATTACTTTAAAGATGTTGATTTAGTTTGTGGAGGACCGCCTTGTCAAGGATTTTCAATGGCGAATAGACAACGAGTTATTGACGACCCTCGAAACAATCTATATAAAGCATACTTGCAATTTTTGCAGCTAACTAAGCCGAAATTCTTCGTAATGGAGAATGTTAAAGGTATGGCGAAAAAGATTGATGAAATCGAAGCAAACTTTAAAGAATACTTGGGTGACGAGTATGAATTTTCGTATGCTATCCTAAATGCTAAGAATTATGGAGTACCTCAAAATAGAGAGCGTTTTATATTCATTGGCAATCGTATAGGTGTAGATACCAAGGCTCTATTCGAGGATATTAAAAACGATATACAGCCATCATTCACATTAGGAGAAGCCATTCTTGACTTGCCACAGCTAAAGCCAAATCGAGTAAAGAACAAATCATATATCGAGAGTGATGATTGTGGTTATAAAGAGAGAGATTACAGCTACAAACAAACATCTTTTTATGACTTTATAAATGGCGACAAAGAGGTTAAGAAATTATATAATCACAAGAACAGATACAATAACGATCGAGATATAGAGATATTTTCGTTGTTGCCACAGGGTGGAAACTCTTTGCATCCATCTATCGAGAGCATTATGCCTTATAAGTCTCGCAATGATGTTTTTAAAGATAAATATTACAAGTTGAAAGAGGGTGAAGTTTGCAAAACAATCACTTCACATATGAAACACGATTGTAATATGTATATACACCCACGAGATGCAAGAGGACTCTCGCCACGAGAAGCTGCGAGGGTTCAAACGTTCCCCGATTATTATGAGTTTTTAGGGACTCCAAATCATTGGTATGCACAAATTGGTAATGCTGTGCCAGTAAAATTAGCAGCAATAATTGGTAAGCACGTAATAAAGCACTTGAAATGATAACACATTTAGAATTATTCGCAGGAATTGGAGGGTTTCGCCGAGCCATAGACCTTTATGGTCGTGACTGCGGTGAAGTAACGAAGTGTGTTGGGTTCTCAGAGATTGATGAGTATGCAACAAAAACATACAAGGCTAATTACGACACCAATGGAGAGGTTGAGATAGGGGATATTGTTGGATTTACGGCACACGATAAGAATCTACAAGATTTGCCGAATTTTACTCTTCTCACAGGTGGATTCCCTTGCCAATCATTTAGTATGATGGGCAAAAAAAATGGATTTAATGATATTAGAGGAAATGTTTTCTTCCGCATTATAGATATATTAAAGGTTAAGCAACCTCCATTTATTCTGCTTGAGAATGTTAGAAATCTTCGTTCACACGACAAAGGTAATACCTTTAAGGTTGTACAAGAGTCTTTAGTGGATGCTGGTTACAAATATTTCTATTCAGATGTATTTAACACCTCAAATTTCCAATTAGCACATACTCGCAATAGAGTGTATATATTCGCTTCGAGGATTCCGATGCCATCTGGTTTTGTTTTTGATTCAGAGAGCATTTTGAAGTATTTCAATTCTCTAACTAACAAATCTGTAATGAGTCAGCAGTCTGTGCTTGATGTGTTAGATAGGGTTGTTGAGCCTAAATATTATCTATCAGAAACACTGAAGCCAACTATTCTTGCTGATGGTTCAAAGAACTTCAAATCTAAGTCTGAGATTAATCAGCTTATTGCTCGCCCTTTGACAGCCACAATGGTTAAGATGCACAGAGCTTGTCAAGATAATTATTATAGTGACGGCTTTATTAATAGTACCGATCCTATTAAGTACTTGGAGCAGAACTCATTTACAAAAGAGGAGTTGGCAAAACAAAGAATCAGAAAACTTACCCCTAAAGAAGCCTTTGCTTTGCAGGGATTTAGCTCTGATTTTGTAGTTAATGCAATCAATGCAAAGGTGAGTAATCATCAACTTTATAAGCAAGCTGGTAATGCTGTTAGCGTAAATACTGTTTATGCCATATTGCAATATTTATTTGGAAAATATAAAATTGGAAGCTATGTTCTTTAAAACGCACGCAGAGGGTAAAATTGGATACAAGGAGCTAACTAAGGCTGACTTGGGTGATTCAACAGGAAACACAACGCATATTGGTCTGTTTGGAGATATATTACAGTTCCTGCCAAATAGGGATTACGTAGAAACTTCGATGTTTATTCACAAAGATGAATGCAGCCCATTGGAGTTTTCTTTTGATAGAATTGAGAATCCTGATGGGTCATACCGGAGTCCTAAAATTAAAAAAGGAGGCAAAGATGTCGCCTCTGTTGTTACGGTAATAAGAGACATATATAGACATTACG
>JBCQTT010000003.1:0-5214 GCA_047174765.1 Rikenellaceae bacterium | reverse complement strand
ATATAGATGGTTTTTGATGTGGTTTGGATTAGAGAGCGAAGAGGTTGTGTTCTATTTATTTAATGATCACTCTGCCGACTACAACGACATAATAAATTTTGTCGACCTATCCACATCGCACTGTAGAGGTCGCTTAGATTCATCATCACCAAACTTCAATGATGTCATTCACTATCTGGAAAATAAAGTCAATAATAGCAATCAAGATTTCATAGCAGAGTTAGAGGTTGCTTCTCAAATAGATAGTAGAGATAAAAAATATAGACGCTTCGACATTGACAAAGCTAATAAAATGTTCAAAGATATTGGAGCGAAGGGAGAAGCTCTTATTGCGGAATACTTGGACAGACTAAAGTTCGATGGGCAGATTACTGGATTTACGTGGTATAATGGCTCTTCAGAGTCTGGGTTGCCTTACGACTTTACAATTCAAGAGTTGCGTGATAATATTGTCTATGTTGACGTAAAATCTACATCTCATAAATTTGAGCAGAAGATGATTTTTAGTGGTCAAGAGATTGACTTTATCACACACGAGTCAAACTATCAGATATATAGAGTTTATAATATGATGGCGGAGCAAAATCATTTAAAGATATGCGACAATAGCAGAGCATTAGCCGAAATATTAAACCCTAAGTTGCAAGATTTTTCTAAAGAGCTAACTCGTCATCAAGTCGAGCTGCAAGCAACTAAATTAGCGATACCAACTATTCATAATATCCTTAGGTTTGGCAATGAGATTAATTTAAGCATATACTAATTTTACAGCTCAAAATAACAAAATAGTTTCGGCTTGACTAAGGTTCAATAGCATAATGACTATATAGAAGATTTATACTAAGAGAGGCAGTGAGAATACAAGCCTTCCTTAATTGCTTTACCTAGAGAGTAATCTCTTCGAAACTCGATAGAGCACAATACACCTTGGTCACATTGTCGTATTCATATAGATGATGAGAGAGACCATTGGTGAGGATAATATAGCGTGCACACAATACAGAGTTGTAGCGAACAGCTTGGTCTAACGTACTCTGAGTGATCTTTATGTCGGGGGCTTTGCACTCTGCAAGGATCGTGGGAGCACCCTGTCGGTCGAATACAACAACGTCGGCTCGCTGACTCTGACCATTGAGCTGTACAGGGTATTCAAGTGCGATTTGGAGCGGTGGAACAGCGAGGTGTGACTGCAAAAAGGCGTTGAGGTGTTGGCGTACCCACTCCTCGGGTGTGAGCAACAGATAACTCTTTCGTAGCGTGTCCCACACCGAAATGGCGTCGCCCGATCTGCGAGCTCGCATTTTTATTGGAGGAAAATTTAGTTTGGGCAGCTCTCTCTGCATATTCATAACAAAAGTTTTACTATCTTTACCGCTGCAAAGATATAAATTACAATTTGATTTTAACTTAATTAGGGGTGTCAACTTTATATATTTTATCAGAGTGAAACTATGAGAACAAATAAAATAGTAACGAAGATCGACGAGTTGCGCGAAATCGTAAGCGATTGGAGAGATGGGGTAAAACCGGCGACTCTAGAGATGGACTTGGCGTTAGATCGAGTGAAGGAGATATATGAGATGTTGCGCTTTCCTAACGTTGAGGTTGAGGTTGTCGAAGAGCCCCAAGTCGAAGAGCCAATTGTTGAGGCGATAGTAGAACCCGAGATTGTAGTTGAGGAGATTGTCGAACCAGAACCAGAGCCCGAACCCGAAATAGAAGAGCCAACAGCCGAAGAGGAGGAGGCAGAACGAAAGAGAGAGCGACATCGCAGAATATTATCACTATATCAAGATGATGATGAGATAATAACCGAAGTGATAACAGAGAGTGAGACTAATAAACCCGAGCCAGCAGTTGAGGAGATAGAACCAGAGCCTACGGAGCAAGAGCAACATATACCCGAGGTAACACCCAAAGTGGTAGCCCCAATAGAGGAACCAACACAGTTGAGTAGTTCAATATTGGACACTCTGGGTTATAATGATCGACTTCTTCTAGCCAACAATCTATGTGGAGGAGATTTCGAGGAGATGAGAAATTTGATAATGATACTTGGAGCGATGCCATCTCTGGATGATGCCTTGATCTATATCGCCCAAAGATATAGATGGTGTGGCGACAATGAGGGTGCAAAACTACTCTACGCACTACTACAAAATAGATATTCACAGAGTTAATCATCGACGTGTCAAAATTATATATAGTACCAACACCAATCGGCAATCTAGAGGATATAACTCTACGTGCCATACGAGTACTCTCCGAAGTAGACTTGATTCTTGCGGAGGATACTAGAACAACTGCATTCCTACTCAAACATCTCGAAATAGAGAAGAGGATGTATTCTCACCACAAATTCAACGAACACGCAACTTGCACAATGATCGCTGAGCGAATAGCGGCAGGTGAGAGTGTGGCACTTGTGTCGGATGCTGGTACTCCCGGCATCTCCGATCCGGGGTTTCTACTCGTTCGCAAGTGTATTGAAGAGGGGATTGAGGTTGAGACTCTGCCGGGGGCTACGGCTGCTATTCCGGCATTGGTTCAGAGTGGTTTTCCTTGCGACAGATTCTGCTTCGAGGGTTTTTTGCCACAAAAGAAAGGTCGTGCGAAACATCTCGCAGCATTAGCTACGGAGGAGCGTACAATGATATTTTATGAGTCACCATATCGAATTGTTAAGAGTCTAGAGCAGTTTGCTGAAACCTTTGGGGCGGAGCGTCAAGTCTCTATAACTCGCGAGCTTACAAAGAAGTTCGAACAGACCGTACGTGGCACAATAGCCGAAGTGTTGGCGCACTTCCGTGAGCACGAACCTAAGGGCGAATTTGTGATGGTTGTTGCGGGAGCTGCGAAGCCCGAGAAAAAGGGGCGTATGACAAATGCCGAGAAGTATGGATTAAAAAGTAGCGACGACGATGAACAGTAAAAAAGATCTGAACCGTTGGGAGAGCTTTTTGTTGGAGATTTTTTGGGCTCTCTGTCGAGGATTTTCGATTCTCCCACACTTTGTACTCTATAAGGTTGTTGCACCGATGTTATACTTCATAATCTATCGCGCTGTGAAATATCGCAAAAAGGTTGTTGTTGCAAATCTTGCCACAAGCTTCCCCGAAAAGAGCGAAAAAGAGAGAAAGAAAATTTGTGATGATTTCTATGTCGTTCTCTCTGAGATTATGGTTGGATCTATAGCTCAAGCAAATCGTAGATCTGGCGATAAAATATTCCCTTCAATGAGGTGCAAAACAGATGATGACCCCACCTCCGCTCAACATTTACGAGAGTTGACAGTTGATAAGAGTTGGGTTGCACTTACTGCTCATTTTGGTATGTGGGAGTATCTGTCTACGTGGAGTAAATTCGCTAATCAGAGGATGTTGGCTGTCTACCACCCTCTACGAAGTAAGATCTCGGATGTGCTCTTTAAGCGTCTGCGTAGTCAGCACAAAGTATATCCTCTCGCAGCTAAGGAGTCGATCCGTTTTGTGGTGAAGAATGGAACAAGTTTTAGAAATGAGAGCTATGTGTTGGGACTTATTGCAGATCAGAACCCACGTGTTTTTCCCGATAGTAGTTGGTTTACATTCTTGGGGCAGGAGACTCTGTTTTTTGAGGGGGGAGAGAAGATTGCGCGACGAATGAAACTTCCTGTATACTTTGTCTATCAACAGCGTATTGGTCGTGGGCGCTATAAATTCTGTTTCAAACCGATATGGGATGGGGTGGAGGAGATAGATACTACCGAGATCACTCGTCGTTATATAGATCTATTGGAGAGCGAAATTCGACAGAATCCACATATGTGGCTCTGGTCACATCGACGCTGGAAGCAGAAACGTGTCGGTGGAAAGGTGGCGAAGTGGATGGATGCTCACGAAAAGAAATAGCGCTATGGTGAAATCTTGTGGCGTAGTTATCCTCAATTGGAATGGAGCGGAGCACCTGCGTCGATTTCTCCCCTCTGTTGTTGAGAACACACCCGATTGGGTCGACATTATTGTTGCCGACAACTCGTCGGATGATGAGTCGTGTAATATTCTGCGACAGGAGTTTGCACCGCGCGTAGAGATTATCGAACTAGATCGCAACTGGGGATTTGCCGAGGGGTATAATCGTGCTCTCAAAGGGCTCGTTCACGATATATTTATCCTCCTAAACTCCGATGTTGAGGTTAGTGAGGGGTGGTGTGAACCGCTCATTGAGGAGCTTTCGTCGAATTGCGATGTAGCTGCTGTGGGGTCTAAACTTCGGTCTGTTGAGAATCGAAATATGTTTGAGTATGCAGGTGCCGCGGGTGGGTTTATCGACTACTTGGGCTACCCTTTCTGTCGCGGACGCATACTCTCACAAATAGAGGAGGATAGAGGACAATATGATGATGTGCGAGATGTGTTTTGGGTTAGCGGGGCAGCGTTTGCCTGTCGAGCTGATATCTTTCGCTCTTTGGGTGGTTTCGACTCCGATTTCTTTGCCCATATGGAGGAGATAGATCTCTGTTGGAGGATGCAACTTGCTGGATATAGGGTGCGTATTGTTCCACGGAGTGTGGTCTATCACCTAGGTGGTGGCACTCTCAATGTGGAGTCTGCGCGCAAAACACAACTTAACCATCGTAATAATTTGGCTATGCTGTTTAAGTGTGCCCCAACCTCGCAGCGTATTGTGGTGGCATTGGTTCGTCCCTTCTTGGATGGGTTGGCGGCTCTGAGTTACCTTTTGTCGGGGCGTTCTCAATCGGCGATGGCTGTTGTGAGGGCGTGGTATGAGTTTGTCGCTTGGCACGGAGAGCTTGCGCGCAAGCGACACAAAATACGTAGCACAAAAATAGCAGAATCAAACCATATATATCGCGGTTCAATTCTGCTAACTCATCTATTTAACGTGAGTTTGAAAATAGAAAAAACTTACAAAAATTGAGATAAGTCATCACGAACAAAAATTGAGCGGCAAACCTAAATTGGTTCACCGCTCGATTTTGTTGTAGTTTAGACGCCTCCTACTTAGAATAGATATCCCACTCCGACTGTAAGGTAGCGAGTCATTGAGTCTGTGTTGATGTCGAAATCGTAGAAGTTAAAACGATAACCACCTGTTACTGACTATATCACCCCAAACGGAGCCACCATATCGGATCAAACGGAGCCAGTCGTATCGGACTAAATGGAGCCAGTGTATCGGATCAAATGGAGCCAGTTAGTTTTGTTTAGGACG
>JBCQTT010000039.1:0-8399 GCA_047174765.1 Rikenellaceae bacterium | reverse complement strand
TTATTGCTGTCCGGCAAACCCAAAATAGCGATAAAAAAGCAGGGCTAATTCCACGAAATGCGGAGTTAGCCCAAAAATTTGTAACTTGTGGTCTACGACAACTACAGATTACATGGGCAAAAGTACAAATTTTACCGGACAGCCGGTCTATAATCAGCTATTAAATTTCGTAAAAAGGGCTGAAATCGAGAAAATAAGTCGCAAAACGACTGGTAGCGAAGCGTATGTCAAGAAACTTGATGGCTATACGCACCTCGTCATTATGCTTTTTGGCGTGATGAAACACTTTGATTCTCTGCGAGAATTGGAGATTGGGATGAAAGCTGAGTCACACAAACTCCACCATTTGGGCATCGACTACCTCGCACGTCGTAGCACCCTTGCCGAAGCGAACAAACGTCGTCCTCAGGAGTTCTTCGCAGAGGTGTATCGCCACCTATTGCACCAGTACGCACCATTTTTAGCGGACAGCCGGAATAAAACTGCAACAAAAGAGTGGGAACGACTGCTCTATATGATGGATTCAACGACCATATCGCTCTTTGACAACATTCTCAAAGGTGTAGGCAGACACCCCAAAAGTGGCAAGAAGAAGGGCGGAATGAAGGTGCATACGCTGATGAAGTACAATGTGGGTGTTCCGATGGTGGTTCAGCTCACTTCGGCAGCCAAACACGACCATTATCTGCTTAAGGAGGTGCATCTGCCCAAATCATCTATTTTGGCTGTCGATAGAGCATATATCGACATCGCAGAGTTTGAGAGACTCACCGAGGATGGTGTATGCTACGTCACCAAGATGAAGAAGAATCTTAAATTTGAGGTGCTGAAATCAACAACCTACGTCAGTCCCGATGGGCTTGTAACGCACAAAGACCAGAACATTATGTTCGAGAGAGGCGAGCTAAAGCACTACTCTCGCAGGGTGGAGCTGTGGAGTGAGAATAGTCATAAATCGGTTGTCCTGCTGACAAATAATTTCGACTTTTCGGTCGAGGATATTGCTGAGATATACAAGCGCAGATGGGCTATTGAGACGCTGTATAAGCAGTTAAAGCAGAATTTCCAACTCCATTTCTTCTATGGTGACAGCGTTAATGCAATCCAAATTCAAACGTGGGTTACGTTGATTGCGAACCTGCTTTGCACGATCGTTAGCCGAATGATAAAGCGTCGATGTTCGTTCTCACAAGTGGTTACGATGGCTCGGCTTATGTTGATGTATTATGTCGACTTCATCGCCTTTATGGAGGCACCCGATGCTTCGTGGGAAACCATTGGTTTGAGGGCTGATCTTGCTCCTCCAGACGGTATCCAACTTGCTTTGAATCTGGAATGAGGGGCTTACTAAAAAAAAATCCATCTGAAATGTGCATAGAGTACATCTCAGATGGTTTGTTGTGGGGTGCTGCTAGGTTTACCGGACAGCAATATTTCCCAATATATAGCTACGTAGGCTACGCCTACTATTAACAATCGAACATAAGTGTCTGCCCCAATCTAAAAGAGTTGTTGCATCACCACTAATCATTAAACATTAATCATTTATCATTAATTACTATTAACAACCGAGTACAAGTGTCATCCAAATCTAAAGGAGCAATCTCCGCCCTCTGGAGGTACGCCCTCCCCTCTCCTCCGGCACTCCCCAATTCGCCACCACAACAAAGAGAGAGTTCACATAGGTTATACTCTAAAGTATAACCTATGTGAACTCTCTGATCTTCTGTTTAAGTTTGAGTTGACTCTTTGGGATGGGTTAGTATCCTAGAGACTTCTGTGCTGAATATGATAGCTTCAACGCATTTGCTCTACGCAACTCTTGCTTTACGTCGGTTACGATACCCATCTTTGTGCTCTCGTCAGCCTTCAAGCAGACAGTCATCGAAGCACGATCTGCCTCAGACAACTTATCACGCTCTGCGGCGATAAAGTCCAAGATATCACTTGTTGTTTTGTATGAGTCGTTCATCTGGATACGTGGTGCTGTACCGAACTTAGACTGCATTGCCAACGATGGTTTTCCAACGTGGATATAACTAACCAACTGTTTCTTCTCTAGTTTCTGAACCTCTGTCGCTCCCGGTAGTTTGTACATTACCAGCAACTCCTGCTCTCGCATCGTCGTAGAGACCATAAAGAAGAAAAGGATCATAAAGATAACGTCAGGAAGCGACGCTGTCGAGATCGGGGGCAATCCCTTGCCACCCTTCTTTTTCATTACTGCCATAATCTCTACTATTTTTGAATTTGACGAGGCTCAGCCTCAGAAATCTTTAGTGGAATAGCCTTCGTTACAACGTTGCGCTGCTCGTCTGGTAGATCTGCATACAACTTGCCGAAGCGATTCATTGACACATCGTTTCTCACCTCGTTGAAGGCACGTGTCAACTCATTCTGCACCATAATATAGACGTCGTAGCTTGTCTCGCGTGTTGTCTGAAGTGATACTACACCTTGACTAACGCCATAGTTCCAGCTACCACCGCCGGGAAGGTCGAATGATGTCACCTTCTTTTCGGGAAGGTTATCATCGTCGTAGGGGTTTACGATAAACTCTTTAGCTTTATCCTTGAGTTGCCTAATGTCCAACTGCTCTCCGCCCGCCATAATGTTACCGCTTCCAGAAACGAATACAAGGAATAGATTACGCTCTTTAACCTTGATATCCTCCTGTTGTTGTTCGTCCTCAGGCATTGGTGGTAGCATACGCACCAGACCTGTGTCGGTATTCATTGTGGTGGCAACGAGAAAGAAGATGAGCAAGAGGAAAGCGATGTCGGCCATTGAGCCGGCATTGATCTCTTGTACTGTTCTCTTATTACCTGCCATTGTTATCTCCTCCTACTATTTTTCCTCAGCTACTACGTCCTCCTCTTCGAGAAGACCACCCTTGCTCATAACCTCGATGAAGTTGAACACGAGACCTCCGATAGCAGCCAATGTTGCTGCACCAAAGACTACATAGGTTACATAGATTGATGCCTCAGAGATCATTGTCTCCCACTCGCCGAAGTATCCTCCGTCGCCGAGGTTAACGATTTGGATTGAGTGTCCCGATGCGATAACGTACGATACGATCACTACCGCTGCGGCAACACCTACTGAAATAGCTGCTTTGAGGAGACCCTCTGATGCCTTAACCATTCCAAAGACTGCACAGAATACAGCCGACGCAAGTCCGAATGTGACAAGGAAGTATGCCCAGATGAGGTTATAGCCCATAACCTCGGGAGCACCTGTCGAAACGGCTGCTGCAACCAATCCGATGGTGATGACCATCATCAGGATTAGCATTATTTTTAATACACTAATATTTTTCATTTTATTCCTATAGCTTAATATTCTACACCTTATCTAATATAGAGTAACGTCTTGATATATTACTTCTTGTATGCTGTAAGCATATCAACCAAAGTAATAGACGAATCCTCCATATCGTTCACCAAAGAGTCGATCTTTGAGATGATATAGTTGTAGAAAAGCTGTAGGATAACCGCAACGATAAGTCCCATCAACGTTGTAAGAAGGGCTACCTTGATACCTCCCGCAACGAGTGTTGGTGAGATGTCACCTGCTGCCTGAATCGCATCGAACGCACCGATCATACCGACTACGGTACCCATGAACCCGAGCATCGGAGCCAACGCGATGAATAGTCCTACCCAGCTAAGTCCTGACTCCATAAGTCCTGTCTGTACTGATCCGTATGAAACTACTGCCTTCTCTACTGAATCCAATCCTTGGTCGTAACGATCTAGACCCTGATAGTAGATTGAAGCGATTGGTCCACGTGTATTGCGGCAAACCTCTTTAGCTGCCTCGATTCCGCCTGATGTAAGAGCCTCGTCAACTGCTGCGATGAACTTCTTTGTGTTGATAGTTGCGAGTGTTAGGTAAAGGATACGCTCGATAGCAACTGCCAATCCAATAACCAAACACAAAAGTACTGGAAGCATCCACTCCCATCCTCCCTCGAGGAACTTCTGCATTAGAACTTGGTGCATACTTTCGCCCTCGATAGTCTCTGAAGCTTGCGCCATAACTGACATTGTTGCCATTGCTGTGAGTGACAATGTTGAAAATAATCTTTTCATAGTTGTAGTAAGTAAGTTAAAATTTTTGAATTTATTTGTAGTTATTATTGTTACTTGTTAATTTCCTGTTATAATTGTCGTTCTTGTCTGGATGGGACATCTCTTTTCAACCTCACCACCTCCTTGTCCGCCGCCTGTTCGCCACTTTTTCGCACCCACCCCCAAACGTCATTTGTCGTTATCTCCTCTCTTTTCGCACTTTTGGGCTCTTTGGTGGAGACAAAGAGTAAGCGAATATAGGAATAAAAATCTAAATACGCAACCTTGTGGCGTGAAAAATAAAAAAACAACGAGAAATATCTCTATTTTTTCGCAAATTGGGCTTTGCGTATCTAAAAAATAGCTAATCGAGGCTGTTTCAAAAAAACAATCTCTTTAACATTTTTTGTGGAGAATATTCGACTCCAAGTAGTGCGCCACACCATCCTCGTCGTTGGTCAATGTGGTGGCGTTGGCGCGTTGGCGAACCACCTCTTGTGCGTTTGCCATCGCTACTCCGTGACCTGCAAACTCAATCATTGAGAGGTCATTAAATCCATCGCCAAATGCGATCATATCCTCGGATGTAACTGCGAGGTGTTGAGCTAGTCGTGCGAGGGATTGCGCCTTGTCGATGCCGAGTGGCACGAGCTCCACGAAGAATGGCTCGGAGCGATAGATATTCATCACCGTACCGAACTTTGCGACGAGACGTTTTTCGAGGGCTATTGATCGTTCGGGATCACCCACAGCCAAACACTTTGGTACTTTGCAGGCGAACTCTTCGACGAATGATTCGACGCGACGTGTCGGCATCTTGTTCAACATAGCTTCGAACTTAACATATTGATTTTCGGTATCCTCCGTGAGGATCTCCCGCCCTCGATAGGAGAGGATAACACACCCCTCTTCGACAGATGCTTGGTAGAGGGGGGCGATTAGATCCTCGCCAAGCTGTTGGCTGTAGATCACCTCGTTAGCTGCATAATCGAGGATCACGCCACCGTTAAACGACAAGATATATCCACCATAGTGACTCAAATTAATCTCATCTGCGATGGGGATGATTCCATACGTAGGGCGCCCCGAGGCGAGGACAACTTTTACACCCTGCTCTTGCAGAGATATCAATGCCTCACGGTTGCGAGGAGAGAGCTCTTTTTTGCTGTTTGTTAAGGTTCCGTCAAGGTCGAAAATGGCTACTTTGAACTCTTTTTTCATCTGTATTGCTTATTAATTATAGGTGTAACGTGATTTTGTCGATCGCCTCAAGCTCCTCCGCGGTGAATGGAGTGGAGTCAATGGCTTTCAGATTTTCGTCGATCTGGGCACACGAACTCGCCCCGATGACGAGTGAAGTTACCCTCTCGTCGCGCATTGCCCACGCCAATGCCATCTGAGCGAGTGACTCGTTGCGAGACTCTGCGATATTGTTGAGTGCAATGATAGCCTCCATCTTCTCCGGGGTGATGGAGGCGGGGGTGAGGAACTTCGACGCACCTGCGGCACGCGACCCTGCGGGGATTCCCTTTATATATTTGTCGCTCAGCAGACCCTGTGCAAGGGGCGAAAATGCTACGACGCCAACTCCATTCTCTGCTGCGAGGGGGAGGATTGTCTGCTCCATTGAGCGCTCGAAGAGGCTATATCTATATTGTGCAACAATTGCTGGGGTGTGGGCTTCTCGTAGGAGTGTGTAGATCTGTTGCGCCTCTGCGACGGGGTACTTCGAGATCGCTACATAGAGTGCCTTGCCACTTCGCACAATGTCGGTCAAGGCTTGCGCCGTCTCCTCGATTGGGGTTATCCCGTCGTAGCGGTGGGTGTAGAATATGTCGAAGTAGTTGAGTCGTGTGCGTTGGAGGCTCTGGTCGACACTCGCAATTAGGCTCTTGCGCGAGGAGTTGCAGCCATAGACCCCATCCCACATATCGTGTCCCGCCTTGGTCGATATGAGTAGCTCGTCGCGATGTAGATGCAGATCCTCCCTCAATATTCTCCCAAATGTGACTTCGGCACTTCCGGGGATGTCGCCATAGTTGTTGGCGAGGTCGAAGTGGGTGATACCGCGGTCGAAGGAGTGGAGGATCATATCACGTGCTCTTTCGTAGCTTTCGTTTGCACCGAAGTTGTGCCATAGCCCTAGTGATATTTTGGGCATAACGAGGCTGCTCGCACCACATCGAGCATACTTCATTGTAGCATATCTGTTTATCATAGTCGTTTGGTTTACTCTATTTGCAAACTTACACAAAATTTTCCGAATAATAAGCGAGTAAGATAAAAATAAGACCACACTATTTCTCCTAAGATTAAAAAATCGCAACTTTAGGTTTCATCAAAAAGATCAAATCTATGAGGAGTGTATACTACTGGTGCGTTAATAATCTCGACCACTGCCCTGCGCGGGCGGCGGCGGAGTGCTCTCCGCGGAGCTATTCTTTGTTGCGGTTGTTAATAGATTGATTCTCAATTTGCTACACGTTGAGAAATGTTAGATTAAAGCTCTGCTTTATCTCCCATTTCTCAACATATAGCTACGTAGGCTGCGCCTACTATTAACAACTGAATGTAATGCAAACCAAATCGAAAAATGCAGATATAACTATATGTGTCTGTGATTCAGTCAATTAAGCGGATTTTTAGATATTGATATTTATTAGTGGTAGACGACCGATCTGTGCTTTGTGGGTGATGTATGTGAGTTGCGAGCAGTATTTTTCGTAGTAGATTATTAGGGCAGATGATTTTTCGAGTAGGTTATCTACTTGATTCGTTAGCTCTCCACAAATATACTCTTTTTGGTTGTAGATTATCTCGTCAGCGTACTGGGTATAGATCTTTAGCCGCTCGGCAGGTGATTTGTTAGACCACTCCTCAATTTCGTAGGGGAGCATAATTGTAAGGTGGATGTTAGAGTTGTGTGACTTCGCGGATGTGATTGCATCTATGAAGTTCGAGGGGAGTGGGCTGCGCTCATCGAGAGGCAGAATGAAGCAAGAGAATCCATCTTCTACCATCTCTTCGATGGCACGTTGGAGTCTGCGTTGGAGTTTTTGGCGGTTGCGTATCACCTTTTCGGATAGGCGGTCGCAGAGGTATATTACGGCTACTGTGTTCTTTTTTGTCATAGGTTTTGTGGAGTTTAAGTTGCTTGCCAAAACCAACCTGCCAAACACAAAAAAGGGCATAGATCTCGATAAGTTCCCACCCACAGGTTCGACCAAGACCCTACACGAAGAACCAACGAGAGTCTATGCCACAGGTATGTAGCAAAGACTCCGCCAGTCTATTCTTCGTGTCAAATTTGGTCGATTTGTAGGTAAGAATAAACAGCTAAAAGCTTTTATTTTAATATGTTATATTATATATGTCTGTTTCGTAATAGTTATTTTTTGCATATGTAATGCAAACGTACATAAAATTTTCCGAATAATAAGTGCGTAAGATGAAAAATCGTAACTTTAGGTTTCTCCCCAAAGATCAAATCTATGAGAAATGTATGTGGTCTTGATCTGCACGAAGAGGTGATTTAGAGGAGAGGTGAGAAAAAGATGCTAGTTGCACTTTTTTCGTGTGTATATCCTAAACTCAAAACATCAGTGTTGTTGGGTTCTCCATCCCGTTACCAACTCTCTCGTTCGGTTAGGAATTTGCACATTTGAGCCCTTGCTCTGTGAATATTGGTTTTGACGCTTCCGAGGGGCATATCGAGTTTTTCGGCTATCTCCTCGTATGAGTATTCGTCGAAGAACCGCATCTTGAAGAGCTCCTGATGGCGTGGCGAGAGGTGGGAGATACACTCTTCGATTTGGGTTCGTTTTTGGCTGTTGATGATACTTTGTTCGGGGTTTGGGCTGCGCTCTTCGGGGGTTGTTGCGAACCGTTCGTCGAGAGACATCTCGTCTTGTCGCTTGCGGTATGAGTCGATGAATGTGTTGCGGGCGATGGTGTAGATCCACTGCCCGAATGTGTAGCGAGGGTCGTAACGATGTAGATTTAGGTAGACTTTAATGAGGCTCTCCTGCATCAAGTCGTCGATATCGAGCTCCGATCCACCGCCCAAACAGGAGTGTAACAATCGGCGTATAGACTCGCTGTAGCGCGTAATGAGAAACTCGAAGGCGCTGTTATCACCCTTCAAAGTCCACTCCACGAGCAACCGATCCTCTGCTATGACATACTTTTCGATCTCCATACTAGCGCAAAGGTAATAAAAGCTGCATTCAACCTGCAAATGCAACTGAATTCATAGTTAATATTTGTTTAAATTTTTCATTTGGTGTGAGGTAGCCGAGCCTTTTACGAGGGCGATTATTTAGC